>JALYYI010000057.1 GCA_030946705.1 Actinomycetota bacterium | reverse complement strand
ACGACGGCCTCATCCAGCTGGTCGAAAACCAGGGAACGGACGGATTCAACATGACCCGGGGCCAGCTGCGTTACCAGGTCCAGGCCCTCCGCTGTGATGCTCGCCGTCGTGACACGGCCATCCTCGGCATGCGTCTCCCTGGTGATGAAACCCCGCGATTCCAGCTTCTTCACCACGTGCGAGAGCCGGGATAGGGAAGCGCTGGTCCGCGCCGCCAGCTCACTCATGGGCAACGTGCGGTTCGCCGTCTCGGAGAGCATCGCCAGGACGTTGTAGTCGAACAGCGAAAATTTCACCTCGCGCTGGAGAGATGCATCGACGGCTCCCGGCAACAGTGTGGTCGTGGCCAGCAACGCCAGCCACGCCCGCCGCTCGCCGGGAGTCAACCATCTGGGTTCGGTCATGATGCCATTATGGCAGAATGCTTGACGTTTCAAGCTTCATGCTTCTATATTGATTGTAGTTTCAAGTAATTCAAGGAAGCGCGTCACGCATCGACCAGCCCGGACTCCGGCTTACGGAAAGAAGGAAATCATGAGCACAATCACCATCATCGGCAACGGGCTGATGGCCCGCGGAATCGGCACCCGGGCCGTCGCCGCAGGCTGGAACGTCCAGATCCTCGGCAGGGACGCCGCGAAGGCGCAGGCCCTCGCCGCGGAGCTTGGCCCGGAGGTGACCTCCGGGACCCTGGCTGAGGTGCCCGCCGGCGAACTCGTCGTGTTGGCGCTCTACTTCGACGCCGCCAAGGAGGTGGTCGGCAACTACGGTGAGGCCCTCTCCGGTAAGACCATCATCGACATCGGTAATCCGGTCAATGTCGAGACCTTCGACTCGCTGGTGGTCGAGCCGGGCAACTCCGGCGCGGAGGAAATCGCCAGACTGGCGCCGGCCGACGCCAGCGTCGTCAAGGCCTTCAACACCACCTTCGCCGGCACGCTGGCCACTGGACAAACCGCCGGCCAGCCGCTGGATGTCCTCATTGCCGGGGACAACCCCGAGTCCAACGCCGCGGTGGCCAGCCTGGTCGCCGCGGGCGGCATGCGGCCGCTCGTCGTCGGCCCGCTCAACCGCGCCCGCGAGCTGGAGGGATTCCAGTTCGTCGTCATGACGCTGCAGGCCAGCCCGGAGTTCCCGGACTTCAACTGGAATACCGCGCTCAAGATCCTCAACTAGGCGCGCGCCACGGCCAGGCCGGCAGGGGGTTTACGCATCCACCGGCCGGGTGGGTGCGGTGCCATCGCCGAACGGCCGGCCGCCGAGCGCTTCACGGCCATGCCGGGACAGCCAGTTGCCGGTGTCCGGACCCTTGGGCACAATCTGCGTCGGGTTGATGTCGGTGTGCACGACGTAATAGTGCGCCTTGATCTGCTCAAAGTTCACCGTGTCGCCGAAGCCCGGAGTCTGGAAAAGGTCCCGGGCATAGGCCCATAACGCCGGCATTTCGGTCAGCTTGGAACGGTTGCACTTGAAGTGGCCGTGATAGACCGCGTCGAAGCGGACCAGCGTGGTGAACAGCCGGACATCGGCCTCGGTGATGGTCTCCCCCACCAGGTAGCGCTGGACGGTGAGCCGTTCCTCCAGCCAGTCCATCGCCGTGAACAGCCTGTCGTAGGCGGCCTCATACGCCTGCTGCGACCCGGCGAACCCGCAGCGGTACACGCCGTTGTTCACCTCGGTGAAGACCCGCTTGTTGACCACATCGATCTCGCCGCGCAGCGCCTCCGGATAGAGCTCCGGCGCGCCCTTCCGGTGGAAGTCTGCCCATTCGGTGGAGAAGTCCAGCGTGATCTGCGGGAAATTGTTCGTCACCACGGCGCCGGAGGGAACGTCGACGACGGCGGGGACGGTGATGCCGCGCGGGTAGCGCGGGAAGCGTCTGAAGTAGGCCTCCTGGATGCGCCCGATGCCAAGCACCGGATCCTTGCCGCCCGGGTCCAGATCAAAGGTCCAGGACCGTGCGTCGTGGGTGGGGCCACAGACACCGATGGAGATGGCCTGCTCCAGCCCCAGCAGGCGGCGGACAATCGTCGAGCGGTGCGCCCACGGGCAGGCCCGGGACACCACCAGCCGGTAACGGCCCGGCTCTACCGGATAACCGTCGCGACCGTCCCGCGTGATGCGGGTTTCGATGTAGTTGGTGTCCCGGTTGAACTCCGCGCCGCCGGTGACGTAGGCACCCTTAGTGCTGAATTCCGTGCTGGTATCCGTCGTAGTCATGGTTTCAGCTTAGGCCGCTGCACCGCCGCCGTCAGAAGCCGAGGTCGACCTGCTCGGCGTCCAGATACACCCAGCGCCCGTCCTGGCGGACAAACCGGCTGCTCTCCTGCAACACGCCCGCGGCACCTTCCTGCCGGTAAAACGCCCGGAATTCCACTATCCCCTCGACGTCCAGCGGACCGCCGCGCACCGTCCGGACAATGTCCAGCCGCCGCCACTGCATCGCCGCATCCAGCTCCAGCGTGCCCGGCCGGGTGTCCGGATGCCAGCTGTGCAGCAGGTAGGGCAGGTTCCCGAGAGCAAAGGCCGTGTAGCGGGAGCGCATCAGAGCCTCCGCGGTCGGAGCGTCCGCGTCGCCGCGGTGGAAGCGCCCGCAACAGCCGCCGTAGGTCTCCCCGCTCAGGCAGGGGCAGCGGTCGTCGTCGGCTGCGCCGGAGGTCTTCGTCACCCTCCCGTCATCGGCGCTCATCCCAGGGCCAGCACCGCCTGCCGGACCGCCGCACTCAACCGCATGCCCCGCCCCCGCGTCCCGCCCTCCTCCGCACGCTGCGGGACATAGCCAAAGCCAAGCCCGTACGCGGGATCGGCAAAGCCCAAAGCCGCGTTGGCGCCGTCGTGCCCAAAGGCCTTCTGGCTGCCGAAGTCCCGACGCGCATGGGATTTCATGAACACGATGGCGTAGGCGCTCTCCTCGCTGAAGACCCTGTCGACGCCCCAGACCTGCTCCTGGCTCATCGCGGCGACGGTCTCCGCGCGCAGGAACGGCCGGCCGCCCTCAGCACCGTCTACGCCCGTGCTCGCCGCCGCGTACAGCCTGGCCAGTCCGACGGCGGATCCCACACCGGCGCCGCTGGAGCTGCCGGCGGCCCGGACGGAGCGCACATTCGGCAAGGCCAGCAGATTCCCCGCCCGGACGTTGCCCGCCATCCCCGGGATACCCGCCGGATCGGCAAACGGCTGCGCCGGGTCCTCGTCGAAGAGGACGTCCCGGTAGCGGTGCTCCAGCTCCGCGGGAAGCCCCAGGAACATGTCGATCCCGAACGGCACGCGGATCCGCTCGTTGTAGAGCGCCTGCAACCGCTTGCCCGCGACGCGCCGGCACAGCTCCTCCAGGAAAACGCCCATGGTCAGCGCATGGTAGCCGAACGCGTTTCCCGGACGCCAGAACGGCACCGCGGCTGCCAGCCGGGCGGCGACGGCGGGCGAGTCGTTGTATTCATCCATCGCGAATCCGCCCGGCACCCCCACCAGCCCGGCCTGGTGACTGAGCAGCTGGCGGACGGCCAGCTGGTCCTTGCCGTGAGCGCCGAACTCGGGCCAATAGCTGGTGACGGGAGCGTCCAGGTCCACCAGACCTTCCTGCACCAGCAGGCTGAAGGCGAGCGCGGCAACGCCCTTGGAGCAGGAGAAAACCCCCGTCACCGATTCCGCGGCGATGTCCGGGCCACCGTGCAGGTCCAGCACCTTCCGGCCCTGGTGGTACACCGCGAGTTGGGCGCTGTAGCCGGCGTCGGCGTCGAGCATGGAGTCGAAGAGCTCGCGCACGGCGTCAAAGTCGGGTGCGGCGAAACCCGCGGCGTGTTCGGTCATACGCTCCAGCCTATTCGGCGCTGCGGCACCGGCGTCAATGCGCGCCGGGCCCTGCCGGGCCAGGCCGGAAATCCCAGATCCCTGAACCCATGGCCCAGCAGGCTACCCGCGAGTAGCATAAGAGCCAGCAGCCGGCCCACGCCACGACCAGTGGCGACCAAAAGGGGCCATCGAAAGGGGCCACATTGAGCACCAAGGTTGAAAGCGGCACGGGAAGCGGCACGGGTAACGCAGCACCGAAAGTCACCGAACAGGAGGCCCGTCAGGTCGCCGAGGCCGCCCGCGAGACCAGCTGGACGCGGCCAAGCTTCGCCAAGGGCCTCTATCTTGGCAATTTTGACCTGTCGCTGATCCACCCGCATCCGCAGGCCCGGCCCGACGACGTCGAACGCGGCGAAGCCTTCCTGGAGCGCCTGCGCCCCTACTGCGAGACGATCGATTCCGCCCGGATCGAACGCGATGCCCTGATCCCGGACGAATATCTGGCCGGCTTGGCGGAGCTGGGTGTTTTCGGCATGAAGATCCCCCGCGAGTACGGCGGGCTGGGGCTGACCCTGGCCTACTATGGCCGGGCACTCCAGCTGATGGGCTCGGTGCATCCGGCCTTCGGTGCACTGGTCTCCGCGCACCAGTCGATAGGGGTGCCGGAACCGGTAAAGGTCTTCGGCACCGAGGCGCAAAAGAAGGAATACCTGCCCCGCTGTGCGGCAGGCGCGGTCACCGCCTTCCTGCTGACCGAGCCGGACGTCGGCTCCGACCCCGCGCGGATGGGCTGCACCGCCGTACTCTCCGCGGACGGCTCCGAATACATCCTGGACGGCGTCAAGCTGTGGACCACCAACGGCGTCATCGCAGAAATCGTCGTGGTGATGGCCCAGGTCCCCAAACACATTCTTCCGGACGGCACCGAGGCCAAGGGCGGCATTTCGGCCTTCGTGGTCGAGGCGGATTCCCCGGGCATCACCATCGAGAACCGCAACTCCTTCATGGGCCTGCGCGGCATCGAGAACGGTGTCACCCGGTTTCACCAGGTGCGGGTACCGGCCGCCAACCGGCTGGGCCGCGAGGGACAAGGTCTGAAGATTGCGCTGACCACTCTGAACACCGGCCGTCTGTCCATCCCTGCGATGTGCGCCGCCACCGGAAAGTGGTCGCTGAAGATCGCCCGTGAATGGTCCAACGCCCGCACCCAATGGGGAAAACCGGTGGGCCAGCATGAGGCGGTGGGCAAGAAGATCGCCTTCCTGACCGCGACGGCATTCGCCCTAGAGGCGGTATTCGAGCTCTCCGCGGAACTGGCCGATTCCGGCATGAAGGACGTGCGCATCGAGGCGGCACTGGCCAAGCTGTGGTCCTCCGAGATGGCGTACCGCTGCGCGGATGAGCTGGTGCAGATCCGGGGCGGGCGCGGGTATGAGACGGCGGCGTCCCTGGCTGCCCGGGGCGAGCGGGCGGTTCCGGCCGAACAGATGCTGCGGGACACGCGCATCAACC
Source organism: Actinomycetota bacterium (assembly GCA_030946705.1). Classification (GTDB taxonomy): domain Bacteria; phylum Actinomycetota; class Actinomycetes; order Actinomycetales; family Micrococcaceae; genus Arthrobacter_M. The sequence continues at coordinate 19,681 of JALYYI010000057.1, read as the reverse complement.
GGATCTTTGAAGGATCCACCGAAATCATGCACCTCCTCATTGCCCGCGAGGCCGTCGACGCGCACCTGAGCGCGGCCGGCGATCTGGCCTCAGCCACGGCCTCGCTGGCGGAAAAGGGCAAGGCCGCCGTGGCGGCCAGCGGCTTCTACGCCAAATGGCTGCCCCAGCTGGCCGTCGGCAGGGGCATGGACCCCCGTTCCTACAACGAGTTCGGTCCGCTGGCCAAGCAGCTTCGCTATGTGGAGCGCCAATCCCGCCGGCTGGCCCGGCAGACCTTCTACGGCATGGGCCGCTGGCAGGCCAAGCTCGAGTACAAGCAGGCGTTCCTGGGCCGGATTGTGGACATCGGTGCGGAGCTGTTTGCCATGGCGGCCTGCTGCAGCCGGGCGGAGATGCTCCGGCTCAAGGACCCCATCCGGGGCCGGCAGTCGATCGAGCTGGCCGATGCGTTCTGTGATCAGGCCAGGATCCGGGTCGATGCGCTGTTCGCGGAGCTGTGGCACAACACGGACGACAGCGACAAGCGGCTTTCCGCGCGGGTAATGGCGGGTGACTACACGTGGCTGGAGGAGGGCATCATCGACGTCTCCGAGGGCACCGGTCCGTGGATTGCGGATGCCACGCCGGGCCCGTCCGGCAAGGAGAACCTGCGCCGCCGCTACCGCTGACCGCCGGCGCTGGCGCTGGCCTCTCGCGCATCCGCGGGTTCATCGAACCGGAACCCAAAGCTAACCGGGGCGAAACGCCGGCGCAACATCGGCAGGCCAGACTGGATTTACGGTCCATTGCGGACCGGAAGGCCAGTCAAGGAGGCGTGCCATGTCCGTTGATGCCGTTGCACAAACTGCCCCGGCGCTTACCCGCGTCAGAAGCCTTGCCCCGCTGCACCGCGGCGACATTGTCGAGGCCAGGATCCTTGACCTGGTGGTCCACCGCGGGCAGGTGGTGGAGAGCGCACCGGGAATCGGTGCCCTCTGGATCAGGAAGGACGGCACCGGCGAGCGCAAGCTGCTCTACCTGGAGGAGTACAGCATCTGGCTCGTGCCGGTCACCTGAGGTCGACCATGGCCGCCCGCGTTCCCGGTGGTCGAAGCAGGCCGTCCACGGCCGCGCGGAGACCCTACCCGAGGTTCGCGGCTAGGAAGTCCAGGGATTTGCGCCACGAGTCCGCGGCTGCGTCCTCCCGGTAGGTCCGGCCGTTCGTGTCGTTGAAGAAGGCGTGGCCCGCGCCCGGATACACCACCGCGGTGAAATCCACGCCGGCTTCCCGCATTGAATCCTTCAGCTCCGGCAGCTTTGAGACGAGCGCCTCATCCTTATCTCCGTAGAAAGTTAGGACGGGGCAGGAAATCCTGTGCAGTTGCTCCACATCGAAGTCCGCGTGCCCGTAAAACGGCACGGCGGCCCTGAGCCGGGGCTCGTGCACCGCCAGCGAGAACGCATAGGTGCCGCCAAAACAGAATCCGGTGACCCCGATCCTGCCGGCCACGGCCGGTATCCGTGTTAGATAGTCGAAGCTGGCCCGCATATTGGCCAGCGTTTTCTCGGCAAATCCGGGGGCCCGCAGCGGTGCCATCGCCTCGCGCAGTTTGGGCTGGATCTGGGAGCGCGCCTGCGGATCGGACAGCTTCTCCTCCAGCTCGGCGGCCAGCTCCGGGTCCGGCCCGTCTTTCGCCAACAGGTCCGGGGCGATGACCAGATAGCCTTCGGCGGCAAACCGGTCGGCCACATCCTTCGTATGGGCCACCAGCCCCCACACCTCGTGAACCACGATCAGGGCTCCCCGAATGCCCCCGGCTTCTCCCGCGCCGCCGTCCGTATACCCGGACGGCAACGCCAGATAAGCATTGAGCCCTGCACCAAGTGCAATCATCTGTCCCATGGCATAAGTATTCCAGCGAATGCTGAGTGGAAGCTAGCAGCAACAGATAGCAAACCGGCGGAATAAACTCTGCCGGTAGCACTGCCTGAACAATTCGAATGATTCCGCGCCCAGGCCGCAATAGCCGGGTGATGAATCAATTCGAATGCTGCCAATGCGTGTTTTGCTGACCGTTGACCGACGCGCCGCACTACAGTAATAAGCGGCGCCGGCCGTGGGTGACTCATGCTTCCAAGGATGCGCGCCCAAACAATTGAGGGGAAACAAATGAAAAGCCTTTTTGACCTGAGCTTCAACAGATATATCGCCCCGACGGTGGCCAAAGTCGTCTATATCCTGGTGATGGTCGTCATCGCCCTTTCCTATCTATTCTTTGTTGTTGCATCGTTTAGGATCAACGGGGCTCTTCGCGTTTCGTGGTGAATACCAGCCCGCTGAGATGAATTCATGCCACCGTCCGGGCGGCACTTCTCAATAGGATACGTGCCTGGTAGTTGGTTGGGTTACGGAACCCGCGGGCGATCCGTTTGATGTTTTTGATCATGGTGTTAGCTGCCTCGACTTTCGCTGTTGTGACCCGGGTGGCCAGCAGGGTTTGGATCTCCGGCCACCATTTGTTCACGGTCGCCTGCAGCCGGTCTGTTTCCTTCATGGCCGCGGCCTTGACCTGGCGTTCGAAGAAGGCCTTCCGGTCTTTCGTGCTGGCCGGATTGGTGGCGGAGAGCATCAGCCGCAGCGCTTCCTTCACGCCCCAGGCAGCGGCGAGTTCCTGTGTCGGGTCATCGGTGGCGAACACCTCATTGAGGCGTTTCCTGCCGGCCTCCGAAAGCGTGTCGTAGCCGCGCAGCAGCAGCTGCCGGTGGGCCCAGGCCTTGTCCGTCTTCAGGCCCCGCCGCCCGTTCTGCTCCCGGGACACCCGTTGGCGGACCTTGGTGAGCATATCGTTGGCAAGCTGGATCATGTGGAAGTGATCCACGCTGACGGCGGCGTCGGGGAGGTTCTCGCGCAGGGCCTTTCGGAACGCCGCTGATGGATCAATGCCGACGGTCTCGATGCCAGCCAGCCAGGCGGCGGGGCGGGCCTTGAGCCAGGCGCCGACGCCGCGGCTGTCGCGGCCGTTCACGATGCCTAGCACCTGGCCCGTATCGACGTCCACGATGGTCGACATCCACGGCTCGTACCGGGACCACTTGCCCGTGACCTCGTTCCTGAACCAGCGCACGGAACGGTACCGGTGTTCGTCAATGCCCAGCCGTGCCGGCGTCAGCAGGTCCGCCGACGGCAGGGCCAAGGCGGCGGCGGCCAGGACGGTGTTGACCAGCCACCAGGAGACACCAAATGCGGCCGCAACCTCGGACGCCGCACGGCCGGAGCTGATCACGGCGTCCTTGAGGGTTTCCTTCAATCGCGTGGTGGACCGGGCAAACCGCGGCACCTGAGGGGTCGACTCGGAAAAAGTATTCCGGGCACACTCAGCCTCGTCGCAGAAAAGCCGGCGCTTGGACCACATGACCCTCACCTGCCCGGCGACGAGGATGTCACGTACCCGCTGAATGCGGCGCGAATGCACCCTCAGGGAGAGGACTGCGCAGACGGGACAGGCTTGCGGGAAGTCTGCGGCGACGGTCACCACCCGGATGCCGGCGGCGTCATCACTGATGACAGAGATGACTCGATAATCGGGGAGATTGAAGAGTGTCGAGGCCGCATCCGGGCACGACTGGGTAGGCTGATTCAAGGCTCGTGGTTCCTGACCTGGGGAGAATGCTAGACACATCCATCCCAGCAGGGCCACGGGCCCCTACCGTGCTACGACACGAACCCCAGATTCACCACCAACCGCGAAGAGCCATCAACGGGGTGCTCGGAGTGGTTGTTCTGCTCATCCTGGGGCCGCTGGTGGCCCTGGTGTACCTTGTCCTTGTCCGTATTGGCATCGAGTCCCTGCTGGCCAGCATCAAAACCGCGCAGAACACCGCCGAACTGGTACGCCTCGCGGGCGGCAACCCCGAACCCGGTACCGGAAACTACGGCCAGCCCTACGGCCAGCCGATGCCGCCGGACCCGAACCAGCCGGCCAATCCGCCCACGTTCTAACCAACCCAACTATCGGGAGCCGAGCGCGCGGCAGCCTGGTGCCCGCATAAATAATTCCGCGCGCCGACCGGATGAGACGTAGGTAACCATTGTTGCGGGCGGGCGGTGAACGGTGGTCCACTGGAGGGTGAACGCCCGTTCACCGCCCCACGCTCCGGAGGAAGTCCGTGTCCGCCCATTCGGCAAAAAACGCCAGCCGCAAGTCCACGGGACTCATCATCACCATCCTGTGCCTTAGCGGAACGGTGGTGGCCCTGCAGCAGACCATGGTGGTCCCGCTCCTGCCGGACTTCCCCAAAATCCTCGACACCAGTCCGGACAACGTCTCCTGGCTGGTCACGTCCACGCTGCTGACCAGCGCGGTGGCCACGCCCATCGTCTCCCGGCTGGCGGACATGTTCGGCAAGCGCCGGATGATGATCGTGGCCATGATCATGATGGTCATCGGCTCGCTCATTGCCGCCCTGGGCGGCGGTTTCCTGTGGCTGGTCGTGGGCCGCTCCTTCCAGGGCTTCGCCGCCTCACTGATTCCGGTGGGCATCAGCATCATGCGCGACGAGCTGCCCAAGGAAAAAATCGCCTCCGCCGTGGCCCTGATGAGCGCCACCTTGGGCATCGGCAGCGCCCTGGGGCTTCCGCTCTCGGGGCTGATCTACCAGAGCATGGGCTGGCAGGCCATCTTCTGGATCTCGGCGGCCATCGGCGTAGCGCTGATCCTGGCCGTGCTCGCCATCGTGCCCGAATCGGAGGTCCGCACCCGCGGCCGGTTCGACATCGGCGGCGCCATCCTGCTCTCCATCGCCCTCACCGCCCTCCTGCTCGCCATCTCCAAGGGCGGCAACTGGGGCTGGACCTCTGAGCCGACGATCCTGCTGTTCCTGACCGCCGCCGTCGCCCTGGCCGTGTGGTTCCCCTTCGAGCTCCGGGTCAGCCAGCCGATGGTGGACCTGCGCACCTCCGCCCGCCGCCCGGTGCTGCTGACCAATATGGCCTCCATCCTGGTGGGCTTTTCGATGTACGCGAACATGCTCTCCACCACGCAACAGCTGCAGATGCCCAAGATTTCCGGCTACGGCTTTGGGCTCAGCGTGGTGGTGGCCGGTCTGTGTATGGTTCCCTCCGGTCTGGCGATGGTGGCGCTGGCGCCGATTTCAGCGGCCATCACCAAGCGTTTCGGCGCCAAGACCACGCTGATCGTCGGTGCGCTGGTGCTGGCGGTGGCGTATGTTGCCCGCGTGTTCCTGACCAGCGAGGTCTGGATGATCATCGTCGGGGCCATGGTGGTCAGCATGGGCACGGCGATCGCCTACGCCGCGATGCCGACCCTGATCATGCGTTCGGTACCGATCACGGAGACCGCCTCCGCAAACGGCCTGAATTCGTTGCTGCGCGCCGTGGGAACCTCGACGGCGAGCGCCACGGTGGCAGCCGTCCTCACCTCGGTCACGCTGAGGGTTGGTCCGGTGACGCTGCCGCGGCTTGACGCCTTCAAGGACATTTTCTGGTTCGCAGCGATTGCCGCGCTGCTCTCCATCGGGGTAACGGCCTTCATCCCGAAGTTCCGGCCGGTCCCGGCCGGAGCCTCCGCAGTGGCGCCGCAGGCGGTGGCATCCGCAGCGGACGGAGCCGCAGCCAAGGAAACGGGCACGGGGGTCACTGTCAGGGAAGCCACCGCCAGGGCGGCCGCACCAACGGCCATCACCATCGAAAAGGAGCCGACGACGACGGTTCCGTCGGCAGGGCTGGACATGGAAACCGGGGAAATAGTGGTCCGGGGAACCGTCGTGCACTCCGACCAGCGGCCCCTCCGGCACGCCGTGGTTACCGTGCTGCATACCACCGGTGAGCCCGTCGACTGGAGCCGGGCCGACAACGATGGCGCCTCCTCCGTGGTGCTGCCCGGAGCGGGCCGGTATCTGGTGGTTTCCAGTGCCGATGGTTGGGCTCCGAAGTCTCAGGTGCTCGAGTTTACGGAGGCAACCCCCCGACAACAGATCCGGCTCTCCGAACGGCTGACCATTTCCGGAACCGTCCGGCATGCCGGCGGCCCGTTGGACCAGGCTTTAGTGACGCTCACCAAACCGACCGGGGAATCGGTGACGTCCACGCACACTCGGGAAGGGCGCTACGAGCTGCCCCTTCCAGCTGCCGGACGGTACATTCTCACGACCCGGGATCCGTCACGCACACACGCCCTGGCAAAACAGGTTCTCGTGGCCACCGGGCCCGCCGTGGTGGACTTCGACTATGGTGCTGACGACTACGGTCACGACGCCGTCCTGCCGGCGGCTCCCGTCCCGGCCTCGACGTTGGCCCCGCGGTGAGCGAGAACGCCACGCGCACCGCCATTGTTGACGCGGGCCGCGAGCTTTTCGGTGAACACGGATACGCCGCCGTGACCATCAAGGACGTCGCCGCCCGCGCCGGCTACTCCCCGGCCATGGTGATGAAGGTGATGGGGAGCAAGGCCGGACTCTACGCCGCATCCTCCCCGGGCGCCCCGGTCATGGACGACGAGAGCCTCACGGACGAACCGGTCGGTTTCCGGTTGGTCCGCCGGATAGTCTCGCGCCGGGACAACGGCGAGCCCGAACCCTGGGCCATGGCCCCGGTGATTATCCAGGACGCTCCGGACCGGGAAGCCGCCCGGGAAGAGCTGCAGTCGAGGTACGTTGGCAGAATCGCCGAGCTTATCGGCGACGCCTCGGCAGACAAACGGCGGACCCAGCTGGTGGTGTGCGCGCTGCTGGGCCTGGGAGCCGGGCTGCGCACCTTTCGCCTGCTGGCCGCGGAGCAGGCGGACAGTGAAGACCTGATCCAGCAATACGGCGCCCTGATCCAAGCCGTCGTCGACGGCAGCTGAGCACTGGCAGCGCCCCGCGCGGTGGGGCGATCCCGAAGCCGGCTGCGCCGCCGTCGCACCGCCGCAATCATTCCGTGACCCTGGATCACGGCTTGATCCCAATCCTGCCCGGCCTGGCGCGGGGCATGTTGCGTACCCTGCTGAGCCGGTAGTGTCCTAAGTCCGCAAGGCAACCAAATGGACCAACGGAGGGGCTTCCCACCCGCGGCACGCTGAGGGGACCGCCATGTACCAGGACCTGCTAGTCAACGACCTTCTCATCTATGTCGGCACGCTGCTGGTGGCGGCAGCCATGTTCACCTTCATCGCCCTTTGCTTCCTCGGCTGCCTGCTCGTCGCCATCGCTGCCCGGTCGCTGCAGCTTGCAGCCCTGAAACTTGCCGGCGCGGTGCGCCGGCAATGGGCCGGCTGGCGGATTGGCGGCGACGGCCGGATCGGCCGGGATGCGGGCTGGCACGGTGAGGGTTCCGAACCCGCCAACCTGCCGGTCCCGGCCCCGACGACCGAGGCCATCCGCCTCGCCGAACGGTAAGGTGCCCCTACACGGCCGCCGCCACCGCGGCTCCGACAGCGGCCGCCACTGCCTGGGCGACGCGAGGGTCCAGCGGGCTGGGCACGATGTAGTCCGCGGACAGTCCGCCTTCCACGAGGCCGGCGATGGCCTGGGCCGCGGCAAGCTTCATGGCCTGGGTGATCCGTGTTGCGCCTGCGTCCAGGGCGCCGCGGAAGATCCCGGGGAAGGCCAACACGTTGTTGATCTGGTTCGGATAGTCGCTGCGGCCGGTGGCGACGACCGCCGCATACTGGCGCGCGACCTCCGGCAGCACTTCCGGATCCGGATTGGACAGCGCGAAGACGATGGCGTCGTCGGCCATCCACTGCAGCGTTTCCTCCGGAAGCTTCGCGGAGGATACGCCGATGAACACGTCTGCCCCGGTCAGCGCCTCGACCGGACCACCGGTCCGCCCCGATGGGTTGGTCAGCCGGGCCAGGTCCGCCTTCTTGCCCGTCAGGTCGGTGCGTCCGGTGTGCACAATCCCGCGGGAGTCCAGCAGCACCACGTCCGGGATGCCCGCAGCCAGAAGCATTTCCGCACACGCGATCCCCGCGGCGCCGGCGCCTGAAATCACCACGCGCAGGCTCTCCAGCTTCTTGCCCACCACGCGCGCGGCACCCAGCAGCGCGGCCAGCACCACCACGGCGGTCCCGTGCTGGTCGTCATGCATAACCGGGCAGTCCAGGGCCTCGATGAGCCGCTCCTCCAGCTCGAAGCAGCGCGGGGCGGAGATGTCCTCCAGATTGACCGCGCCGAAACTGGGACGCAGCCGGACCAGGGTTTCGATGATTTCATCCACATCGGTGGTGTCCAGCACCAGCGGGATGGAATCCAGTTCACCGAAGGCCTTGAACAGGGCGGACTTGCCCTCCATCACGGGAAGCGATGCCCTTGGGCCGATGTCCCCCAGTCCCAGCACGGCGGTGCCGTCGCTGACCACGGCCACCAGCCGGTTTGCCCACGTGTGGCTGCGGGCCAGCTCCGGGTCCTTGTGGATGGCCCGGCAGACCTCGGCCACACCCGGGGTGTAGGCAATGGACAGATCACGCAGGGTGTCCAGAGGGACCTTGCTGCTGACGGAGAGTTTGCCGCCCTCATGGGCCGCGAAAATTTCCTCGCTGCTGAGCCTGATGCTGGTCGAGGTGGGGATTGTGGTTTCGTATGACACTGAAGGTCTCCTGCTGCGCGTCCAATTAACGGTGGGCGGCGAGGGCGGCCGGACGGAATCGGCCCGGACGACGGCGGCTGCCGCGCAAGGGATGGCCGGCGGCAGTGCCCCGCAACACCGGTCCGCTGCCCGTACGTCGGTGGACAAAGCAGCTACGGTCCGGCTGATGCTATTCGTAGAATGACTGCAGTCTACGGAAGGTGGCTGCCGTTCTCCGAAACCGCCCCGTCATAATCGGACCGGCGGAGCCAGACCCCGGCTGTCGAAGGCCGCCCGCGGCCGAGCAGAGACCCGCCGCACCGGGCCGTCAGCGCAGGGTGCTGCCGGACTCGTGCTCCAGCAGCTGGAGGTCCTCCCGGAACGGCAGTGCTGCCCAATCTCCGATCCTGCTGACCGCGAAGGCGCCCAGCACCGTTCCCCGGTCCAGCCGGGCCTCCACTGCGCCTCCGTCCAGCAGCGCCGAAAGATACCCGGCCGTGAACGCATCTCCGGCGCCAACGGTATCCAGGACGTTCACCGGACGTGCCGGCACGCTGACGGCGACGCCGTCCCGCCAGGCGGTTGCTCCGCGGGCGCCGCGTTTGATGACCACCTCGGCGACCCCGCGCTCCGCGAGACGGGCCACGGTCTCCGCCTCGTCCCGGATCAGGTTGCCCGCGTTCGCCGGGCCGGGCTCCGGTTCGCCGCCGGTCGCCGGCAGTACCAGCTCCAGCTCGTCCTCGGAGGCGATCACAATATCCGCGAAACGGGCCAGTTCCACCAGCACCTTCCGGGCATCCTGCCGGGACCATAGTTTGGCCCGGTAATTCACGTCCAGGGACAAGATGGCGCCCGCGGACCGCGCTGCGGCGGCCGCCCACAGCGTGGCCTCCGCGGCGCTTTCGGACAGCGCCGGTGTGATGCCGGTCAGGTGCACCAGCCGGGGCGGTGCCGCAAAGGCCGGCTCAAGATCCTGCACCGACAGGGCCGATCCGGCGGACCCCGCACGGTAGTAATTGACCCGGGACACGTCCGCCACGCGGCGTTCCAACAGCATCAGACCGGTCGGCCGGGATCCGTCCGTGGGCGCCAGATCCGCCAGCACATTTTCGGCGCGCAGCGTGCGCCGGGCCAGCTGGCCCACTTCGTCGTCGCCCAGCCGGCCCACCCAGCGGACCGAGTGGCCCAGCCGGGCCAGCCCGATGGCGACGTTGGTCTCCGCGCCGGCCAGGGACAGGTCCATCGGTCCGCCATCCCGGATCAGGCCCGCCGCGCGCACCGATCCCATGGTCTCCCCGAAGGTCAGCACATCGGCCGGCGGCGGGTATGCCATCACCGCCCCCCGCTGGCCGCCGCCAGCTGGACGTAATGCCGGGCGCGTTCGCGCAGCTCCGCCAGGCTGCCGCCGGCCGCTGCATCCTTGAACAACGGACCGCCAAGCCCGACGGCGGCGGCGCCCCTGGCCAGGTAGTCCTGGGCCGCGGCCTGGTCAACGCCGCCGACGGCGACCAGCGGTACATCCGGAAACGGATCCCGCAGGGCGGACAGGTAGGCCGGGCCGCCCAGCGAGGCGGGGAAGAGCTTGACCGCGGTCGCGCCAAGCCCGACTGCCGAGTAGACCTCGGTCGGCGTCATGGCTCCGGCGATCACCGGCACGCCCAGGCGCACCGATTCGGCCACGCTCGGGCTCAGTGCCGGGGTCACGATGAACTGTGCCCCCGCCGCCAGGACCCCAGCGACGTCGTCGGCCGAAAGCACCGTACCGGCGCCCACCAGCGACTCCTCCGGTGCCTGCCGCCGGACGGCCTCGATCACCCGCAGCGCCTCCGCCGTGTTCAGGGAGATCTCCACGTAGCGAAAACCCTCCTGCAGGACGGTGACCGCGGCACGGATAGCGGCCTCCGGATCCGGACTGCGGACGATCGCCAGCAGTCCGGCGTTCCTGAGTCCGGTGAGGAAATCCTGCGGGTCCATGGTGTGCTCCTTCAAGGTTGCGGCGTTTACCACTCGGCGTATGACCCGTCGTCATGGCGCCACACCGGGGAGCGCCAGGCATGGCCGCGGCGGTCCGCCTCGCGGACGGCACGTTCGTCGATCTCGATGCCCAGCCCCGGGCCGGTGAGCCTTTCAATGTGCCCGTTGACGAATTTCAGCGGCTCCTTGTCCAGCACATAATCCAACACTTCGGCGCCCTGGTTGTAGTGGATGCCGATGCTCTGTTCCTGGATCAGGAAGTTGGGTGTCGCAAAACCAACCTGCAGGCAGGCCGCCAGGGCCAGCGGGCCCAGCGGACAGTGCGGAGCCAGCTGGACGTCGAAGATCTCGGCCAGCGAGGCGATCTTGCGGACCTCGGTGATCCCGCCGGCGTGCGAAAGATCCGGCTGTGCCACCGCGATGCCCGCCTGCAGGACCGGCAGGAATTCCTGCCGGCTGTACAGCCGTTCCCCGGTCGCGACCGGGATGGAGGTGGCCGCGGTCAGCTGCGAGATCAGGTGGGAGTTCTCCGGCACCACCGGCTCTTCCAGGAAGAACGGCCGCAGCGGTTCCAGCAGCGGCGCCACGCGGCGGGCATTGGCCAGCGTGAACCGGCCGTGGAAGTCGACGGCGACGTCCCGGTGCGGGCCCAGCACCTCACGGGCCGCCGCAACACGCTCCACCACGCCGTCGATCTCGGCTACGCTGCCGATCGGGTGCATCCGCCCGCTGGCGTTCATTTTAACCGCGGTCAGCCCGACGTCGAGCTGGGCCGCGATGGCATCCGCCACCTCGGCGGGCTCGTCACCGCCCACCCAGCCGTACATCCGGATCCGGTCCCGGACGTGGCCGCCCAGCAGCTGGTGCACGGGCACGCCCAGGTGTTTGCCGGCGATGTCCCACAGCGCCTGGTCCAGGCCGGCCACCGCGCTGGCAAGGATGGCCCCGCCGCGGTAGAACGAGCCCTTGGTCATGACCTGCCAGTGGTCCTCGATCCGCAGCGGATCCGCCCCGATGAGCAGCTCGGCGAGCTGTTCGACGGCGGTGCGCACCGTCTCCGAGCGGCCCTCCACGACCGGCTCGCCCCATCCGACGATGCCGTTGTCCGTCTCGATCCGGACAAAGAGCCAGCGCGGCGGGACCAGGAATGTTTCAATCCGGACAATGCGCATGGATCCCGCCCGTTCCGGGTGCAGCGCAGGTTCGGCCAGCACAGTCATTGTCAGCCTTTCGTGGCACCGGCGGTAAGGCCCGTGACGATGTATTTCTGCGTGAACAGGGCGATCACCATGATCGGGACGGTGACGACGACGGCCGCGGCCATCAGCCCTCCCCAGTCGATGCTGGCGTAGGACACGAAGTTGAAGATGGCCACCGGCAGGGTCTTGGTGTTGGCGCCGGAGAGCACCAGCGCAAACATGAAGTTGTTCCAGGAAAAGATAAAGGACAGGATGCCGGCCGTGGCGATGCCGGAGAGCGAGAGCGGCAGGGTGATCCGGCGGAACGCACCGATCGGCGTCAGCCCGTCAACCTGGGCAGACTCCTCCAGCTCCAGCGGCATCGAATCGAAGAACGACATCATGATGTAGACGATCAGCGGCAGCGCGACGAACATGTGGGACAGGATCAGCACACCGAATCCGCCGACCAGATGCAGGTTGGAGAACACGTAGTACCAGGGCACCAGCAGACTGACACCGGGAATGATGCGTGCCATCAGCACCACCATGGCGGAGCGGCCCATCGTGAAGCGGCTCATCGAATAGGCCGCGGGCACCCCCAGGACCAGGGACAACGCCGTCGAGGTGAAGGCCACCCAGAAGCTGTTGAAAATGAACTGGAAGTAGTTGTTCCGGGCCAGCACGTTGTCATAGTTCTCCAGCGTCGGCGTGAAGAAGACGGACTTGCTGGCGTCGTAGATGTCCACATTGGTCTTGAACGAGGCCGCCAGCATCCACACCAGCGGCGCGATGAAAATCAGCACTATAAGGATCAGCGTGACGGCCCGGAAAACCTTGTAGGCCCGGGACTTGAGGGGCTTCTTCCGGCGCTTGGGGACGGCAGGAGGGGCCTGGACCGTGCGTTCGGCCACTGGGGCGCTCATGATTTGCTGCCTTTCCGTCGGCGCGTGAGGAGGAACATGCAGGCGACAATGATCAGGAAGAAAATGATCAGCACCGCGGACGCCACTCCGTACTTGTTGTAGTCGAAGCTCAGGCCGTAGGCGTACACGTTCAGCGTCTCCACCTCATTGAAGGATCCGCCGCCCTTGCCCTTGGTCGCGTACAGGATGTCAAAGGTTTTCAGCGCGTCGATGCTGCGCAGCAGGACGGCGACGACGACGGTCGGCATGACCAGCGGGAGCGTCACGTACCTGAACCGCTGCCAGGCGTTGGCGCCGTCGATGCGTGCGGCCTCGTCCGGCTCGTCCGAAAGCGAGGTCAGCCCGGCCAGCAGGATCAGCACCACCATGGGTGTCCATTGCCAGATGTCCACGAAGACCAGGGTGGGCAGCGCGGTGTCCGTGCCGGAAAGCCAGGGCTGGGACGGCAGGCCCAGGAAATTCAGCAGCTGGTTGGCGAAGCCGATGTTGGGATCGAAAATCAGCCGCCACATCATGCCGACGGCGACGGGGGTCGCGACGAGCGGGAGCAGGATCGCCACCCGCACCCATTTCTCACCCCGGAAGGGGCGCCAGAGCAGCAGCGCGATGCACATGCCCAGCACCATCTCCGCGGCCAGGGCGCTCAGCGTGAAGGCGAAGGTGCGTCCGGTCGCCGGCCAGAAGCGGGCGGTGTCCCCAAGCACCTGGAGGTAGTTGGCGAAGCCGACGAAGTGCGAGGCCGCACGGACAGAGCCGTGGGCGTCGGTAACACTCAGGTACAGGGTCCAGGCCAGTGGGAAAGCAATAAGAATGCCAACAAAGATCATCGCGGGAGCCGCGAAGAGCCACTTGCGGTGGTTGTTGGCCCAATCCGAATATGCCTGCCACGCGGACTTGCGCGTCGTGGTCAGAACAGTCATCGTTCACCTCAAAATCGTTAGCTGCGGAAAAGTATGACGGCGGCCAAACCGGCTGCCGGGTGTGCTTGCCATGGGAATGGCCGGTCTGCTCGTAGGAGCGGCAAACCGGCCATTCCAGGCGGTGCGGCTGCTACTTGTCGCCGTCCAGGAACTTCTGGAACGCCGTCTGCGCGGAGTCGGCGGCAGCGGAGGCGTCGCCGCCCGTGATCGCTGTGACAATCGGAGCGCCCACGATCTCCCGGGCCTGGGCCACCCCATTGACGACCGGGCGGTCATGACCGACGCCGTTCTTGGCGCTGATGGCGATGGCGGCTGCAAGGTCCTTGGGATAGGTGGAAACTCCCGCGGGATTAGCCCATACAGAGTTGCGTGGGCCCGGCACCCCTGCCTGCTGGATCTTCAGGGTCATGTCCTTGCTGGTGGCCCACTGGATGAACTTCCAGGCGTTGTCCTGGTTATTGGAGACAGCGTTGACGCCCAGGGCCCACGACGGAACGTTGTAGGGCTTGGAACCCGCGGGACCGGCCGGCAGCGGTGCAAAGCCGACGGTGTCGGAGACCTTGGATTTGGCCGGGTCGGTGGCGTTTTTGTAAAGGCTGTCGGCTTCGGTGTAGAAGGCGGCCTTGCCCTGGGTGAAGATCGCCATCGCCTGGGGCCAGCTCATGTCAGTGCTGACGTTCGCCGGGCCCTGGTTCTTGATCAGGCCACCGTAGAACGCGTACGCCTGCTTCGCGGCGTCAGTGTTCACCGTGGCTTTGCCGGCATTGTCCATGAAGTCCCCACCGAAGCTGTACAGGAAGCTCGAGAACTGGGTGACCGCCGCGGATTTGCCGGTGCGGGCCACAAAGCCGGCCACACCGGGATTCGCATCCTGGATTTTCTGCGCGTCGGCCTGCAGCTCCTCCATGGTGGTGGGAACCGGAAGCCCGGCCTTCGCCAGCAGGTCCTTGCGGTAGTAGAGCACCTCGCGCTCGGTGATGATCGGAACGCCCACGACCTTGCCGTCGTAGCTGGTGGAGGAGACCGGGCCGGCCTGGAAATCGCTCCAGTCCCAGCTGGAATCGCTCTTGACCTTGTTTGTCAGGTCGGCCAGGTAGCCGTTCTTGGCGAAGGTCTTGCCCTCCTGCAACGGACGGTACATCATCACGTCGATCTGGTCCGTGCCGGCGTTGAGCTTGACGTTGTACTGGTCGGAAAGCTGGTCCTCGCCGAGCTGGGTCAGCTCCACTTTGACGTTGTTGGCTTTTTCGAATTCGGGAATGGCGGCCTTGATGGTATCCGTCCACACATGGTTGGCCAGGGTCACCCGCAACACGCTGGGACCACTACCCCCGGCCGAATTTCCGCCCGAGGCACCGCAGCCGGTCAATGTTCCTACCGCCAGGATGGTTGCCGCCGCGGTGATTCCGGCTGCCCGCAAAAGAGGCTGTCGCTTCACAGTGTCTCCATTTCTCTTCAGGCCACGTGATCGCGGCCGGACGGATGCATCTTTACATCTGCCATAAACCAAGACCTTAGTGACAAAGGTCATACTTATGCAAGCGCGTTATCGAAACGATATGCTGATCCGCATGCTCGCAAGAACAGTAAGAACAGTTCCGTCCGGCGACGACGCCGTGCCCGCCGGGACTGACGCCGAAGCTTCCGCGGAAGTGCACCCGGGGCTGCACGCCCGGGTGGTGGATCTGCTCGGACTCGCCGTAAGTTCCGGCGAGCTGCCCAGCGGGTCCGTGGTGCGGATAGAAGAACTTGAGGAACGGTACCGGGTATCCCGGTCGGTCATCCGCGAGGCCCTGCGGGTGCTGGCGTCCATGGGCATGGTCTCCTCCAGACGCCGCGTGGGCGTCCAGATCCTTCCGTTCACCGAGTGGAATCTCTACGATCCGCAGCTCATCCGCTGGCGGCTGGCCTCCCCAGGCCGCATCGCCCAGCTGCGCTCACTGTTCGAATTGCGCGCCGCCGTCGAGCCCGAGGCGGCCCGCCTTGCCGCCCTGCGTGCGCCGCTGAACGCCGCCAGCGACCTGATGGGCCTGGCCGGCAAATTGTGGGCCTCCGGACGCGATGGCGACACGGAACTGTTCCTCAGGCTGGACATCGACTTCCACCGCCTGATCCTTGCCAGCTCCGGCAACGAAATGTTCGGCAAGCTCAACACGCTGGTGGCCGAGGTCCTGACCGGACGGACCAATTACGGACTGATGCCCGAGCATCCGCACGAGGAGGCCCTGCAAATGCATGTGGACGTGGCCAGTGCCATCCAGCGCGGAAATCCGGACGCGGCCCGGGATGCGATGCTGCAGATCACCCGGCGTGCGATGGCGGAAATGCAGTCCCTCTGGGCGCAGGAGACGGAAAGCTAAGTCGCCTGGCCGGGCGGCGGCCCCGCATCAGGGCAGCGCGACCAGCTCGACCCGGCTGAGCCGTCCGTTCTCCGCGAGCGCCGTCATGTAGGTGCACGCCGGCTGCCGCCGGCGGTCCGTGGCGGAACCGGGGTTCAGCAGCCGCAGGCCGCGCGGCGTCGTGGTGTCCCAGGGTATATGGCTGTGCCCGAAGACCAGCACATCGGCATCGGGGAACTTCGCGTCGCACCGCGCCTCCCGCCCGGCCGCCGCCCCCGTTTCGTGGATCATCGCGAACCGGACCCCGTCCAGCTCCACCCGCGCGATCTCCGGCAGACGCAACCGCAGGTCGTCGCCGTCGTTATTGCCGTAGACGCCCACCAGCCGCCGGGCCCGTTCCGACAGCTGGTCCAGGACGTCCGTGCCCACCCAGTCGCCGGCGTGGAAAACCACGTCGGCAACCCCGACGGCCTCCCAGACACGGTCCGGAACGGCGCGGGCCCGCTGCGGAACGTGGGTGTCGGCGAGCAGCAGCAGACGCGTGCTCACGGCACGCCCGCCGGCTCCCCTAAGCGTCGTTTGACCGCGGCAGATCCTCCCAACGGTTGATTACTCAAGGGTTCGCTTGGCCCGGGCCAGGTTGGCCCTCAGCTCGGCCGCATTCTGCCTGACCACATAGGCGGGACGGTCCCGCTCGACGCGCCAGCTCTCCGCCAGCGGACCGATGTTGACCGTGTCAAAGCCGAATTCGTCGTAGAGCCGCGCCACCCACTCGCTGGCCTGCGGAAAATCGCTGGCGGTGGCGAGCGCGCGGCGGTTCTCCGTCCCGGCAGGCGTGCCGTCCCGGGTGATGTCGGCGGCCATGATGTGGTTGAAGCCCTTGGCCACCTTGGACGTTGGCAGATGGTCCTGTAGCAGGCCGGAAACGGTGGCCTCGCCGTTGTCCAGGACCGGGATATGCCCGTCGCGTTCCCAGTAGTAGTTGTTGGTGTCGATCACAATCTTTTTGGCCAGCGGCTCCACGGGAAGGTCCCGGTAGCTCTTGAACGGGACGGTCACGACGACGACGTCGCCCGCGGATCCGGCTTCCCCGGCCGTGGCTGCCCTCGCCTTCGCACCCGTCTCCGCCACCAGGCCCGAGAGCGTTTCCGGCCCGCGGGAGTTACTGATCACAACGTCATAGCCCAGCTCCACGGCCTTGCGGGCGATCTGGCTGCCGATGTGTCCTGCACCAATGATTCCGATAGTCGTCATACCGGGCCAACCGTCGGGGTGGCAAATGTATTTCCATTCAGGCTCGTTTCCTGACGGCTCCGGCGGATTTCGCGGGGCCCGCACCGGCGGCGTGGCCCGCCGCGTTGCCGGCCCTGCCCGGTGACCTGCCCGTCCCGCCCGTCCCGCTCACATGCGCGGCCGTCCCGGTCGGAAGCCGCAGACTGTCCGCCGCGCTGAGCAGCATCAGCACCGCCATCACCAAGAATGCCCCGCGGTACTGCAGCAGCTGGTCCCCGCGGCCCGCCGCTGTCCCGACCACCCGCAGGCTCAGGGCTGCGATCGCGATCCCCATCCCGGTCCCCAGCTGGGAAAGCGTGGCGGACAAGGAGTTGGCGGACGGCAGCTGGCTGGCCTCGATGTCCGCGTACTGCACCGAGTTGTAGGCGGAGAAGCCGATCGAGCGGAACGCCCCACTGCAGACCAGCAGCGCGAAAATGAGCGGCTGCAGGGTGGCGGCCGACAGCATGGCACAGAGCACGAACGTGGCGGCCGAGCCGGCAGCGGCGAACACCAGCACGGGCTTGAAGCCGAAGCGGCGGATCAGCGGCGTGGTGGCGGGCTTGACGCCCAGATTTCCGATGAACACCGCCGCCACCATCAGCCCGGACTGCAGCGGGCCCCAGCCGAACCCGTCCTGGAGCATCAGCGGGAGCAGGAACGGCACCGAGCTCACCGTCAGGCGGTAGACAAAGCCGCCGGTCGCCATCGCGCGGAAGGTCCGCACCCGGAAGACCCGAAGGTCAAAGAGCGGATTCCGGGCCCGGCGCATCCAGGAGGCCGCCCCCGCCAGCGCCAGCAGTCCCGCGGCCAGGCTCGCCGCCGGCAGGGCCACCGGTGAACTGCCGCTGGCCAGCTCCAGGCCGATCACCAGGGCCGCAATCCCGAACGTCGTTCCTGCCATTCCCACCCAGTCGAGCCGGTGCTTTGCTGCGCCGGGGCCGATGCGGACCAGGCGCAAGGCCACCACAAACGCCGTCAGGCCCAACGGAATGTTGACCAGGAAGATCCAGTGCCAGGACAGATAGGTAGTGAAGAATCCGCCGACCAGCGGTGCCAGCACCGGCGCCACCAGCCCGGGCCAGGTGAGGTAGGCGATGGCCCCCAACAGGTCGGCTTTTGGTGTTTCACGCAGCACCACCAGCGAGCCGACCGGCACCATCATCGCTCCCCCAAGACCCTGCAGGATCCGGCTCAGCGTCAGCAGCTGCAGGTCCGGGCTGAGCGCGCACAGCAGCGAGGCCACCGTGAACACGGCAATCGCCAGGCAGAATATCCGCCGGGCACCGAAACGCTCCGCCAGCCAGCCGCTCAGCGCGATGAAGACGGCCACCGTCACCAGATAGGCCGTCATCGTGATGCTCACCTCAGAGGGCGCGACGCGGAAGTCGGCCGCAATGCTGGGGACCGCCGTCGTCAGTACCGTGCCGTCAAGATTCTCCATGAAGAAGGTGGCGGCCACCAGGAGCGCAAGCCCGGGACGCCAGGCACCGCGCGGGGATACCTCAGGCATGCGTCTCCTCAAGGGGGTGGTGGGATCTGATTCTGCGTAGGGTTTGATTCTGCGTAGGGTTTGATTCTATGGAACCGGAGCATGGGGCGGGCCCTGTTACGTGGTCCTCTGGGGCCTATGATCGGGCTAAACGACCAGCACACGAAGAGGACCACGAGAGGACCACGATGTCCAGCCTTGCCAAGCTTGCCGTGACGGGATCCACCGGACATGTGGGCGGCGCCCTGGCCAGGCTGCTGGCCGATGCCGGGACCCCGCAGAGGCTGCTGGTGCGGGACGCCACCCGTGCGCCGGCCCTGGAGGGTGCGGCTCCGCTGCTGTCCAGCTACGCGGACAAATCACTGGCGCTCTCCGCCCTGGCCGGCGTCCGCACGCTCTTCATGGTCTCCGCCGCCGAGGCGGAGGACCGCCTCCGGCAGCATCTGACGTTCGTGGACGCCGCCGCCGAGGCCGGCGTGGAACATATCGTCTACACATCATTTTTCGGCGCCGCCCCGGATGCCACCTTCACGCTGGCCCGCGACCACTACGCCACGGAGGAACGCATCAGGGCCTCCGGAATGGCGTTCACCTTCCTGCGGGACAACCTGTACACGGATTTCCTGCCGCTCTTCGTCGGCGACGACGGCGTCCTCCGCGGTCCCGCGGCTGACGGCGCGGCCGCTTCGGTGACCCGGGCCGACGTCGCCCGCTGCGCCCTCGCCATCCTGGCGGACCCCGCCCCCCACTCCGGCGCCAGCTACGACCTGACCGGACCGGAGGACCTCACCCTGAGCCAGGCCGTCGCCGTCATCGCCGCCGAAACCGGCCGCACCGTCAGCTACCACGCGGAAACCATTGAGGAAGCCTACGCCTCCCGCGCCCGCTACGGTGCCCCGCGCTGGCAGCTCGACGCCTGGGTCAGCACGTATACCGCCATCGCCGCCGGCGAACTTTCCGGCCCGACGACGGCGGTCCGGGACCTGACGGGAGCGGCGCCCCTGTCGCTGCGGGACTTTTTGCGGCGGGACTGAG
>JALYYI010000199.1 GCA_030946705.1 Actinomycetota bacterium | reverse complement strand
GGCCGGCCGGCAAGGCTGCCGGCCGGCCCCTGAGCCGCGGCACCCACTCAGGGAGCCGCCGTCGTCGGCCCCGCCGGTGCGCCGGAGGGCCCCGTGGGAACCGGGGACGGACTGAACCTCGGGCAGGAGAGCACCCCCGGCGTCTGATCCACCTGCGCCGCCGGGACCAGGTCCTTGAAATCGGAGGTCAAATAGACATCCACCGTCGCATCCGTGCGGGCGTCCTGGACGTAGTCCGTACCCGCAAAATTGCGCTGCAGATTGAATGCTGCGGACTGGCCGGCGGGCCCGGAAACGATCACGGCCGTCCCCGCATAGTCCGTGGACTTATTGGCCACCAGGTCAACGTTGAAGCCGCGCTTCTTCAGCTCCGCCGCAACGGAGCCCGCCATGCCCTCGCGCCGGGTGGCGTTGTAGACCTCAACATGGACGTCCTTGTTGGCCGGATAGTTGAATGTAGCGGTGGGGCAGGACGGCTTCGGCGAGGTCTGCGAGGCCGGAACCGGCAGCTGCAGATCCCCGCGGGAAACCATCACGGCCAGGACCACGCCGGTGATGACCAGCGCCACCAGCACCGTCAGGGTCACTCCGTGGATGATCCGGTGCCGGAAACGGACGGGATCCTCCAGCCGCTCCTCATTGGTGAAAAGCTCGCCCAGATCCTCGCCGCTGACCACGTAGTGGCCGTGAAACACCGCCGCGTCCTTGCTGCGGCCCAGCTGGTGGTGCAGCTGCCGGCGCTGCTGCTTCTGCTTGGTTTTGTCCCGCCTCGCCTGCTTCCTGGCTTCGCGCGCCAGCTTCCTTCTCAGCGCCCTGGGCGGCAGGGCGGGCCTGGGCGGGATGATCGGTTTGGCGGGTCCCTCAACCATCAACCGGCTCGGTAATCGGCTCAGTCATTGATCACCAGAACGCGGGCGTGCAAAATCGTCCGCTGGTGCAGCGCCGTCCGAACCGCCCGGTGCAGGCCGTCTTCCAGGTACAGGGTGTCCTTCCACTGCACGACGTGCGGAAACAGATCCCCGAAAAAGGTGGAGTCCTCGGCCAGCAGGGCCTCAAGATCCAGGGTGGTCTTCGTGGTCACCAGCTCGTCCAGGCGCACCTGCCGCGGAGGCACCGCCGCCCAGTCCTTGGGCGAGAGATAGCCATGGTCCGGGTATGGGCGTCCGTCGCCAACTGCTTTGAAGATCACCTGTCCAGACTATGGAAAAGCACCCATCATGGGAACTTCTGAAGCACCCGCGCCGCGCGGCGTTGCCAAATGGTTACCGGGCGGTTGGGTCCGCTGCCCCCCGGCTGGGACTATTAACCCATGACAACCGCCTCCCCCGCCCTGGCCCTCCTGCTCGACGTCGATGGTCCGGTCGCGAGCCCGGTGACCCGGATGGTGAGGCCCGGGATCATCACGGATCTGGTGGCTCTGGCGGCCGCGGGAATCCCCATTATCTTCAACACCGGACGCTCGGATACCTTCATCCGCGAGCAGGTCATGGAGCCCATGCTGGCCGCCGGGATGCCGGAGGGGATGGTGGTCCACGCCATCTGTGAAAAAGGCGCGGTCTGGTTCAGCTTCACTTCCGACGGCGCCGGGCCCATCAGGGTGGACCGCTCGCTGGCGGTCCCGGCGGCCTATGGCGAGGACATCCGGGCCCTGGTGGCCGAGGATTACGCGGACCACATGTTCTTCGACGACACCAAGCGGGCCATGGTCTCCGTGGAGCAGCGCGTGGACATCTCCAATGAGGATTACCGCGACGAACAACGGCGCTTCGACGCGAAGGCGCTGGAACTGATGACGCGGCATGGGCTGGCCGTGGTCCTGCTGGACCACCACGCGTTGGTGGGCGCCTCGGCCGGGCAGCCGTCGGGTGGGCAGCCGGCGCAGCCAGGCGACGCGGACGACGCCGGACCGGCGGGCTTCCGCGTCGACCCCACCATCATCTCCACGGACATTGAGTCCGTCCGCCTGGGCAAGGACCTGGGCGCCAGCCGCGCCGTCGAGCTCCTCGCAGCGCAGCGGATCACGCCGTGCGCGTGGCGCACCGTGGGCGACTCGCGCACCGACTATGCGATGGCGGACTGGCTGCACCACAACGACCACGAGGTGGCGCACGTGGACGTCCGGCCGGCGGACGGTGTCCCGGTCAAGCCGTACCGGATCCTGACGGCGGCCGACCTGGGCCTGGAGCCGGACGTCATCCACGACGACGCCGGGGCCGCTTTCCTGCGGCGCTGGCTTGAGACCGTGACCGGCTGAGCCCGATCACGGAGCCGCGTCCGAGCCCATCCGCTGCTTCGCCGTGTTCGATCCTGCCCCAACCGGCACGTGGCGAGTGGCTGCGGCCAGCCCGAAGAGCGGCATGTTGGCGTAGATGCACTCCCGGTTCTGCGCCGCGACCTGATAGGTCTCATGCCAGATGCCCACGTCCCCGCTGCCGCCGATCTCCTTCATGAACGCCCGCCAGGCGGCCGCATGCGGAGCCTGCGGATCCGCGGCGAAGGACCGCAGATGTGCCGGGCTTTTCCAGTAACTGACCAGCACGGTGGTGCGGCCGAACCAGGAATGGAAACCGAGCATGCCGGCCTCGGGGTGCCCGGACAGGTGCCGGAGCATCGCCGGCATCGCCGCCGCCACCCTGAACCATTTGCGGACCTGCCAGAGTTTGTTGATCCGCATCCCGATCAGGAAGACCGTCACCTCCCCCGCATCCGCCGGAACCGTGAACCGGCCGGGAAAAACCTCTGCCGCCATCGTCCTGCACCGCCTTTTGTCAGTTGTGGATCATTGCCGTGATGTGGTCGAAACAACGTTATGCAACACTGTTACACAACATTGTTATGCAATAATGCGGGAATGGCAAGACCCAAAATCCACGACGACGGACTCCGGCAAAGACTGCTTGCCTCGGCGGCCGAGCTGGTCCATGCCAAGGGCGTGGAGGGTCTCTCGCTCCGCCAGCTGGCCGCCGTCGTCGGCACCTCCACGACGGCCGTCTACTCCCTCTTCGGCGGCAAATCGGAGCTGCTGGAGGCCGTTGTGATGCGGGGATTCACCAGTTTCACCTCGGCTCAAGCAGAAGCGGTAGGTGGCCGTGACGCCGTCGTGGACCTGCGCAACCTGGGAACCGCCTACCGGCGCTGGGCATTGGCCAATCCCACGCTGTACACGCTCATGTTCAGCGGGGCGCTGAACGACTTTGTCCGTTCCGAGGAAGCGCTTTCCTCATCCACGGACGGACTCCGGCCCCTGATTGCGGCCGTGCGGCTCGGCCAGGCCACCCGCGTCCTGCGAGCGGCCGATCCGGAGTCGGTGGCGATGCACCTGTGGGCCACCGTCCACGGGCTGGCCAGCCTTGAACTGGCCGGCCTGAAGAACGACCAGCAGGACTGGACGGATGTCTTTGAGTCGTCCCTGGAGGCCAGCCTGCGCGCTTGGTTCGCAGGGAGAGAGAATGGATCATGGGAAACGTCCTGAAAACATGGCAGGCGGAACTGAAACGCACCCTCACCGGCGAACCGGACGGCGTGCCGGCCTGGGTGCCGAAACTGGCCGAGGGCGACGACGGCGGCTACTTCCAGCCCGGCTCGGCCGCATGGGCAGTCCACGGCTCAGTGGTGACAATCGTGGCGGGCATCCGATCGCTGCTCATGCAGACCCTCCACCCCGGCGCGCTGGCCGGCGTCCTGGACCACTCGCGGTTCCGAGACGATGCCATTGAGCGGTTGGCGGGAACGATCCGATGGATCTTCACCGTCACCTATGGCTCCACGGAGGCAGCCAGGTCGGCCTCCGACTGGGTTATCCGGCTGCACGAGCACGTCCGCGGCCGATACCTGGACGCCCACGGCGTCGAGCGGGACTATTCCGCCAACGACCCGGAACTCCTGCGCTGGATCCACATCGCCTTCACCGACGCCTTCCTGGCCACCCACAAAATCTGGGGCGGACCCATCCCCGGCGGACCGGATGCCTACGTGCGCGAGTGGGCCCTCGCGGGAGAACTGATGGCAGTCAAGGACGCGCCGCGCAGCGAAGCCGAGATGCACCGGATGCTGGACCAGTGGTACGACGACGGCGACCTTCGCTATGACGAAGACGTCGCCCAAATGGTGGATTTCATCCGCAACCCTCCGCTTCATCCCATCCTGAAGCCCGGCTACCGGGTGCTGTTCGCAGCCGCCATAGCCAGCCTGGAACCCAAATACCGCGACCTGCTCCGGCTGCGCAGGGCCCACCTCGGTCCCCTCCCGCTGCCCGTGGTGCTTCCGGGCCGACTGGTACTCGGCGCCACCGGCCTGGCACTGGACCGGACCGGACCCAGCGAACTGGCCGCCCGGAATCGCCTGAAGCGGCTGGGACTGCTGCCCGCGTCCTAACGCCTGTGGATAACTTAATCACCCCGGAACGATCTGGATTACGGTTAGCGGACGCTGACTCGCACCTCATCGAACCCTCGGGGGACCCATCCGCTCACACACCAACCGACACCGCCCATCCTTTCCGCCGGACGCTCCAGCGGGCCATGAATTTGCCCTGAGATACGGCAACGGAATGTCCGCCATTGCTGCCCTCACCGCCCTCGCCACAGGCCTCGTGCTCCCCGGCTGCGGCCTTGGCAGCGCATCCCAATCCCCGGATGACGGGTTGGACGGTCCCGCGTCGCGTTCGGCCGTCGCCACCACGACCTTAACTACGCCGTCGGACACCGCCACGGCCTCGTTCCGCCCGGCCGATGAACACGGCCCGGGTCGGAATGTCCCCGTGCCCGCCAAACCCCCGCTGGCCGACGTGTTTTCAAAAGCCGGAGTCGAGGCCTTCGCCGGCTACTGGTACGAAATCCTGTCCTACGGCTTTGAAACCGCCGACTTTGCACCCTTGGACGCGATCAGCGATCCCGGATGCATCCCCTGCGGCAAGGTCAAGGCCGCCACCCCCGCGTGGCACAAGGACGGGAGGTGGACGGTGGGCGGGAAGGTTCTGGTGGACCGCGCCCAATCCGCCTTTGTCCCAACACCGGAAGGGGCCTACCAGGTTATTTTGTCCGTTCATCAGACTTTGCAGTGGTACTACCGGGCCGACGGTACCCTCGAGGATCTTGCGGCCGGTTCCAGTCAGATGGACGACATCATGGTCGCCGTCTACCAGGACGGCCATTGGATTGCCATGACGGCCGAGCACATCGACGGCGGAAGAACCTACAAGCCGCATTTGTAAGCTGAAAGTTACCTGTGGAAAACCTTGGACGCTTTTTGTGATCTGGGCTACGGTTAACCCACCCTGAGCAGCACCTGGCCGAATCCGTTGGGGGACTCAATGCGCTCACGATCAATCAGGCTTCTCCACCATCGATTGCGCCCGCACATTCCGCCTGGTGCTTTAGCGGCCGGCGGCATTGCTCTCGCCCTGGCTGTCTCCGGTTGCGTCGGTGGTGCAGGCGCCGCCCCGCAGACCAGCCCGAGC
>JALYYI010000026.1 GCA_030946705.1 Actinomycetota bacterium | reverse complement strand
TCCGCCCGCTCCAGCAGCCCGGCCTTGCCCATCCCGGACGCCGAGCCGGTGAAATCGAGGGTGAAGGCCTCCAGCGCCGCAACGGCATCCGCCAGCACGGCGGCGCCTTCACTGGCGGCGCCTTCACGGCTGCGGAGCTCCACGGATTCCATACCAACGACGCTACCGGGCCACCGCCGGCAATAGCAGAGCCGGCACTCCCTATGTGCGCACCGCAGCAACCCCACCCCACTGTGGAGGACAAGTCGGACCCCGTGGGAGCCGGGATCTGAGCCAGACCTGACTTATATCCTGCCTGGACCGCGTGCTTGGACTGCATGCCTGGACCGCGTGCCTGGACTGGCGTGCGAGGACTGGCATGCCTGGACTGGCGTGCGAGGGCTGCGTGCGTTGCCTGTTTCAGGCGTCGGCACGCAGCCGTTGGCTGATGACGGTGGAGACGCCGTCACCGCGCATGGTCACCCCGTACAGCGCGTCCGCCACTTCCATGGTGCGCTTCTGGTGGGTAATGACGATCAGCTGGCTGGATTCGCGCAGCTCCTCGAAGATGGTGATCAGCCGTCCCAAATTGGTGTCGTCCAGGGCCGCCTCCACCTCATCCATGACGTAGAACGGCGAGGGTCGGGCTTTGAAGATGGCCACCAGCAGGGCGACGGCGGTCAGCGACCTTTCGCCGCCGGAGAGCAGCGAAAGTCGCTTGATCCTCTTGCCGGCAGGCCGGGCCTCCACCTCGATGCCGGTGTTGAGCATGTCCGTGGGGTCGGTCAGCACCAGCCGGCCCTCACCGCCCGGGAACAACCGGCCGAAGACGAGTTCAAACTGCGCGGCGGTGTCCGTGTAGGCCGCGGTGAAGACCTGCTCCACCCGCTGGTCCACCTCCCGAATGATGTCCAGCAGGTCCCTCCGGCTGGCCTTCAGGTCCTCCAGTTGCGTGCTCAGGAACTGGTGGCGTTCCTCCAGCGCGGCGAATTCCTCCAACGCCAGCGGGTTCACCTTGCCCAGCGCCGCGAGGTCCCGTTCGGCCCGCCGGAGACGTTTCTCCTGCTCCTGGCGGACGAAGGGTATCCCTGCACGGATCTCGTTGCCGCTCTCGTCCACCGGCGCCCGCAGCGCTGCCCACTTGTCCGTGACCTCACCGGGGCCCAGCGGTACCAGTGTGTCCGGACCGTATTCCTTGACCAGATGCTCGGCGGTGAGCCCCAGATCCTCGATGGCACGGTTCTCCAGGGCTTCAATCCGCAGCCGCTGCTGGGTCCTGGCCAGCTCGTCGCGGTGCACCGAGTCCGTTAGCTCGGCCAATTCCGCGGCGAACCTGTCATTGGCCGTCCGGATGCCGGCCAATTCCTGGTCCCGGACGCTGCGGACCTCCTCCGCGGCGTCCCGTTCCTGGCCGGCCAACTGAACGGACACATCGATAAAGCCCAGCATCCGCTCCACGGCCTTGGCCACCGACGCGGCCTTGCGGGCCTGGAACTGCCGACGGAGGGCGCGCTCGGCGGCCTGCGCGCGCGCCTGGCGTTCGGTGGCCGCGGCCCGCTGCAACGAGGACGCGCGGTTGGAAATCGCGGTCAGCTGTTCCTCGGCCGAGCGCAGCGCCAGCCGGGCTTCCATCTCGGCTCCCCGCGCCGCGGTGGCAGCGGCGGCCAGCTGATCCCGCTGCTCGGTGGATGGCTCTTCGTCGGCGGGCGCCCGCTGGGCCGCCGCCAGCCGCTCGGCAATGGCATCGAGGGCCTGTTGCTCGATGACGATGTTCTCCTCCGCGGCCGCGAGCAGCTTGGCCAGCCGCTCGCTCTCCCCCACCGCCGAGCGCAGGGTCGATCCCAGCTGGCCCAGCCTCTCCGCCACGGCCGCCAGCCGCGCATCGGAGGCATGCAGCATGGCCAGCGCCGCGTCGGCACGCACCTGGGCCTCTTCCCGTCGGGTGGCGGCACCGGCCAGGGCGAACTGCACACGTTCGCCGTCGGCCGTCACCTTCTCCAGCCGGGCCACCGTCTCATCTACTGCGGCCTGGACCTCCAGCAGGGACGGGGCGCTTGATGAGCCGCCTCGGACGGTGAAGGCGGTGAAGACATCGCCGGCCCTGGTCACGGCGGTCAGCTCCGGGTGCTGGCCGATGACTGAAGCCGCCGTTAGGAGATCTTCGACGACGACGGCGCCGGCCAGCATGGCGCCGAGCGCCGGTCCCAGGCCATTGCGGGCGGACACCAGATCCGCGGCGAACTCCACCCCCCGCACGGTCGGCCGCACTGCCGGGCCGGGGTCCGCAGCGCCGTCCCGGGCGGCAAGGATCAGTTGAACACGGCCGGCGTCCTCGGCCTTCATCAGTTCCAGGGCCGCGACGGCGGATCCCAGGTCCGCCACTGCGACGGCGTCCGCGGCGGAACCCAGGGCGGCCGCGATGGCCGTTTCGTAGCCGGGCCGGACCGTCATGAGCTCCGGCAGGGCGCTGAGCACGCCCGGCAGCCCGGAGGCGAGCAACTGTGCCGAGCCGTCCTTGCGGCGCAGGCCGACCTCCAGGGCCTCGCGGCGCGCGGTGAGGGAATCCCGTTCCCGTTCGCCGGCACGCTTCCGGTCCGTCAGCTCGGCGAGCTCCGCGAGCACGCCCTCCAGTGCCTCGTTGGCGTCTTCGTAGTCGGCGTCGAGGCTTTCCTCGCCCTCCTCGACCCCGGCCACCTGCGATTCCAGCACCGCGAACTCCTGCTGGGCGGACCGCCGTCGAACGTCCCCGGCCGTCACCGACTCGCGGAGCCGGCCAAGCTCCGCCTCGGCCGACTCCACCCGCGAGCGCGCCGCGCCCACCTGACCGGCCAGCCTGGCCAGGCCCTCGCGCCGGTCCGCGGCGGCCCGCAGGATCATGGTCAGCCGCCGCTCCTCCTCCGAGGCCGCCCGCTCCGCCTCCGTTTTCGCCGCCAGGGCCGCCTCCAGCGCGCCGCGCCGGTTCAGGATGTGGCGTTCCAGTTCCGCCTGCTCGCCGCGCACCCGTGCCGCCTGCGCCTCAAGCCGCTCCGGGTCCCGCCCCGCATCCGGCGCCGCGTCCGCCGTGCCGAGCAGCCGCCGCCGTTCGGCCGCAAGATTACCCAGCGAGCGCAGCCGCTCCCGGGTGGAGGAGAGCCGGTACCAGCTGTCGCGGGCCGCGTTCAGGGCCGGCGTGGCCGCGGCGGCGAGCTGCTCCAGCTCGGCCTGCCGGTGCCGGCCCGTTTCCAGGGCTTTCTCCACCTCGGCCCGGCGGGCCTTGAGCGCGGTTTCATCCGCCACCTCCTGCGCCAGGCTGTTCCTGAGCCGGACCAGGTCATCGGCCAGCAGCCGCGCGCGCGCGTCCCGGACCTCGAACTGGACGGTCTGCGCGCGGCGGGCCACCTCGGCCTGGCGGCCCAGCGGCGTGAGCTGGCGGCGGATTTCGCCGGTCAGGTCCGTCAGCCGGGTCAGGTTGGCCTGCATGGCCTCCAGCTTGCGCAGCGTTTTTTCCTTGCGCCGGCGGTGCTTGAGGATGCCCGCGGCCTCCTCAATGAAGCCGCGCCGGTCCTCGGGGGTGGCATGCAGGATCTTGTCCAGCTGGCCCTGTCCCACGATCACGTGCATTTCCCGGCCCAGTCCGGAATCGGAGAGCAGCTCCTGGATGTCCAGCAGCCGGCAGGAGGCACCGTTGATGGCATATTCCGAGCCGCCGGTGCGGAAGAGCGTGCGGGAGATGGTGACCTCGCCGTAGTCGATCGGCAGGGCGCCGTCGGCATTGTCGATCGTCAGGGACACCTGCGCGCGCCCCAGCGGCGGCCGGCCGGAGGTGCCGGCAAAAATGACGTCTTCCATCTTGCCGCCGCGCAGCGTTTTGGCGCCCTGCTCGCCCATCACCCAGGCCAGCGCGTCGACCACATTCGACTTGCCCGAGCCGTTGGGCCCCACCACCGCGGTCACGCCCGGCTCGAAGTCGAAGGTCGTCGCGGACGCGAACGACTTGAACCCCCGAACGGTCAGACTCTTCAGGTGCAAAGTGTTCCTGGTCTCCTGGATCGGGTGGGCGGTGGGCGGCTGGGTGGTAGCCCTAAATCTGCGGTATCCCTAAATCTACTGTGCGAATCTATTGTGCGCGGACGTCGATCCGGCGGATATAGGATGGAATCCCGCAGGAAGCATTCCAACGCGCGCATATGCGCCGAAGCCCACCGGGAATGCATAGTTAACACTGATACCCATGAGTAGACTCCTTGGCGGGGCTGAGCGCCGGGGTAAACCGCCGGACGGACAGGGGCTTGACTTTGATTGGCAACGCGACATTTCGGCACAGCAATACCTCCTTGCTGGCAGTCACCAGCGTCGAGGCGCCCGTCGTCGTCCGCTCCGAGGACTTTGACAGCCACCTCGCAGCCACCCTGCGCCGGCTCCGCTTCCCGAACCGGCTGCTCGAGCGCGTGGCCGGAGTCAGCCAGCGCCGCTGGTGGGCGCACGGCACCTCCTTCGACGACGCCGCCGTCGAGGCCGGCGCGAAGGCCCTGGCGGAATCCGGAATCGAGCCCTCCGCCGTCGGCCTGCTGATCAACACCTCGGTGACCCGTCGCAATCTGGAACCGTCCGTGGCGGTGAAGGTCCATCACGAACTGGGGCTGCCGTCGTCGGCCATGAATTTTGATCTCGCGAACGCCTGCCTGGGCTTCGTCAACGGTATGACACTGGCCGCCAACCTGATCGACTCCGGGCAGATCCGCTACGCCGTGATCGTCAACGGCGAGGATGCCCAGTCCGTCCAGGAAGCGACGCTGGCGCGCCTCAAGCGCCCGGAAACCACGCGCGCCGACTTCAACAGCGAATTCGCGACCCTGACCCTTGGCTCCGGCGCGGCCGCCGCCGTGCTGGGCCCCAGCAGCGACCACCCGGGGTCCCACCGCATCCTGGGCGGGGTCTCCCGCGCCGGCACCGAGCACCACGCGCTATGCGTCGGCGGCGTCGACGGCATGCACACGGACACCAAGGGCCTGCTCGACGGCGGCCTGAAGCTTGTCGTCGATGCCTGGCGGGAGGCGCAGCCGGAGTGGGACTGGGGTTCGATGGACCGCTACGTCACCCACCAGGTCAGCAACGCCTACACGCAGGCCATCATCGGCGCGATCGATCTGGACGCCAGCCGCGTCCCCATCACCTTCCCGCACTGGGGCAACGTCGGGCCCGCCTCGCTGCCTATGACGCTGGCCGCGGAAGCGCAGACGCTCAGCAGCGGCGACCGCGTGCTGTGCATGGGCGTCGGCTCCGGCCTGAACACCGCCATGGTGGAAATCGTTTGGTAACCCCGCACCGTCCGCACCGGTCCGAGCCGCACTGGCCCGGAGTCGACCCGTCCTGGTCCCGGTACCTCGACGTCCCCTCCACAGCCGCCGCCGACCCCGCCGGAACCAGCCACCGCTGGCACCTGCTGGACAACGGCCCGCAGCTGGCCGAACGGGGGGTGGAACCGGCGGGCACTCTGTTGTGCGTGCACGGCAACCCGACCTGGTCCTACCTCTGGCGCACCCTGCTGGCGGCCGCGGCGTCCCCCGCCTCTTCCGGCCAGCGGCCGTGGCGCGTGATCGCCGTGGACCAGCTGGACATGGGCTTTTCGGCCCGGACCGGCCGGATGCGCCGGCTGGCGGACCGGATCACGGACCTGGGCGACCTGACCGGTGCGCTGGGGCTGAGCGGTCCGGTCATCACCGTCGGACACGACTGGGGCGGGGCGATCAGTCTGGGCTGGGCGCTGGCGCACCGCGGGCAGCTGGCCGGCGTTGTGCTGACCAACACGGCGGTGCACCAGCCGCCGCAGTACTCCATTCCGCCGGCCCTGCGGCTGGCGTTGCATCCGGCCGTCCATTCCTGGGGAACGACGACGACGGCGGCCTTCCTGCGCGTCACGCACGCCCTGGCGCACCCGCGGCTGCGCCCCGAGGTGAAGGCCGCGTTCATGGCGCCATACCGCACCGCCACGCGCCGCGCCGGCGTGGGCAACTTCGTGGCGGACATTCCGGTGGACGCCTCGCATCCCAGCTTTGCCGCCCTCACCGACGTGGCCGAGGGAATCCGGTCGCTGGACGTTCCGGCCCTGCTGCTGTGGGGTCCGCGGGATCCGATCTTTTCCGACAGGTACCTGCGGGACCTGATCGGGCGGCTGCCGTCGGCCTCCGTGCACCGGTTCGAAGGTGCCGGGCACCTGCTGGCCGAGGACGCCGATGTGGCCTCGGCGGTGTTCAGCTGGCTTGGCGACCGCTTCGGACCCGGCGCTGCGCCGGCCAAAGGTGCTGGCGCTGGTGCGCTGGCCGAACCCGCTGTGGGCGTCGGACCCGCGGCTCCAGCCGAACCGGCTGCGGCCGTCGAACCGGAGCTGCCAGCCCCGAATTACCTTCCGCTGTGGGCCGGGCTGGACCGCCGTGCCGCCGAACACACCCCAGCGGTGGTGGACATGGCCCCACTCGGCGCTTCCGGCGCCGGACCGCGCGTGCTGAGCTGGGCGGAGCTGTCCGCCGAGGTACACCGGCTGGCCCGCGGCCTGACCGCCGCCGGGGTGCAGCCCGGGCACCGGGTCAGCTTGCTGGTGCCGCCCGGTTCCGAGCTCACAGCGCTGATCTACGCCTGCCTGCGCCTGGGCGCCGTGACTGTCCTCGCCGACGCCGGGCTGGGCGCCCGAGGGCTCAGCAGTGCCATCAAGGGCGCCGGACCGGACTTCGTCATCGGCATCGACCGGGCCCTGGTGGCGGCGCGGATTTTCGGCTGGCCGGGCACATGCATCAGCGTCGAAGAGCTTCCGCCGGCGCGCCGGAAGCTGCTGGGCGTGGAACTGTCCCTGGCCGAAATGCCCCGGCCTTCTGCCCGGCCCGCGGCTGACGACCCGCCCGAACCGGATCCGGACGCCACCGCCGCGGTCCTTTTCACGTCCGGGTCCACGGGTCCTGCCAAGGGCGTGCTGTACACGCACCGGCAGCTGTCCGCCATGCGGGACACCCTGGCCGCGACCTACGATCTGGTGCCGGGAACGGCGCTGGTGGCTGGCTTTGCGCCCTTCGCCCTGCTCGGCCCGGCGCTCGGCGCCACGTCCGTGACGCCGGATATGGACGTCACCGCGCCCAAGACGCTGACCGCGCAGGCTCTGGCCGCGGCAGCCGCCGCGGTCCGGGCCACCGCCGTCTTCCTCTCCCCCGCCGCCCTGCGCAATATCCTGGCCACGGCTGCGGACCTGTCCGGCGCGGACCGCGTGGCCCTGGATCACGTGTCGCTGCTGCTCTCGGCGGGCGCTCCGGTGCCGTCGTCGCTCCTTACGGCCGCAGCGGCTCTGGTGCCCCACGCCGAGCTGCACACCCCCTACGGCATGACCGAGGCCCTCCCCGTGACGGACATCGAGCTGCAGGAAATCCTGGCAGCCGAGGCGGACGCACGGACGGGCGGCGTTTTCGGGGCCGGCAACGGCGTGTGCGTCGGTGCGGCCGTTCCCGGGGCCGCCGTCGCCATCGGCGCCTTGGACCACAGCGGCGAACCGGCCGCAGAGCTGACCACCGAGGCGGGTATCACGGGTGAAATCGTGGTCCGAGCCCCGCATATCAAGGACGGCTACGACAGACTGTGGCTGCCCCAGCGCAGCAGCGACCGCAACCCCGGCTGGCACCGCACCGGCGACGTCGGCCATCTGGATGCCAAGGGCAGGCTCTGGGTGGAAGGCCGGCTGGCCCATGTGATCACCGCCGCGGAAGGCGTCCTGACGCCCGTGGAAATCGAGCGGCTGGTGGAGGGCGTTGCCGGTGTTGACCGGGCAGCCGCCGTCGGCGTCGGTCCCGCCGGACGGCAGGTGGCGGTGGCCGTCGTCGAGACCTCCCCCCGGACCGCGCGTCCCGCGCTGGCGCCGCCGGAGCTTTCGGCCCGGATCCGCAGCACAGTCGGCGCGGATTCGGGTCCCCGGATTGCGGCCGTACTGGTCGTCCCGGAACTGCCCACGGACATCCGGCATAACGCCAAGGTGGACCGCGCCCGGCTGGCCGGATGGGCCGAGCGCGCCCTGGCGGGCGGAAGAATGGGCCGGCCGTGAAGGTTCTGGTCACCGGTGCCAGCGGCCTGCTGGGCGGCAGCGTCGCAAGGCTGCTGCGCGAGCACGGTCTCGAAGTACGGACCTTCCAGCGGCGTCCGGCCGGCGTCGACGGCGCGGCCGACTGCCTGGGCTCGCTGACCGATCCGGCCGCGGTCCGGCGGGCCGTCGAAGGGGTCGACGGCGTGATCCACCTCGCGGCGAAGGTCTCCTTCGCCGGGGCGGCGGCGGAGTTCGAGCAGGTCAACGTCGAAGGAACCCGCACGCTGCTGGCGGCGGCGCGATTGGCGGACGTACGCGACTTCGTCTTTGTCTCCTCCCCTTCCGTGGCGCACTCCGGAGCGTCGATCGTGGGTGAGGGCGCCGGGGCTGCTGCCCCGGGGCTGGCCCGTGGCAACTACGCCCGCACCAAGGCGGCCGCGGAACTGCTGGCTCTGGCCGCGGATTCGCCGGGTTTCCGGGTCGCGGCGGTGCGTCCGCACATTGTCTGGGGCCCCGGCGATACCCAACTGGTCGAACGCGTGCTGGACCGGGCGCGCACCGGCCGGCTGCCGCTGCTCGGACACGGCACCGCACTGATCGACACCACCTACGTGGACAACGCCGCAGCCGCCATCGCCGCCGCCCTCGGCCGGATGGACTTCGCCCATGGCCAGGCGCTGGTCGTCACCAATGGTGAGCCGCGGCCGGTCGGCGACCTGATCGCCCAGATCTGCCAGGCCGGCGGCGTCCCCGCGCCCCGGCTGCGCGTTCCCGGCTGGCTTGCCCGCGGCGTGGGGGCCGCCGTGGAGGCCATCTGGACCGTCCGCCCCGGCGAGGACGAGCCGCCGATGACCCGGTTCCTGGCCGAACAGCTCTCCACCGCACACTGGTTCGACCAGCGCCACACCCGCGAGATGCTCGGGTGGAGCCCCGCCGTCAGCCTGGACGAGGGATTCGACCGGCTGGGCCGCTACTACCGGCGGAACTGTGTCGACAGGGGGCATTCGAACGGATCGGCCGCCCGCAGACCCACCCGGTTGAGATAGCGGACGACGATGCCGAACGAGCTCCGCAGAGACGTTTCCGTGTAGATGATGCGGTTTTCCGCACAATAGTCCCGGACGATCCGACGGGCAGCGCGCAGATGGGGGCGCGGCATATCCGGAAACAGATGGTGCTCGACCTGGTGGTTCAGCCCGCCCATGAGGGCGGTGACGAAAAAGCCGCCGGTGATGTTGCGCGACGTGAGGATCTGGCGCCGAAGAAAATCGAGGCGCTGGTCCTTGGACAGGATAGGCATGCCCTTGTGGTTCGGAGCGAAGGAGATGCCCATATAGAAGCCGAAAACACCTATCTGCAGGGCGACGAAGGAGATCGCCAGGCCTGCCGGCAGGGTCAGGAAGACGACTCCGAGGTACAGGCACAGGCGTAGTGTGAGAGCACAAATTTCCAGCCACCGGTGCTGAACGGGGGTACGCCGACAAAGGTAGCGGTAGGAGTCAACGGGAAGCGTTGCCCCCAGAAAGGGCAGCACCGGAAAGAGCAGATATCCCTGCCGCCGCATGATGGCGGCCATGATTCCGTGCCGGGTGGACGCGGCCGCCTCGTAGAAGACGATGGTTCCGGTTTTGATGTCCGGGTCCAGGCCGATCGTGTTCGGGTGCGCATGATGCCTGCCATGTTTGTCCACCCAGTAGGAGAAGCTGATCCCGACGACCAGGATGCCAAGGAGACGGCCAAACCAGTCGTTCGCCCCTCGGGAGGCAAACACCTGGTGATGCGCCGCCTCGTGCGCCAGCAGGGCAAATTGCGTCAGAATGATGCCGAGACCCGCGGCAATCACGAGCTGAAGCCAGGAGGTGCCGAGGAGGAAAAATCCCGTCCCGGCCGCCGTCAGGAGCAGCAGCAGGACCGAAAAGACGCCGATGTAGAATCCCCGCCTCCGGCGGAGCAGCCCCGCGTCCCGGACGGACTTCAGCAGGGTCGAATAGTCTTTGACGACCATGTTGGGACGAATCCTGGGATTCGAAGTCACTTCACCGTCACCCATTCGGGTTGGCTGGCAGCGGAATGGTTGTACCGGCGAATTACCACAATCGATCCCCTAAGCCAGCGCCGCAATGGTCTGCTGCCGGGGTTCCGGGACAACAAGATAAGCTTACTGACCGTTTGTTTGAACGTCTAGGCTTCGGACTTTCGCGGACCCATATTCCGGGCCTCGTCTGCCACCAGCGCTCCACTCCGCGGCCTATTCGGGAACGGGGCGCAGACGATGTTGGCGCCTACGATGTTAGGGATAGAAAGCCTGCTCCGGCGTGCGCCGGGGCAATCTGGTAACTTTCTGCAGTAGGGGTGAGGAGTCATGAGAAATTGGGCTTCGCCCGGCCTCGAAGGCCCGGGCGTGGATGTGTGTGCGCCGTATTTGGCGAGCCTGCCGATTACCGGTGCGGCGATCTCGGTCTTCTGTGGTACCGCGAATGAAACGATGTTCTGCGCCACCGATCCCGTCGCGGCCCGGCTCGACGAACTCCAATTCGACCTTGGCGAGGGTCCGCGGCAAGAAGCCGTTCGGTCCCGCCGGCCGGTGCTCATCCCGTATCTGCGGGATGAGGAGCACGCGTTGTGGCCCGTTTTCGGTCAGGCGTTGCAGGAAACCGAGGCGGCGGCGCTGTTTGTTTTTCCGCTGATCATCGGCAGTCTTGACGTCGGCGTCGTCGAGCTCTATCGCACCACCCCCGGCCCGCTGCGTTATGAGGAGCTTGCGGCCGCGAGGCTTCTCGCTGGAAAAACGGCCTGGGCCGTCCTGGACCACGTCCTCACCCTCAACAGCGCACCCTCCGCCGGGTCCTCCTCGAACGGATCCCCACTGTCCCGGCGGGAAATCCACCAAGCCACCGGCATGGTGATCGCGCAAACCGGTTCCACGCCGACGCAGGCCTTGCAGTTGCTGCGGGCACACGCGTTCAGCCAAGAACGTACGGTGCGGGAGATTGCTCTCGACGTGGTGGCCCGGACGCTGGATTTCACCCACATCGCGGAACCAGGCGAAAAATGACCGTCGGAAGCCTACAATTTTAGTATGACAGTCATAAGCCGTACGGAGCGGGTGAGCGCCGCATTCGTCACACTCGCGGACACGCTCGTGGCAGACTACGACATCGTGGACCTGCTGCACACCCTGGTCGAACGGTGTGTGGACTTGCTGGACGCGGCTGCCGCTGGTCTTTTACTGGCGGACCCTACCGGCCAACTGCAGGTGATGGCCTCCACCAGTGAAGAAAGCCAGCTCGTTGAGGTATTTCAAGTGCAGGCCGGAGCTGGTCCGTGCGTGGAAAGCTACACGACGGGCGTGGCGGTGAGTATCGATGACATCGCGGGCACCGGAGATCGCTGGCCCGAATTTCGCGATATTGCCCTCTCTCAGGGCTTCCGGTCCGTGCACGCGATTCCGATGCGTGTGCACGGCAAGATGATCGGGGCTCTGAACCTGCTGCGCAATGAGGTGGGTGTGTTGAACCCTGAAGATGCCGCCCTCGGCCAGGCGCTGGCCGACGTTGCGACCATTAGCATTCTGCACGAACGCACCCTTCGCGAATCCACCGTCGTCAACGAACAGCTCCAACGTGCCCTGAACAGCCGCATCCTGATCGAACAGGCCAAAGGCGTGATCGCGCACACTTCAACCGTCAGCATGGACGAAGCATTCCAGCTGCTGCGTGCCTACGCCCGCGCACACAGCCAGAACCTGCATATCACCGCCGAAGATATCGTCAGGGGCTCCTTGGCCCTCTGAGCCCGGCCCTAGGGATTTCCTACCCCCAGGGATTCCTACCAGCGGCCGTTGCGGGGGCGCGGCTGGCAGACGGGGCAGCTGTAGGAGGACCGGTTCATGAAGGTATCCCGCCGGATCCGTGTGTCGAGCCCCAGCCCGGCACAGCGCAGGCACGGTTCGCCCTCCCGGCCGTACGCGTTCAGTGCCCGCTCGAAGTAGCCCGAGGCGCCATTGACATTGACGTAAAGCGAATCGAAACTCGTGCCGCCAGCCTCCAGAGCGCGCAGCATGACGTCCCTGCTCGCTTGGATCACCCGTTCGACTTCCGCACGTCGGAGGGTGTCCGTGGGCCGGGCGTAGTGGAGCTTAGCGGCCCACAGCGCCTCATCGGCGTAGATATTGCCGATACCGGAGACCAGGCCCTGGTCCAGCAGCGCCCTCTTCAGGCCGGTTTTCCGGGCCCGCAGCTTACGGTAGAACGCGTCCATCGAGAAGGCCGGGTCCAGCGGGTCGCGCCCGATATGTGCCGCTTCCGCGGCGATCAGCGGCAGTCCCGGTGATGAGCCGTCGGACTGTCCTCCGGGCAGACCGTCGGCGGTAGGCACCAGGGATGTGACGAACAGGCCGCCGAAGATGCGCTGGTCCACGAATCGCAGTTCATCGGGGGCCTCGGCAGCAGGGGAAAGAGTCAGCCGGACCTTGAGGTGCTTTTCATCGGGCTGGCCCGGATCCTGCATCAGCAGCTGACCGCTCATGCCCAGGTGCGCCATCAGTGCGATGCGGGGCGGGACTTCAACGGCCGCGCCGCCGGCGGGGACGCCGTCGTCGTCGTCCGCCAAAGGCATCCAGAGGAATTTCCCGCGCCTGACCACATCCAGAATGCTGGCGCCCAGCAGGTTCCCGCGGAAATCCTCGACCCCCAGCGAATGCCGGCGCACCGAACGCGGATCCAAAACCTCGACGGCGGTGATGCTGCGGCCCGCAGCCCAGCGGGCCAGGCCGCGGCGCACCACCTCAACCTCGGGCAACTCAGGCATCGGGCAACTCAGGCATCGCGCAACTCGGACGGCTCAGGAATCGCCGGCGGGCGTGCCGACGGAGGCCTCCGGCTGCAGCGTCTTCCAGCCGGCGGCGGCGGCTTCCTGCTCCGCTTCCTTCTTCGAATTGCCGCGGCCGGTGCCGTAGGGGATGCCGCCGATCAGCAGCGTGGCCTCAAAGGTCCGGGCATGGTCCGGGCCGTTGCCCTCCACCGCGTAGACCACCGGGCCCAGATGACGGCTCGCGGCGGTCTCCTGGATGTTGGTCTTCCAGTCCGTGCCGGCGCCGAGGACCCCGGCATCCAGCAGCAGCGGCCCCATCAGCCGCATCACCAGCTGGCGTGCCACCTCGATGCCGTTGT
>JALYYI010000008.1 GCA_030946705.1 Actinomycetota bacterium | reverse complement strand
TGGTCGCCGTCGTCGGACTTCCTGGTCGCCGTCTTCGGCCGGGACCCGGGAACGGATCCGGGACAGCAGGGTCACTGACCTTTGAGCACGTCGTCAAGGTTGAAGCTGACGGGTTCCTCGAGCTGTCCGTAGGTGCATGATGACGGCTCACGGTCCGGGCGCCAGCGCACGAACTGTGCGGTGTGGCGGAACCTCACACCCTCCATGTGGTCGTAGCTGACCTCCACGACCCGTTCCGGTCGCAGCGGTGTGAAGGAGAGGTCCTTGCCGGCGCTCCAGCGGCTGCCCTCGGAATTGCGCGGTGTGCGGGCTCCCTCCTCCTGCCGGGCCCAGGCCCACGGGTGGCCGTCGAAGGTGGTTACCAGCGGCTGCAGCTCGATGAATAGGTCCTTGCGCCGCTGCAGCGGGAACGCGCCTATAACCCCGACACTGGCGAGCTCGCCGTCGTCGTTATGGAGGCCCAGCAGCAGCGAGCCGATCCGGTCGGGGCCGCTTTTGTGCAGCCGGTAGCCGGCCACGACGCAATCCGCGGTGCGCTCATGTTTGACCTTGAACATGACGCGCTTGTCCGGCTGGTAGGTGCCGTCCAGCGGCTTGGCGATAATGCCGTCCAGGCCGGCGCCCTCGAACTGCCGGAACCACTGCCGCGCCTGGGACGGATCGCTGGTGGTCCGGGTGAGATGGATGGGCGCGGCGGCGGCGGCCAGGGCCGCTTCCAGCGCGGCGCGGCGCTCGGCAAACGGTCGGGCGGTGAGGTCCGTGTCCCCCACGGACAGCAGGTCGAAAGCCACAAACCGGGCCGGAGTCTCCTTCGCCAGCCGGTTGACCCGGCTGGCCGCGGGGTGGATGCGCTGCTGGAGCGCCTCGAAATCCAGCCTGTCGCCGGAAGCGCCGACCACGATGATCTCGCCATCGACCACGCAGCGTTGGGGCAGGTTTGCCTTGACCGCCTCGACAATTTCGGGGAAGTAGCGGGTCATGGGTTTCTCGTTACGGCTGCCGATCTCCACCTCGTCCCCGTCGCGGAAGATGATGGACCGGGTCAGTGCTTGCGCCCGTACCCCGGCTTGCGGCGCTGGCCGAAGAAAATCTCCTGGGACGCCGAAGACCTCGTACTGAGGCCGTGCTCCGGCCCTAGGTACGCGCGGCCGATGAGGGTGAAGTCCGCGCCCAGGTTCAGTGCGGCGATGATGCCCGCGCCGCAGCGGACCGCCTTGAGTGCGGCTAAGGCCGCACGCAATGAGCTGCCCATGCGGTCGTGGTCAACGGGGGTGCAGGCTGGCCCCATTCGATTTGCCATCACCTCAGCGCCCACGCGGATTCAGGCCTAAGCTTTGCTGTTCCCGACTGGGAACCCATGGGACCATGATGCATGAACGAAGATGAGCAACCGGAGCCGGAGAAATCCTCTCGCGGAGAGGCCCGAGGGAACGGTAAGGCCAAACGTGATACCCATCGGGATTCGCCGAGGCATAAGGATCTGCGCTCTGCGGCGTTGCGCCGGCGAGATGCTGAAGAGAAACTCCAGCGACATCAACAGGAAGCCAAGAAGAAGTCAGCTCCGCCGGAGGAGGGAAACTGACTCGCCGTTGCACTTTTTCAATGCGCCTTTGCCTTCCGTTGTCAACACCCCGGGCACCCATGGAGATGCCAGCACTGGAGGCTCCCTCCCGGTCCGCTATTTTCGGGTTTGGCTGAGATCAGTTGGAACGTAGTCGCCGCCCACACGACCACTCGCGCATTCTGTTGAGGTCCCGGCCAGCATCTCTGAGCCCTACACATCCCCAGGCATAAACCGGTTCTTGGGCGTGAGTGTACGCGTTTCACATTTGGTCCGGGAAAGCCGCCGGCTCCAGGGAAGAGCGGCGAAGGGCTTGACCCATGGCTGTGCACGTATCAGAGTGGGGGGACCCAAACCGCGAAGCGATCGGACAGGGGGATCAGGTGGCGGTTGACAAGAACCAGGAAGACAGTTCCGCCAAGGCGCGCACCGCTCCGGACCCGGAGGACAACCGTAAACCCGATACTCCCATGCAGCTCCGGAAGCCAGCCTGGCGGTACATCCTCAAACGGGCCCTGCGCGAGTTCGGCAAAGACCAGTGCCCTGACCTTGCTGCGGCGTTGACCTACCACGCGGTGCTCTCGGTTTTTCCGGCACTCCTTGCATTGGTGTCCCTGCTGGGACTGGTAGGTCAGGCAGACAAGACGACGGCGGCACTACTGGGGATGGTCCAGAAGATTGCCCCTGGTTCCGTCGACATCATCAAAGGTCCCATCGAGCAGATCACGCATGCCCAGTCCGCGGGGTTTGCATTGATTATCGGAATCCTGGTGGCCTTGTTCTCGGCGTCCGGCTATGTTGGCGCCTTTAGCCGGGCCATGAATCGGATCTTCGAGATTGACGAGGGGCGCCCGCTGTGGAAGCTGCGTCCAACCATGCTGGCCGTCACGCTGGTGGCCGTGATCCTGGTGGCCGTAATGGCCCTGATGCTCATTGTCTCTGGACCGGTAGCGCAGGCCGTGGGCGACGCCCTGGGAGTCGGCGACACCGGTCTGTTGGTGTGGAACATCATCAAATGGCCCATTATCGTCCTGCTGGTCATCGTCGTGATCGCCATCCTGTTCTACGCCACTCCTAATGTGAAGCAACCGAAGTTCCGCTGGCTCAGCATGGGTTCCCTGATCAGCCTCGTGGTCTTTGTTCTGATCTCGCTGGTTTTCGGCTTCTACGTGGCGAACTTCAGCCACTACAACAAGACTTATGGCACCATCGGCGGAGCGATTGTGCTCCTGCTTTGGCTTTGGATCCTGAACATGTCATTGCTGTTCGGGGCCGAATTCGATTCCGAGGTGGAGCGGGGCCGTGAATTGCAGGGCGGCATCAAGGCCGAGGAAACAATCCAGCTTCCGCCCCGCGATACCAAACGCAGCGACAAGGTCCATGGCCAGGAGCAGGAAGAGATTGCCGAGGGCCGCTCCCTGCGCGAGGAAAGCGACGGCCATGAATAGCGGTGGCACTCGAGCCGCCCATCGCCTGCTTTCAAGGTTCCCCTTATCGCTCTACCCGCCTCAACCAGCCCAACCGGGATTGTCCCCGCCAGGTACTTGCGTTAGTACGTATGCTGATGATTACGATTCAGGGAGAGCAATGGCTGTCCCGCCCTACCGCAGGATAGGCAGGCAGTCTATTGTTCGTCACTCCGCCTCCAGAGAGTCGGGGTCAAGCACCGCAACCAGGGGTTGCGGCACATGTGGAGGCCCGATGGGCGCCATCTATTCCAGGTACGGCTGCCGCGGCGCTGTCGGCTCCGGCAAACTGCAACGGAGGTAAGTTATGAACAGCCAGAATCTCCCCGAGGAACCTTCCTCAACAGCAGAAACCGCCCGATATGAGACGCAGGAAGTCGGCGGCACAGCAGTTGATGCGGGGCAGCATGTCGCCTCGGTGGCCAAAGACGAGGCCCAGGACGTCGTCCAGGAAGTTGGCGCGCAGACGCAGAACCTCGTCAGCGATTTCACTGACAGTCTCCGGGACCAGGCTGGAACCCAGCAGCAAAAGGTGGCCCAGGGACTGCGGTCCATCAGCGATGAACTCAGGACGATGGCGGAGAAGAATTCCGAGAACCCCGGTACCGCCACGCACTGGGTGCATGAGGCCTCGAGGAAAGCAGGAGACGTTGCGAGCTGGCTGGATCAGCGGGATCCCGGCTCCCTGGTGGAGGAAGTGAAGCGGTTTGCCCGGCGACGGCCCGGGGCGTTCCTAGGTATCGCGGTTGGGGCGGGATTGTTGGCCGGGCGCCTTACCAGGGGTCTCACTGCTGGTGCCTCAGGAGGTGGAGCAGCCGGACCAGATGGTGGCGGGACGCCTCCGCGAAAGGTCCCCCCAACACCTGACTACCAGCTCGCTTCCGCCGGGGATGTCGGCGTACCCATAACGAGACAGCCATCGCCGCCCGTGAATGTCGAGACCGGTGAACCCTATGGTATTCCGGCCCCCGGTACAAACGGTAGCGGCGCCCCCGGCACAGCTGGCGCGGTGACGCCGGACACCCCGGCCGGGATGGTCCCGGAAAATGTCGACCCGCCCGCGCCGCCGGAATACCTCCCCGAGGCAGGCAGCAACGGATCAACGGACCAGGAGACCGGGGGGCGACTGCCATGACGGAACCGGGAGAATGGCCAGCTGGTGTAACCGCTCGCCCGGCGGGGTCGACGTCCCGAACGGAAGCTGCCGCGCAGGCCGAAAGGGCCTCCCGTAGTGGCCCCTATGCGGGCGGACAGGGGAGCCCGGAGGAAAAGGCTGCGACCACATCGCTGGGAGATCTGCTGGGCGAGGTCAGCGAAGACATCTCCACACTCATGCGGCAGGAGGTTGAACTGGCGAAGGCCGAATTGAGGCAATCTGCGACGCGGGCGGGCAAGGGCGCGGGAATGCTGGTAGGTGCCGCCGAGGCGGTCCGCTTCACCCTGCTGTTCCTGTCCATTGCGCTCTGGGCGGGCCTGTCCTACCTGATCAACGTAGGCTGGGCAGCTGTCATCGTCGCCGTCATTTGGGCCATTATCGCGGCCATCCTGGCCGTCGTGGGAAAGAAGGAAGTGTCGGCCATCCGCGGGCTGCCGAAAACCACCGAAACAGTTCAAGAGATCCCCGGGGCGCTTAAGCCCGGAAAGGACAAGCCATGAGCCAGTCACCGGAAGAAATCCGGACCCAGATTGACAGCACGCGCGGACGTCTTGGTAACGACGTTGACGCCCTGGCGGACAAGGTCAGCCCTTCGGGCATCGCGCACCGGCAAACCGAGAAGGTCCGAAGCTCGGTGGGGCGCGTCCGCGAGCGGATAATGGGGTCCGCCGACGACAGCGGGGATACAGCTCGGCATGCCGCGCGGGAGGCCGGGGAAGCGGTCGGTGATCTGCCCGAGACAGTGACAGGGAAGACCCAGGGAAATCCCCTGGCCGCCGGGCTTATCGCCTTTGGGGCGGGCTGGTTGCTGTCCGCACTGATCCCGGCGAGTGAGTCGGAGAAGCAGGCGGCCGCGACAGTTAAGGAGAAAGCCCAGCCCCTGATGCAAAACGCGGGTGAAATGGCTAAAGCGATTGCCGATGACATGAAGGAGCCCGGGCAGCAAGCCGTCGACCAGGTAAAGGACACAGCGCAGGATTCGATGGAGAACATCAAGTCTGAGGGCGCTTCCGCCGCAGAAGATGTTAAGGACCGGGCCCAAGTCGGACAAGATCGCGTCCAGCGCAGCGCGCAGTCTCCGGGAAGCGGGACCAGCATCTGAACCGAGTGACGCCGGCAGCGGCCAAATTTGGCATGGGGCGAAGTCCTGCCAGCTCAATATGCCGGCCCGGCTCGACGGCTGCCCACGGACGCTCCCGTCAGCAAACGGACCACGATCACGGCGGGCATATCAAACCCGAATCCTTGAACGGGAAACGGGAAACGAAAGTAAGGAGAAGAACATGCAGATCGACAAACAGCAGATCATTGACTACTTACGTAATCGTGGAGATCATGACAAGGCTACCCAGGCCGAGTCGGAGCTGCCCGAGAGCGTTGATGCCGACAAAGATTCCGGCCTGCTGAGCAAGCTGGGCATCCAGCCGGAGGAATTGCTCGGAGGTCACCCGCCCGGCCCATCCGGCATGGGTACCCCTGGTGGACTGGGCGGCTAAGGACAGCCGTCGCACCAACGTCCGTCCGATGATGACAACCTCCGGACGGCGCCTGCGTCCCGCTCCCGCCAGAGCGGGACGCAGTGACGGTGACGGCGATGAGGATTGGACGAAATACCAGCAGACCACCTGTGGATCAAATAGCCCTTACTCCCATTGAGGCCATTCTGCGATGCTCGTTGCCCTGCGACGAGGACCGGAGAACGTAAGGGACTGTCTATTTTGGTTGATACGGGCAACCTGACTATCTTAGAGGCGGGCTATCCATTTCACT
This sequence comes from Actinomycetota bacterium, assembly GCA_030946705.1. Lineage (GTDB taxonomy): Bacteria > Actinomycetota > Actinomycetes > Actinomycetales > Micrococcaceae > Arthrobacter_M. The sequence goes on along the minus strand of JALYYI010000008.1, from coordinate 724 downwards.
GCCATCTTGGGGGCTAAAATCATGCTGTGCCGTCTCGTGCTTTGCATTATCCGGGGTCATACGCCGAGTTGAGGGCGTGGTTTCCCGACGACGAGGCGTGCATGGACTACCTGGGCTGGCTGCGGTGGCCAGCAGGACCAGTGTGTCCAAAGTGCGGACGGCCCGCGACCACTGTGAGCACGGGTCGGGTGTGGCGTCGCGGCGGGTGTAGCAAGCGGGTCTCTCGCACCGCGGGGACGATTTTTCAGGATTCGCGCACGCCGCTGACGGTGTGGTTCGCCGGGGCTGGTACATGAGCGCCGATACGGGCGGGGTGCCAGCGCTGACGATGCAGAAGCTCCTGGGGCTGGGCTCCTACCAGAGGGCGTGGACGAGGCTGCACAGGTACCGGACCGCGATGGTGCGGCCCGATCGGGAGGTCCTCACCGGTCCTGTCGAGGTCGATGAGACTTTCCTCGGTGGGAGCGCCCGGGCGTGTGTGGGCGTGGTGCTCTGGGCAAGACGCTTGTGGTGATCGCGGTGGAACTGCGCGAGCCGCGCGGTTACGGCCGGGCCAGGATGAGCATCATTCCCAACGCCGAGGCGAAGACCTTGCGTGAGTTTCTGATCACCACAGTCGAGCCCGGCTCCACGGTCCTGACCGACGGTTGGCGCGCCTATCCCAAGGCTTGTCGGGACTGGTTCGGCCACGAGCCGCACCCGGTCTCCGGCTCCGGGCAGAAGG
>JALYYI010000007.1 GCA_030946705.1 Actinomycetota bacterium | reverse complement strand
CCTTCTGCCCGGAGCCGGAGACCGGGTGCGGCTCGTGGCCGAACCAGTCCCGACAAGCCTTGGGATAGGCGCGCCAACCGTCGGTCAGGACCGTGGAGCCGGGCTCGACTGTGGTGATCAGAAACTCGCGCAAGGTCTTGGCCTCGGCGTTGGGAATGATGCTCATCCTGGCCCGGCGGCCCGGCCGCGCACCATCGCGGTCCGGTACCTGTGCAGCATCGTCCATGCCGTCTGGTAGGAGCCCAGCCCCAGGAGGTTCTGCATCGTCAACGCTGGCACCCCGCCCGGATCGGCGCTCATGTACCAGCCCGCAGCGAACCTCACCGTCAGCGGCGTGCGCGAATCCTGAAAAATCGTCCCCGCGGTGCGAGAGACCCCCTTGCTACACCCACCGCAACGCCACACCCGACCCGTGCTCACAGTGGTCGCGGGCCGTTCCGCACTTTGGACATACTGGTCCTGCCGGCCACCGCAGCCAGTCCAGGTAGTCCATGCACGCCGCGTCGTCGGGAAACCACGCCCTCAACTCGGCGTATGACCCCGGATAATGCAAAGCACGAGACGGCACAGCATGATTTTAGCCCCCAAGATGGCAGTGAAATGGATAGCCACTTCACGAATTCACAAGCCACCCCTAAATAGCCAGCGCTCACCCTGTGCAGCTACTGCCCGGCAGAAAGTAGCTGGTGAGACACCCAACGCAGGGGTTCATCCTCCGGATGGGCCGCTACCCGGCTGCACTCTCCAGGACTGACTGCTCCCCAGGTTCGAATCCGCATATCAGGACGTAACCTGACACGACTGGCCTACCAGTGTGCTTGTGCGTTGTCCTTGTGGGCCAGTACCCGGAAGACGATGCCGCATGGTCCGCCCCTATGGATTTCGGTTATGGTGAAGCCCGCGGTTGTGAGGTACGGCACCGGATCGCGGGTGAGATGGTCGGCCCCGAAACGGATGCTCAATGGTTCGATCGCCCGCATCAGTGCGCGGCTTACCGCGCGGGCAGAGGGCCCGTGTTCGGCCAGAATGAATGTCCCACCTGGGCGGAGCACGCGGTAAGCCTCGCGGCTTGCGGCCAGCGGGTCGGGGATGGTGCAGAATGTGAAGGTGGAGATGACGGTATCGGCGCTTTCCGACGGTAGATCCAGGGCCTGCGCGTCGCCCTGACGTAACCCGACGTTATCCAGTCCTTCATCGGTTAAGCGCTTCTGGGCGATGGCGAGCATCCCGTCGGAGAGCTCAACCCCGATCACATGCTGCACCGCGGGACCGTAGAGCGGCAGGTTGAGTCCGGTCCCCACCCCGATCTCGATCACCGCCCCGCGGGCCTTCGACACCGCCCAGGCCCGGGCACCATCGAGCACATGGCGCTCGAAGAAGCCCATCTGCCGATCATAGCGACCAGCCACCTTGTTGAAGACGTTCCTGATTTCTTCGTTGTTGGGTTGGCGCACAGCATCCTCCCGAAAATACGTCTGTCTCGTTCGATCACTTAGTTATGACGACGAGGTAACTCTCAGAACGATCCTTCCATGATGCAACGCGATCAGGGGCCTGGTTCAATTCCTTGGTGGCGGACCCACCGGACTGGTCGACGCTCCTTTGTCCGGTGGCGTAGACGGCGCTCCCGCCTTTTCCGGCCCCGCCGTGCCGCACCAGCCCGTGACGCCGCCACTTTCACATCGTCTTATACCCATGCAGATTCGGGAATTTCCGCGCATCACGGACACGGGCACCGGGTTAGAGATAAGTTACTACGCTCTATAGTATAGAAGACATGATTTGCAGCGCTGAGGCCATCGAGGATCCGGGTCTCAGGTCACCGACTATTGAGGAGTCCTTTCCTTTCATGATGAGTAACCTCCACATCTCACGCCCCGGGGGCGGCCGATGGGGGAGGGACTGGACAGCCGACTCCAATTGGAGAAACGGCCCCCTCGTCGTCGCTGTCCGGTCAGGATCTACCCGGCTCACTCAGTGTCACGGCTGATCCGCAGCGCTATACCCGCAGGGATCCTTGCACTCACCTTCGTGGCCCTACTGACTGCCTTAAATTATGGAGGCGTGACCTCGGGTCCGACGCGTGAATCCGACACGATGATCCTATGGGCTCTGCCCTTGGCCAAGTTGATCTTCAACATCTCTGCGGCAGGTACCGTCGGGACACTGGTTTTGACCTGCACCGCTCTGAGCCCGGGTATGCCGGAGTACCCTAAAGCTCTCAATTTCGCTGCTGCATCGGCAGCAGTATTGACCGTCGCCTCGGCGGCCTCGGTCATCCTGGCATATATTGATGCCTCGCCTGGAGTATTTGTCTTCGATAACTCCTTCGGCCCCCAGTTTGGTCTCTTCCTTATCACGGTGGGGCTTGGTCAGACGTGGTTGGTGACGACGCTGATCGCGGCCACTGTTAGCCTTCTGTGTTTAATTGTCGGAAATATCGGTTCAGTGGCAATGGTGACAGTGCTGTCGGTCGCGGGCATGGTGCCCCTGACACTTAACGGCCATCCAAATTACGGTCCGAACCATGATCCGGGAATGGCCGCTTTGGGCCTGCATATCATCTCCGCTGCCGTGTGGCTGGGCGGAATGATGGCGCTCGTGGCGGTGCGCCCGGCACTGACGGCTGACCGGCTGGTCCTGGTGGCAAGACGCTATTCGACACTTGCTCTGATCGTTTTTATCGTTCTTGCCGCGTCCGGGTACCTCAAGGCAACGATAGGCATCGGTACCTTCGAGAACCTCTGGTCGCCCTACGGGGTTCTGGTTCTCGCCAAGGGTGCTGCCCTCCTCGTCCTGGGCCTGGCCGGTTTTGTACAACGCCGCTGGCTCATCTCGCGAATGGAGTCCAAGCAAGGGCGGAGCATCAAATACTTCTGGACGCTCGTCTTGGCGGAACTGCTTTTTCTGGGCATAGCCTCAGGAATCGCCGCTGCCCTTGCACGCGTCGATGACCCCAATGGTAACGTTCCGACCGCCTACACGACATTGGCCGAGAAAATGGTCGACCATCAGCTGCCCTCTAGTCCGACCCTCTGGCATTATTTGCTGGAAACGAGGTTCGATCCGATCTGGGTTCTGCTGTGCTGCGCCGCCATCTTCGTCTATCTGGTGGGCGTGCGGCGGCTGCATCGACGCGGCGAAAGCTGGCCCCCGCACCGAACAGTATTTTGGCTTGCCGGCGTCGTGGGGTTGCTCTATGTCAGCAACGGCGGCGTCAACGCCTACCGTGGGTTCCTATTCAGCGCACAAACCATCGCTCAAATGGCGCTGACCACGCTCATTCCGCTGCTTCTCGTTGTGGGTGCCCCCCTGGCTTTGGCCGGTCGGGCAATCCGGAGCCGTGGTGACGGAAGCCGCGGCGGCCGGGAATGGATCCTGGTGATAGCCCGTTCGCGCCTTATCGCGGTCGCCACTACCCCGTTCGCCGCCGCGGGAGTGCTCCTGGCCTCACTCCTGGCCTTTTACTACCCGCCTCTGTTGGGGTGGAGCATCACCAATCAAATCGGTCACCAGTGGATGATTCTGCAATCTCTGCTGGCCGGTTCCCTTTTCGTCGCATCAGTCATTCGAGCACCCTCACCTTCATCCAGATCATTCCCAGTGCGCATGATGGCGGTCGTGGTGGTCTTAGTCACCTATGTCGTTTTGGGAATTGTGCTTGCGACGGGCGCTGGCCTCCTGCAGCCAGAGTGGTACGGGGCCATGGCCGGCCCGTGGGGGGTGGATCCTCTGAAGGATCAGCAAGCCGGTGGCGCAGTTGTTCTGGCTATCGGCACCCTTCAATCGACCGCCCTCGCGATCATCGTCATGCGCACCCGATACCGCCATCGTTCACTCACATCCTCTTTCGAGGTGAGCGAAGAAAGGTCGCGGCCGCCTCAGCCTCAGCCTCGGTGATGATGCGGAAGGGGCGTGGTTGACAGGCCACCAGGCCCTGGTAGCGCATGATCTGCCGAACCAACTCGAGAGAGCACTCGGTCTGTTCCGCGGCGAGACCGGCTTGGACGCGACGGCACCCGTAGGTGCCGTCGTACTCCTCGAAGTAGTGCTGGATCCGCGCTGTCAGGGATTCATATTTGCCCACTACCGCTGCTCCCGCGCGAAGTAGGCGCTGGCTTTTTCCATGAAGGCAGTCTCCGCCCGCAGCTCTTGAACTTCACGCTCGAGCTCCTTCAGCCGGGCCCGCTCCGACACCGTCAGATCCGCCTCCGTGCCGCCGTTGGCCTCGCAGTACTTGATCAGCCAGTTGCGGAGCGTCTCGGGGCCGACACCATACGCGGTGGCCACGTCCTTGATCGGCTTGGACGTCTTGATCACCTCGCGGCCCGGCCCAGCATGGGCTCCCGGCCAGGGCGAGCCTGAACTGTGGAGGGTGATCAATGCCTGCATTTCCCGGTACCTGAAACTGCGCCTGGACAGCCAGCACCGGCAACTGCTGGGCCTGGACTCTGGCCGCTACCAAGCCCCGAGGGACGTTGCGGAGGTGCTGCTGGCTCCGGGCAACCGGGCCGACCTGCTCGTCACCACCTGCGCCGGGACCGCCGTGCTGCACACCCTGCCGGTGGACAGGGGCAGCATGGGATCCATGATGGGCAACAACGGAGGCGGGCAACCCACGCCCGGCCCGGACGTGGCAGGCCGTTCGACCCGGCCCGTGTCGACACGACGGCCCCCGCTGGCGCCGTCGAGGAATGGACCCTGAGGAACACATCCCGATGGACCAGCCCGTGCACCTGCACGTGTGGCGGATGCAGATCATCGAACAGGCCTGCCGGACCGTGGAGAGCCCCGCATCGCCGCGGTGGTGATATACCGGACGCGCCGTCCCTGTTCGGCGGCGGCGGTCCCCAGGCCGATGAGCGGATGGGTTTTGCCGGTGCCGGAATCCCCGAGCAGGACCAGCGGCTCACCGGCGTCGATCCAGGCCCCGCCGGCGAGTTGGTTCATCGTTGCCGGCGGCAGGTCCGGGATCTGCATCAGGTCAAGTTCCTCAAGCCGTTTGGGCCGGGGAAACCGGGCTTCCTTCACCCGGCGGTCCCGGCGCCGGTCCGCGCGTTCGTCGCATTCAAAGGTCAGCACCTCGGCGAGGTAACCCTGATGGCTCAACCGCGCGCGGGCGGCCTCTTCGGCCATCGATGCGGCGATCCTGGCCGTACCGGAGAGGTAGAGGGTTTTGCAGGCCGCGCTGATCGCCGCGGCCGCGGCAGGCTCGCTCATGCCAGCCAGCGACGGCCGGGCCGCCGCCGCACTCACCGGGCTCACCGGGCACCCGCTGTGGCGAGCAGCTGGTCGTAACCGGCCAGGGAGGGCGCCGCCCGTTCCGGTAAGTGGATGACCCTGTCGGCGAGCCTCTCGGGCAGGACCGTGGCCACCGGCGCGAAGGCTGCGTTGGCGCGGGCGGCAATCGCCAGATGGTCCGGGTCGTAATCCGCCGCGGCGATCGCCGCTTCCATGGCCACGGCCACCGGACCGGCCGGTAGGGTCCTGGCCAGCAGCAGCACCCCGATCAGGGCCCTGGTCCCGGCGCCGTCACCGAGCTGGTGCCGGGCCTTGTCCTAGAACCGCTGGTGCGTGGCGGTGAAGGCACCGCTGGCCCGCGCCGCGAAATTGATGTCCGCGCCACCTTCGAGGCCAAGCTCGGGCCCGACACAGGCAGGGCTTGGGTGACCACCTCATCCCCGGCGTCTGCAATCCTGCCCTGGCCCAGAAGGCACTTGCCGCGCATCCGGAGATGGGACTGCTGCTGCCGTGCAAGGTCGTCATCAGACGTGGACCGGACGCCGATACGACCGTCATTCAGAGCATCGACCCGCAGACCATAGTCCAGCTCAGCGACGCCCCGGCCGTCGCCGAAGTCGCCACCGACCCCGATCACCGGCTCCCCACAGCCCTGAAGGAACTCGAGACCGCCTGAGACCCGGCCAGATTGAGAACGGTTGAACGCGTTACGGCCCTGGAACCTGCCGGCCGCTGTGCGGTGCCGGCAGGAATATTCCCGCGACGCCGCGGACGTCCACGAAGCGGTCCACTCAAAGTAGCAATGAGATGTGGGGACCCCTGTTAGGACCTTAGACCCTGTTCCGTGGAGCGGGGCTGCAATAGCCTCTAACCAAAGGCTGGTCAGCATGTATGCACGGGATGGAGTCATGATGTATGGATGGGACGCGAACGGCTGGGGTGTAGGTGCCTGGGTGGCGATGGTACTGATGATGTTGGTGTTCTGGGGAGGGGTGGTCACCGTCGTCGTTCTCCTGCTTCGACGCACCCCTCCGCATGAAAGACCAGGCCCCGCGCGACCCCCACACTACGACGCGGAGCGTATTCTGCACGAACGGTTCGCCCGCGGTGAGATCGACGAAACGGAATACACCGCCCGCCGCTCCGCACTCCGGCATCCGGAATGAGGTCCGTCTCGCATCGCTGGCAGGTCATTTTCGGGGTCTTAATCACCCTCATCATGACGGCACTGTCCGTCGTCGTCGTCGGGGCCTTGGGTGGGGCGACTGCCGGCGGCACCGGATTCCTGTCCCGTCAGAACTGTGCGGCACCTAATCTTCCCGGGCGGGTCGTGAACGTCTCCCTGACCAATATGGGGGGACCGATGATGGGCCAACGCAACGGCATGATGAATGGCGGGGCGATGCGTCTGACCGCGGACCGCGCCACCGTGCCCGGGGGGAACGTGTCCTTCCTGGTGACCAACGGGGGCAATATCAGTCATGAACTGGTGGTCCTGCCGCTTCCGGCCGATCAGGTCGCCGGCACCCGCCCGATCGGCGGTGACGCCAAGATCGATGAAGCCGGCAGCATCGGTGAAGCATCCAATACATGTGCCGAAGGTGCCGGCCAGGGAATCGTGTCCGGTTCCTCAGGCTGGGTTACCCTCACGTTGGCACCCGGGCGGTATGAACTGCTCTGCAACCTCCCCGGCCACTATGCCGCCGGAATGTACACCCAGCTGACGGTCTCCTAGAACTACAGTCGTGTTTATGGGATGTGCCCGCGGGCCTTGTAGTAGCAGGATCGTGCACGCTGTTGATGTTTCGCCTCCAGATTGAGTGCCTCAGGGTCCGATCCGGGTGGAGTGTTTCGGGGATGCCGGCCCGGGTGCACCTCTCCCGGTCATCGACCCAGACCTTGAGCAGGTAGATTTCCCGGTCCAACACGGTGCGTCCGGCCCGGGTGGGTGAAGTACGTCAGGAACATCCCGATCTGGCAGTTCTCCACCCGTCCTGCGGTGCCTGATACTGGCGTGCGACTCCGGCCGAGTCTGTGCCTTTCTTGAGAAATCCGGTCTCGTCAATGACCAGCACTCCGTCAGGGTGCGGTGCCCGGCGCGTTCGGATAGGGTCCAGGAGTTCTTGCGTTCCTCCTCCGCGAGCAGTCCACGCGCGTACCCACAGCGTTCCGGCGGGGTTCGGAAAGGACAAAGCGGTGCCCGATCAGTTCACCGATTTCATCGAGACCCTCAGCCCGTTCTCGAATTTCTGCCACACAAATATCATCGCTCACCATCAACGACTAACAGGCGAGAAGTCCGACTAAAACGCCGACGGGTTTGTCGCCGCAGCGGGAGTACCGTCAGCGGCCAGTTCACGGCCCAGCGGGCACATCATATTGGTGACGTCCCCGGCGAGACAAGCGACAGGCCGGCGCATGACCTCCGCTTCCTGCTCAAGCAGCCTGATGCGCTTCTTGGCTTCCCGAAACTCGGCTGATTCTTCCTTCGCCGCCCTGGCCTTGGGATCATCTTCCTCACCGGCTTTCTTCAGCCAGCGATGCAGTGCTGCCGCGGAAACCCCGAAGCCATTCGCGACCGTGGTCAGGGGCGCTTCGCCCTTACGGGCAACGGCGACCACGTCACGGCGGAACTCTTCGGGCCCGCTATGCGGGGCTGCCGGGCGCCTGGGTCGACGAGCTCCTCTCGGCGGTAAGAGGCGCTCATGCGTCAGCCGCACCCTCGGAGCACCCGAAGCCGGACGGGACAGCATCCTGTGATGATCGTTGCCAGCCATACGACCGCAGAAGATTTGGGCGGTCCAAAAGGCTAGCCAGAATCCTGCGGCACGGCCAGATGGCGGTGGCGATTCGCCCACCGCTTACCCACCGGAAACAACGACAACGGACGAAGGACAATTTCAGTTGGAACCCACGCAACGGGTGTTATTCCTTGGGATCTATGGGGTGACGGAATTCACCGAATACTGTTGAAAAACCGGAATTGCTAATCCTTAGGTCCTCGGTTCAAGTCCGAGTAGCCCTACCCGAAAAGAGACCCTGACCTGCGGAAACGCCGATCAGGGGCTCTTTCGGTTTGTCGTTCTCAGGTAGCCACCCACCGGAAGCAGGCATTACTTTTAAAGCGTACGGAGGATATCCTCGACCCGTTGTTTGGCGTCGCCGAAGAGCATCTGGGAGTTCTCCCGGAAGAACAAGGGGTTCTGCACACCGGCGTAACCGGTGGCCATGGACCGTTTGAACACCACGACATTTTCGGCCTCCCACACTCGCAGCACGGGCATTCCGGCGATAGGGCTGCTTGGGTCCTCGGCCGCGGCCGGGTTGACTGTGTCGTTGGCCCCGATCACGAGGACGACGGAGGTCCCGCTAAGGTCCTCGTTGATCTCGTCCATCTCCAGCACGATGTCGTAGGGGACTTTTGCCTCGGCGAGGAGCACGTTCATATGACCTGGCAGTCGCCCCGCTACTGGGTGAATGCCGAACCGCACGTCCACGCCTCGCTCCCGCAGTTTGTGGGCCAGCTCAGCGACGGGATACTGCGCTTGGGCGACTGCCATGCCGTAGCCGGGAGTGATAACCACGCTGGAGGCGTTTGAGAGGAGGTCAGCGGTTTCCTGGGCCGAAATTTCCCGGTGCTCACCATAGTCAGCGTCCCGTCCCCGAGGAGCCGCGATGCCGAACCCGCCGGCCATCACGGAAAGGAACGACCGGTTCATGGCCTTGCACATGATGTAGGACAGGTAGGCGCCCGAGGAGCCCACGAGCGCTCCTGTGATGATGAGAAGGTCGTTGTTCAGCAGGAATCCCGCAGCTGCTGCGGCCCAGCCAGAGTAGCTGTTGAGCATTGAAACGACTACAGGCATGTCGCCGCCTCCGATGGAGGCAACAAGGTGCCAGCCCAATGCCAGCGCAAGCGCAGTGGCGAGAACCAGCAGCCACAACTGCGAGTCCCTTACGTACCAGACGGTGAGTCCGGCAAATGCGACAAGTGCGCCAAGGTTTATCGCGTTCTTTCCCGGCAGCATGAGCGGCACCGACTTCATCCGGGCCGACAACTTCAGGAACGCAACGATCGAGCCGGTGAACGTCACGGCCCCGATGAACACCCCGATGAACACCTCGGCGTGGTGGATTGCACTCAGGTCCGCGGGCAACGTCGGGGCCTCCAGATGGCCGTTCCAGCCGACCAGCACCGCGGCGAGGCCAACGAAACTATGCAGCAGAGCGATCAGCTCCGGCATGCCCGTCATCTCCACCACCCGAGCGCGCCACAATCCGATGGCGCCGCCGATCAGGACCGCAATCACGAGGAGGACCAGACCCCTGCGACCTTGGTCCGCTCCCCACGCATTTTGAAGGGTCAGCCAGATGGTGGCCGCCAACGCAATGGCCATGCCCGAGATGCCGTAGACGACGCCCGCACGGGCCTTCTCATGCTTGCTCAGGCCAGCAAGGCTGAGGATAAACAGCAGGGCGGCGACAATGTACGCAGCACCCGCGATGGACTCTGCGGTCAAAGGACCGGAGACGGCATCAGACACAGTTGAGCTCCTCGTTTGGTTTCCGGTCAATTCGGGTACGCCGGTCAGACATTTGATTTCTGTCCCTTAGAGAACATCGCGAGCATGCGCCGGGTGACGGCGAATCCGCCGAAGATGTTTATGCTGGCCAGCAGGATCGCAACAGCAGCGATCGACTGGATAATGAGGTTGTCCGAGGTGATCTGCAGCAGCGCGCCGACGACGATGATCCCCGAGATGGCATTAGTCACGGACATCAGCGGGGTGTGTAGGGCATGGTGCACCTTGCCGATGACATAGAACCCGACAACGATCGAGAGCAACAACACCGTGAAATGCTCCGGTAGGGGCGCGGGGGCGACCGCGTTGATTCCAAAGAGAACGGCGATGCACGCGGCGATAAGCGAGGCCTTACCGGCAGGGCTGAGTCCCTTCCTGTTCACCGTCCGGGCCTCAGAGTTATCCCCGCCCTGCCCGGCTTCAGCCTGCACCGGAGGCGCGGAAGAGACCTGCACAGGAGGCGGCGGCCACGTCTTTTCGCCATTGCGCACCACTGTCACAGCTCGCTGCACCACGTCGTCGAAGTCGATGGTTAGAACACCGTTCTTCTCCTTCGTAAGGAGCTTGAGCAGGTTCAACATGTTGGTTCCATACAGCTGCGAGGCTTGGGCCGGCAGCCGCCCCGGGAGATCCGTATATCCCAGGATGACGACACCGTTCTCCGTGACGACTCGTTCCCCGGCGACGGAGCCCTCCACGTTGCCGCCTTGACCGGCGGCCATGTCAACGATGACGCTGCCCGGTTTCATGCTGGCCACATCCTCGGCCGTGAGGAGCTTCGGCGCAGGCCGCCCCGGAATGAGGGCTGTTGTAATGATGATGTCCACGTCGCGGGCTTGTTCGGAGTAGATCTCCGCAGCGCGCCGGTTGTAGGCCTCACTTGTAGCCTTTGCATACCCGTCCGAGGACTCCATGACCTCATCGACCTCAACCTTGAGGTACACCCCGCCGATCGATTTCACCTGGTCAGCCACTTCGGGCCGGGGGTCCGTCGCGCGTACGATCGCGCCCAGACTGCTCGCGGCCCCAATCGCGGCCAGACCGGCGACGCCGGCCCCAGCGACCAGCACTTTCGCCGGCGGCACTTTGCCCGCCGCGGTCACTTGTCCTGTGAAAAACCGGCCGAATGCGTGCGCTGCCTCAATGACAGCCCGGTAGCCGGCAATGTTAGCCATGGAGCTCAATACGTCCATCGACTGTGCCCGCGAGATGCGCGGCACGGCATCCAGCGCCAAAGCCGTGATCGGGCGTGCCGCCAGCGCCTCCACAAGCTCAGGCCGCTGCGCCGGGCTCAGCATCCCGATCAGGGTTGCGCCGTCGGCCAGGCGACCGATCTCCTCCTCAGTGGGCGGATTGACCCTCAGCACCACTTCGCTGCCCCACGCCTCGTCCGCGCCTACAATCACGGCCCCCGCCTCGGCATACGCGTTGTCAGGGAATGACGCTGACGCTCCAGCGCCCTTCTCTACTACGAGGTCGTACCCTAATTCCACCAGTTGCCTGACGGTGACGGGCGTAGCCGCCACCCTTGTCTCATGGCCTAACTCGGCCACGATCCCGATACGTGTCACGCTTACTCTCTCTCATCAATCTAAAGTGCCTGAATAGATACCGCTTCCGGGCGCAACCGGCGTCTGACCGCGGCCCGGTGGATTTTGGACTTAAACATTTTGCGATTCATAAGTTGCCTACATATACCGTTTCGGGCCGGTGCCCGTCCAGCGCCCGGAGGACCTCGGCGGAGCCTTCGCAGTTGTGCTCGACTAACTGTGCCACCCGCCGCTGCATGCCGCGGAACCGGTACTCGTGCGCAGGGCAGACCTCCATCTCTTCCTCTAGCGCGATCAGGTCCAGGGAATCGTAGTAGTCCGCCAGCGGGTTTGACGACCCGGGCAGCTCCAGCGCTATGTGCGGAGGATGTGCGCGGCAGGACGTGGTCGCCGCTGAATATCAGGCCGTGCGGCTCATAGACCAGGCAGATATGACCCGGGGAAGGGTCCGGAGTCGTGACCACCCGCAGATCCAGCCTCCTGGCAGGCACCAGGCTGCCCTCCGTGAGCCGCAGGCCCGGATCCGCGAGGTTCTGCAGATGGGCGAGGCTGAGGTGGTCCAGGGCCACCTCAGCCAGCCTGTCCGCTGTCACAGATGGTTCGAGCGGAAATGGGTGACGACAGTGCCCGTGGGGTCGGTGAGTCCGAGGCCGGCCAGCCGCAGACCGGCGGCCAAATGGACCAGACGTCCCCAACGAGTTGCTCGGCGGATGGCAGAACCTTGTTCTGCCACGCTTCTTTTTGGGCATTACCGGTGAGGGCAATCGACGGCAGGCACATCAGTTCCTCTCAAAGGTCGCAAAAACACGGATTCGGAGGGACCTCAGCCGAATCCCGGACACGGTCCGTTCACTCTGGCATAGCGGGCGTAGGCTCAGACACCTCCCGACCCTCGGGCGGAAACCTTAGGGCCATGGGGTCACCAGGCACGGGCTAGAAGGAGTGTTCGGGGCCGGGGAACTTCCCCGATCGGTAATGGCCTGGAAGAGCAGCTGGTCACCATCGGAGTTAAACATCAGCGAGGCTACGGGCAAAATATAGTCTTGTTATGACCAGAATTCAGACCTACACTTGAGCCATGCAAACTTTACCGCTTTCCGCCGTGAAGGCCAGGCTCTCCGAGCTCGTGGACGCCGCCTCCGTGACCCATGACCAGGTGGTCATCACGAAGAACGGCGTACCCGCCGCCGTGATCGTCGGAACCGACGAATGGGAGGCGCTGCAGGAATCCTTGTTCTGGCTCTCCCAGCCCAATATCCGGGACGATCTTGCCCAGGCTCAGAAGGATATTGCAGAAGGCAAGGGCCTCTCTGAGGAGCAGATCCGTTCAGAGTTCGGTGTCCCCAAGCACCAAGGCTGAGTCCTGGTGGCGTATGAGGTCATTTTCTCGCCGGCAGCGCGCAGGGACCTTCAATCCGTGCCTCCCCGAATCCTTCCGGCGATCATCGAATTCGTCTACGGCGACCTGTCCAGAAATCCTCACCGGCTAGGCAAAGCCTTGGAGCGGGACCTGGCAGGCTTTCACTCGGCCGGGCGTGGCCCCTACCGCATCCTGTACGCCATTGTTGAGGAACACAACAGCATCAGCATCCTGCGTGTCGACCACCGCGCCGATGTGTACCGGCCCAGGTAGCCGCGAACTTGCCGGTGAAAGGCTGAGCGAGGCCTGAGGAAGATCACTGGCGTGATAATCGCCCTGTGCGAGTGGTCATGGCCGCCTTCTTGGCCTTCGTCGGCGTTCGATTCAACCAGCGCCATAGTCACGCTGGACGGCATTTCGCCGTCCGGGGCCTTTTGCGGTTGTTGGCGATTTGGGGTATGTTACTGATGAGTAACTTATCCGGTGCGGCTCCGGACCCGGTTCCCGATCCGCGCAGATCATCAGTGAAGGAGCGCCCATGTCCAAGGCAGCCGTAGACCTCAATAACCTTCCCTACGCCGACGGCGACTTCTATGCGTTTGAGCAGCTGCTCTCCGACTCCGATCGGGAGCGCCTGCAGGTGGTCCGGGACTGGCTGGCGAAAGAGGTCAAGCCGATCGCCGTGGATTACTGGAACCGCGGGGAATTCCCAATGGAGATTATTCCCAAGCTCGCCGAACTGGACGTAGTCAGCCCGGTGCGCCGCCAGGGTTACTCGAACGTCTTCGCGGGCCTGATGCACGCCGAGTTCACCCGGGCGGACACCTCGATCGCCACCTTCATCGGCGTCCACGACGGGCTGTTCACCGGCTCCATCGAGGCCTTGGCCTCCGAGGAGCAGAAGGCCGCCTGGCTGCCTGACATCTACTCCATGAAGAAAATCGGCGCCTTCGGCCTGACCGAGCCCCTGGGCGGTTCCGATGTGGCCGGCGGAACGCGGACAACGGCGCGCCGGGAGGGCGACAACTGGATACTCAACGGCGCCAAGCGCTGGATCGGCAACGCGACGTTCTCCGACTGGGTTGTTATCTATGCGCGGGACCTCGCCGACAACCAGGTCAAGGCGTTCCTGCTGGACACCAAAACCGAGGGCTACTCCGCAACCAAGATAGAGAACAAGATTTCGCTGCGGATCGTCCAGAACGCGGACATCACGCTGACGAACGTCGTGGTTCCACACGAGTTCAAACTTGCCGGAGCCAACAGCTTCCGGGACACCAACAAGGTGCTGAAGGTCACCCGGCTGGGCGTGGCCTGGCAGGCGGTTGGGCAGCAGATGGCCGCTTTCGATGTCGCCCGCCGCTACGCCGTGGAGCGCCACCAGTTCGGCCGCCCGCTGGCGTCCTTCCAGCTGATCCAGGACCAGCTGGTGCAGATCCTGGGCAACTGCGTCAGCTCCATGGGGATGATGATCCGGCTGGCCCAGCTTGAGGATGCGGGCGTTGCCAAGGACGAGCAGTCCGCGCTGGCCAAGGCATTCACCACCACCCGGATGCGTGAAAGCGTGGCCCTGGGCCGCAGTATCCTGGGCGGCAACGGCATCGTCACGGACTACGAGATGGCGAAGATCTTCTCCGACGCGGAAGCCATCTATTCCTATGAGGGCACCTACGAGATCAACACGCTGGTCACCGGCCGGGCGATCACGGGTATCTCCGCCATCGTCTGACCGCGGTCATTTTCGCGCGGGATGGACCCATCCAGCGGCAGCAGGACCGATGGTCGCCGGTCCAGGATGAACTGCAGCGGATCAACGTAGTCCTGGCCCACCCGCACCCCCCAATGCAGGCAATTGCCCGAATCGTCCGGTGGACAGTGCGCGTTGGGGGAAACGGTACCCACGACGTCTCCCGTCGCGACGGCGCTCCCGACTGCCAGTGGGCTGTCCACGGGTTCAAAACTGCTGCGGATCCCGTCGGCATGCAGGATCGTCAGCACCGGCCGGTCGACCACCCAACGCACAAAGGACACGGTTCCGGCTGCGGGGGAGTGCACCTGCTCTCCGGCCCGGGCAGCGAGGTCCACGCCCCGGTGTCCATTCAGCCACGGGCGGGCCGGGAGGATGAATACGCCCACGACGGCCGGCCGTGGAACCAGCGGCCAGCTCCACCCGGCTTTCGCGCCTGCCCCCGGAAGGAAACCGGCGGCGGATGGCAATCCTGCCGGCGTGACGGCCAGCAGCGGCAACAGAAGCACCATCAGCGCCAGCAGCCGTCGCAGCGCGAGCCGCAGCCGCCGTCGTCGTTTCACGAACCGCCACGGTCGCCGTCCTTTCACGAACCTCTCCCGCCGCCGTCGTCGTTTCTCCATGCCCTTCAGGATGCGCCCGGGAGGAGCGGGCCGGAAGGGATGTTGGGGCCGGTGTGCGGAGCCGGAACCCAATCCGGGGCTGTGCAGGACTATCCGCAGCCGCGCAGAGACAATCCCAGAGCGGCGGAGGCAGCTGCCCCGGTGTAGTAGCATTGGAGGAGCGGTCTGCTGTGTGCAGACTGACTACGCGTGCCCAGACCGGCGCCGGCGATTCACCTTGGTTACAGCCCTGAGAGCAACTTTGGGCCGGAAGTCCGCGGGTGGCCGGCGACGGATTGTGCCTCCTTCGGTCTGTTGGAAACACCGTGAAAGCGGTGGATCCGCAGGTGGGAGGAACAAGGGGTGCCAGGAGCAAGGTCCGGCAGAAACATCTGGCGGATTAAAAGGCAAACAACCGTTAAGAATAGAAGGAGCGCCGGCATGCCCGTCGTAACCATGCGCCAGCTGCTTGACAGCGGCGTCCACTTTGGACACCAGACCCGCCGTTGGAACCCGAAGATGAAGCGTTTCATCTTCACCGAGCGCAACGGCATCTACATCATCGACCTGCAGCAGTCGCTGTCCTACATCGACCGCGCTTTTGAGTTCGTGAAGGCCACCGTTGCACACGGCGGCACCGTGCTCTTCGTCGGCACCAAGAAGCAGGCGCAGGAAGCCATCGCCGAGCAGGCCACCCGCGTGGGCCAGCCGTACGTGAACCAGCGCTGGTTGGGCGGTATGCTCACCAACTTCCAGACCGTCGCGAAGCGGATCCAGCGCATGAAGGAACTCGAAGAGATCGACTTCGACGATGTTGCCTCCTCCGGCCACACCAAGAAGGAGCTGCTGCTCCTGCGCCGCGAGCTGACGAAGCTGGAAACCAACCTGGGCGGCATCCGCAATCTGACCAAGGCGCCGTCCGTTGTCTGGATTGTCGACACCAAGAAGGAACACCTCGCCATCGACGAGGCCAAGAAGCTGAACATCCCGGTGGTTGCCATCCTGGACACCAACTGCGATCCCGACGAGGTCGACTTCCCCATTCCGGGCAACGACGACGCCATCCGCTCCGTGAACCTGCTGACCCGCGTCATTGCCGACGCCGTGGCCGAAGGCCTGATCGCCCGCAACACGAAGGCAACGGGCAGCACCGAAGCCCCGGCCGAGCCTCTGGCCGAGTGGGAGCGCGAGCTGCTGGTTGGCCACGAGGCCGCCGAGGGCGAAGCCAAGGCAATCTCCGCTGAAGAGGCCGCCGAGGTGCTCACCGGCACCGAGGCCGAGAAGGCCGCCGAGACGCTGATTGCGGACTCCCCGGCCAAGGAAGCCGCTGCTGTCCTCTCCGAAGAGAAGACCGAAGACAAGTAATTCCTTTAGCCTGCCGGGATGCCGCTTGGCGTTCCGGCAGTGCTATGCCCGCCCGGTGCGGGACGCTAAGCGACTGGCAACTGAGACAATAAGAAACAGGAGTTCAATATGGCGAATTACACCGCCGCAGATATCAAGGCTCTGCGCGAGCGCACGGGCGCCGGCATGATGGACGTCAAGAAGGCCCTCGACGAGGCCAACGGCGACGCCGAGAAGGCACTGGAGCTCATCCGCATCAAGGGCCTGAAGGGCGCCACCAAGCGCGAAGGCCGCTCCACCGCTGAAGGCCTGGTTGCCGCTGTTGTGAATGACGGCGTCGGCGTCATGATCGAAGTCAACTGCGAGACCGACTTCGTGGCCAAGGCCGCACCGTTCATCGGGTTCGCCAACAAGGTCCTGGCCGCCGCCGTCGAGTCCGGCGCTGTCGACGTTGATGCGCTGCTGTCCCACACCGTCGATGGCAAGCCGCTCTCCGAGCTGGTCATCGAGGCCGGCGCGCTGTTGGGTGAAAAGGTGGCCGTCCGCCGCCTGGCCCGCGTCGAGGGCAAGTCCGTCGACGCGTACCTGCACAAGACGTCCAAGGACCTGCCGGCCCAGGTCGGCGTGCTGTTCGCCGTCGACGGCGAGGGTGCAACCGCCGCCGCGGCCGCCCACGATGTTGCCGTGCACATCGCCGCCTACTCTCCGACGTACCTCACCCGTGAGGAAGTTCCGGCTGAGCTGGTCGAGAATGAGCGCCGGATCGCGGACCAGACGGCCCGGGCCGAGGGCAAGCCGGAGGCCGCGCTGTCCAAGATCGTGGAAGGCCGCCTGACAGGCTTCTTCAAGGAGGGCGTCCTGGTTGACCAGGCCTTCGCCAAAGATGCCAAGAAGAGCGTTGCCCAGGTCCTGGACGAGGCCGGCGTGAAGGCTACAGCCTTTGCCCGCTTCCGCGTGGGTGCGTAGCTTTTAGCGCAAGTGATGTTTGAGGGGTGGTCACCTTGGTGGCCACCCCCTTTTCATGCCAACATTCGATTAGGCTTCGCTATGTCGGATGTTCGCAGACTGTGACTCCAATCAGACAGACGGCAACCGTGCCAACGGGAAGGCGATATGAGCATCGACAATCTAATGACAACCAAGAGCACCGGTGCCACCCCGGCCGCCTCCGGGCAGCCCAGTTCGCGTGGGGAGGGGAAGAAACCGCGCCGCCGTGTGCTGCTGAAACTCTCCGGCGAAGTCTTTGGCGGAGGCAAGCTGGGGGTTGACCCGGAGACCGTCCGCAGCATTGCCGAGCAGATCGCCGGCTCGATCGACACGGCGGAGGTGGCCGTCGTCGTCGGCGGCGGGAATTTCTTCCGCGGCGCGGAGCTGTCACAGAGCGGGATGGACCGCTCGCGCGCCGACTACATGGGCATGCTGGGCACCGTCATGAACTGCCTGGCGCTGCAGGACTTCCTGGAGCAGGCCGGCGTCGAGACGCGCGTGCAGAGCGCCATCACGATGGGCCAGATCGCGGAGGCATACATTCCGCGCCGGGCCATCCGGCACATGGAAAAGGGCCGCGTCGTCATATTCGGTGCCGGTGCCGGGCTCCCGTATTTTTCCACCGACACCGTCGCCGCCCAGCGCGCGCTGGAGGTCCACGCGGACATCGTGCTGATGGCCAAGAACGGCGTCGACGGCGTGTACACGGCGGATCCGAAAAAGGACCCAGACGCGCAGAAGCTGGACACGCTGACCTATGACGAGGCGATGCAGCGCGACATCCGCGTGATGGACCAGACCGCCTTCAGCCTATGCAAGGACAATAACGTCACGATGCTGGTCTTCGGCATGGAAGGTGAGGGCAATGTTGCCCGCGCCATCCGCGGCGAAAAGCTGGGCACGCTGGTCACGCCGTAAATCCGGTTCCAGCCGGGGTCCACGCTAGGATGAAGGCAGAAACTCCGCGGCGCGGACCGGGGCAGATTGTCAGAACCAACGTGTTAGGGAGAGATCGTGATCGAAGATACCTTGCTTGAGGCCGAGGAAAAGATGGACAAGGCCGTTGAGGTAGCCAAGGAGGACTTCGCGTCGATCCGCACAGGCAGGGCCACTCCGGGGCTGTTCGCGAAGGTTTTGGTCGAGTACTACGGATCGCCCACGCCACTGCAGCAGCTGGCATCCTTTGCCGTTCCGGAGGCCCGGACCCTGCTGATCACGCCCTTCGACCGGGCGTCCCTGAGCGACATCGAGCGCGCCCTGAGCAATTCCGACGTCGGAGCCAACCCGTCCAACGACGGTACCGTCATCCGCGTGGTCATCCCCGAGCTGACCCAGGAGCGGCGGCGCGACTACGTCAAGATTGTCCGCAGCAAGGGCGAGGACGCCAAGATTTCCATCCGCAATATCCGCCGCAAGGCCAAGGACGAGCTGGACCGCATCGTCAAGGACGGCGACGCCGGAGAGGACGAGGGGTCACGGGGCGAGAAGGAACTGGATGCCCTGACGAAGGCGCATACGGACAACATTGACGAGCTGCTCAAGCGCAAAGAAGCGGAGCTCCTCGAGGTCTGATGAGCGACGCCCAGCCCCCGGCGGCTGGCTCAGCCCCGTCCGGTGACCAGGGACCAGGGGCTGATCCTGTTGCCCCGAACTTCCCCAGCCGCCGTTCACTGCGCGATGCCGAGCGGGCAAAGGGCAAAACCAGCGGAAGGCCGGAAGCGCGGAAACCGTCAGCGGTTCCGTCGGTTCCGGTTGCCCGCAACCGTATAACGCCGATTCCCGCCGACGCGCTGGCCCCCCAGCGCCGCCGGGACGCGAGGTCCAGGAACGCCGCTGCAGGGTGGGCGAGGCCGACGGCGGAGGAGACTGCCGCTGCTGGAACGGGGTCCTCGACCTCAGGGCCGGCATCGGCTGAACCACCCGCCACTGAACCACCCGCCGCTGAACCGGGGCCAGCGCCGTCGCCCGCGGCCTCCGTCCTGCAGGAGATGCCCGCGGCCAAGGTGTCCACCGCGTCCCGTGCCGGCCGGAACCTGCCGGCCGCGATCGTCGTTGGCCTGGGGTTGCTCATCTTAGTGCTGGGCGGTCTGCTGCTTTATCCGGTGGCTTTCGTGGTGATCGTCTCGGCGTTCGCCGTCGTGGGCGTGTGGGAAGTCAGCCGCGCGCTGTTGCAGCGCCACATTGCGGTCCCGCTGGTTCCGGTCATGATCGGCACAATCGCGATGCCCGCGGCGGCCTATTTTTCCGGCGCCGAAGGCCTGCTGTTTGGGCTGGTGGCCAGCGCAGTTGCGGTGCTGCTGTGGCGCTCCCTGGACCCGGCGGAGGGCGCCATCCAAAGTATCTTCGCGGGTGTCTTTACGCTGGCGTGGATACCGTTCATGATCAGCTTCGTTTTCCTGCTGCTTCGTGCGGACGGTCCGACGACGGGCATCACCTGGCTGTCCCGACCGCATGTTGGCACGCTGCAGGTCGTCATCATCCTGATGCTCGTGGTGGCGAACGATACCTTCGGATACCTCATTGGGGCCTTTTTCGGCAAGCATCCAATGGCACCGAAGATCAGCCCGAAGAAGTCCTGGGAGGGCTTTGGCGGCTCTGTCGGCGGCGCCGTGCTGGTGGCGGTTCCGGCCGCGATCTTCCTGCTGGGACAACCGTGGTGGATTGGCCTGGTACTCGCCGTGGGCCTGGTGGCCGCCGCAACGGCGGGGGACCTGGCCGAGTCGATGGTCAAGCGGGAATTGGGTGTGAAGGACATGAGCAGCATTCTGCCCGGACATGGCGGAGTGATGGACCGGCTGGACTCCATTCTTTTCGCCGCTCCCACGGCCTTCCTCATTTTCAGCGTACTGGCGCCCTTCCAGACCTAGCTGTGGCCCGGCTGGCGCCGCACGCGCGGGCTCCTGCACCTGACATCCAGCATTCCCACGTAGGATGTAGTCGAGAAAGTGGCTCGTGGAACCCATATTTGAGAGTGGAACCGGCAAGGAATGTTCGAGCAAGAACGGCAAGGAACGACTGTGACCGTGGACGATCAGCAGCGGACGAATGCGCCCTTTGCGCGTCTAGACCGTCAGGAACTGGGGTACAACGTAAGGCAGGTTGACCAGTTCCTGAGCCGGGCGCGCGCCTTTTACACCTCGGAGGACAGCAGCGAAAAGGCTCTCACCAGCCGCGATGTCCGCTCCGTCGCCTTTGACCCGGCCAAGGGCGGCTACGAGGCGCACGCTGTGGATGCGGCTCTGGACCGGCTGGAAGATGTTTTTGCCCAGCGTGAGCGCGACCAGCTGATCGCCAACAAAGGCGAGGAAGCATGGCTGATGCAGATCGGCAAGATCTCCTCCGCGCTGCGCGGCCGACTGCACCGCCCGGACGGGGCCCGCTTCCGCAGGCCCAAACGCAACGTGCGCAGCTACAGCGTGCCGGACGTGGACGGCTTATGCCACCAGCTGCTGGCGTACTTTGAACACGACAAACCCCTGAGCGTCGATGTGGTGCGCCGGGCCGTCTTCGGAGCGGCACACGGCAAACAGGGCTACGAAGAGAGCCAGGTGGACGCGTTCATGGACCGCGTCGTGGAGCTGATGGCCTCGATCGACTGACCGTTTCAGTATCCGCACAAGTGGTCAGGTCTCAGAGCCCCGGGCGGATTCCCTAACGAGCACAGCTGAAACCGCCTCAGTGGTGCTGCCTCAGGGGTGATGTTGGGCGGGATCATGCAGGGCCGGTTGGTGGGTGCCATGTTCGCCATGCGGGACGGCGTAGTGCCCGGCCGTGGTGGCCGCCAGGCCCGCAGTGGCCACCGCCGACACCAGCACCGCCGAGACAAACATTGATGCCAGCAGCCTGCCGGCCGGGGGCGGGGCAATCTCCGCCGAAGCCGAAGCGGCACCGTCCTTCCGGCGCAGCCAGCCCAAGGCGCCCAGAATGGCCAGTTCAAGGACCAACGCGGAGGCCGAGGTCAGATCAAAACTGCGCCGGCTGAACGGAAGCTGCCACAGTCCGTACAGCAGTGATGCCAGCTGCACGGCGGCCGCAACCGGCAGAACCCGGGCGATGACCAGCGGCCAGGCGGCCGTTCCGCGGCGCAGCGATTGCACGGCCCACAGGAGCAGGAAGACGGCCCAGCCGGCCACAGGGGCGGCCGCCGCAAACTCAATCGGAGACAGCCACTGCGGCACGCCACCGCCGGCGGTACTTTGGACGCCCGCCGCCACCAGGTTGGAGCAGAGCCCGAAGGTGAGCGCCGCGGCGCCGATTCCGGCCAGGGCGCTGAAGAGCCGGACTGATTCGGGCAGCAGCGCCGCCCGCAGGGTCACCGGTGCCGAGGCCGGCGTGCCCGGCAC
>JALYYI010000260.1 GCA_030946705.1 Actinomycetota bacterium | reverse complement strand
CACTGGTGAGGGCCAGAATCGGAACCCATCGCCCCAGCGTTGTCTCAAGGGCCGGCAGATTCGCCCGGGCGAGGGTGATCATATTGGCCGTCCCCAGAGACTTTCTGTCCTCAAGCAATCCCAGGTGTGTCGCCGCAAGCGACCAGGCAATCAGGACCCACGTCCTGCCAGGCCTACCGGCCCACAAGCCGAAAACGTCCTGCCAGGCCTACCGGCCCACAAGCCGAAAACAAGGTGCAGTGCTGTTACCTCCAACAGCGCCCGCGGGCGGGCGCATGCCTGACCGGCCGAGCGACGAAACGCCATGGTGAGCATCCGGGCCCACCCGTTGAATCGCCAGTGGTCGGCGCGCAGTTGAGCGAGCAGAAGATTCGTCATCCCACGGCTCGTGAGCCCCGCATGTTCCCCAGCCCTGCTTCCCGGCACCCATGGACCGGACACAGGACCAGCAGGAAAAGCAGGAACACTCCGATCAGTATGCATCGTTACACTCACTACACATCGATATTTCACCGGAACCCCTACGTGGGGATCGTGCTGACACTAACACCTTCACCACCGCAGCAACTTCACCGCAGCTGCGACCGGGCTTGGAAACCCCCAGCGTAGTGGGACCGGCACCGGGGCAGGCTGGCGGCGGGTTCCTCGGCGACCCGCGGACGGTCGCGGTCGCCGTGGTGCTCGTAGCAGCGCCGGGTGGATGGTCCCGTCGTCGTGGCCGGCCCGCGACGGCGCCGAAGGACACCTGCCATGCCCGTGGCCCGGGGGCGTCCGCGCGTGCCGGGCGGCGTAGCCAAAGGCCCGGTGTAAGAGTTGGCTGTTTTATAGGTAGCTGCAGATGTCGTCCGGGTCGCAACCGGCGGGATCTGCCGCCGAGACGTCCTGATACAAGACGGCGACTATGGAGCGCAGGGCTGTCAGTTCCGTGATACGGGCGTCCAGGTCCGACAACCGGCAGGAAAGCAGTTCGCGCACATGGATGCACGGGGGTTTGCCGGAGTCCCTGAGGTCCAGGAGTTCCTGTATCTGCGCCAGTGTCAGGCCGGCGGTGCGGGCGCGGCGGATGAAGTCCAACCGGCGCAGGGTGTCTTGCCTGTAGTTCCGATATCCGCCGGAGGTCCGCTCTGCCGCCGGGAGCAGTCCCCGGTCTTCGTAGAACCGCAGCGCTTTGGCAGTCATCCCCGCTGCTTTGGCCGTTTCTCCTATGCGCATCACACGCCTCCTGACCCGACCGGCGTTTGCTGTCAGCCTTGACCTTCCAGTGTAGGGGAAGGTGCAGAGTGGTGTGTGACGTGCATGGCCTGGCAGTCTCCGGCCGCACGGCAGCTGTCGTCCGGTATTATCTGGAGGTTTCATGTCTGAGGCAAACCCGGTCAACTTTGACCTGGCGGTTATTGGTTCCGGTGGCGGCGCTTTCGCGGCCGCGATCCGAGCGACGAATCTGGGTAAGCGGGTGCTGATGGTCGAGCGCGGAACTATCGGAGGGATGTGCGTGAACACCGGCTGCGTCCCGTCGAAGGCCCTGCTGGCGGCCGCAGAGGCGCGCCACGTGGCCCTGGATTCGGGCCGGTTTCCCGGTATTGTCTCTTCTGCCGGGCCGGTTGAGATGGAGATGCTGATCGGGGGTAAGCGTGACCTGGTCAAGACGATGCGCGCCGTTAAGTATGTGGATCTGATTGCCGACTACGGGTGGGATTTGCGCCGGGGGGATGCCGCATTCGCGGGGACCGGTGATGGACCGGTGTTGAACATCACCGGAGACGGCGGGTCAGTTGAAACGGTTCATGCTGATCAGTATTTGGTGGCCACCGGATCCGCTCCGTGGGCACCGCCGATCGTTGGGTTGGCGGAGGCAGGGTACCTGACTTCGACGACCGCCATGGAACTGAACGAGGTTCCTGAGTCGCCGCTGGTTTTGGGTGGCGGGTACGTCGCTTTGGAGCAGGCCCAGCTGTTCTCCCGCCTTGGCTCGCGGGTGACAGTTTTGGCGCGTTCGCGGCTGGCCTCCCGGGAAGAACCTGAGGCCGCCCGGGCACTGATGGGTGTGTTCGCCGACGAGGGCATCCGCGTTATCCGCCGCGCTGCCGTTTCGTCCGTGCGCCGTGATGAGGGTAAGGGGGACGTGGTCGCCGTGGTGGTCACGGCCGGCGGGAAGGAGGAGGCCCGTGCCAGGAGGCTGCTGGTGGCCACGGGACGGCGCCCGGTCACCGACAGTCTCAACCTCGGTGCTGTCGGTGTCGCTGTCGGGAAGAACGGCGAATTGGTGGTCAACGACATGCTGACCAGTTCGAACCCGCGGATCTGGGCTGCCGGGGATGTGACAGGGCACCGGGAGTTTGTCTACGTGGCGGCCTCCCATGGTGCCCTGGTCGTGGAGAACGCGTTCAACGGGGCCGGGCGGGCGGTTGATTACCGCTACCTTCCCCGGGTCACGTTCACCAGCCCGGCTCTGGCAGCGGCGGGCATGACGGAGGAGGAAGCAAACGCCGCCGGAATCCCGTGTGAGTGCCGGGTGTTGCCGCTGGAGTACGTGCCCCGGGCTCTGGTGAACCGGGACACCCGGGGTTTCATCAAGGTTGTTGCCGATTCCCGGACGGGCCTTATTGTCGGAATCTCTGCGGTCGCCAAAGATGCCGGTGAGATCGCCGCATCCGGCGTTTATATCCTGGCGGCCGGGATGACCGTCGCCCAGGTCGCCACAATGTGGAGCCCGTACCTGACCCTGGCCGAAGGTATCAGGATCGCCTGCCAGTCCTACAGCACCAAGGTCTCCAAACTTTCCTGCTGCGCTGCCTCAGCCAGATCCACCTGGGCACAAGTACTCGAGGAGGGAAGGACGCCGGTTAAGACGACCGGGTTCAGCTGTGTGTGCGGAAAGATCCGCCGCACCCGCTGCCGGCATGGTTGCGGTAGGTGAGGCCCTCCGGCGGGCAGGTCCGTTGGCCGAAGCGCTGCCGGATGACACCAGGCCGGAGAGCCCGTCCACGCGGGAGATCGGCTACGGGGAGGCGCCTGCCGGGCCGCCCCTCAAAGCAGCGAAACAGGCCACCCGTCGGGCCCGAACGCCTCGATCGGAACTGAACAGAGAGCACCTGGACGATAAGGAGATAGTCATGAGTGAACATTTTGATGCGGTCGTGCTGGGCATGGGCCCCGGCGGGGAGGTGGCCGCTGGACGGCTGCTCAAGGCAGGCAGGAAGGTCGCGCTCATCGAGCGTGAACTGATCGGCGGGGAATGCGCCTACTGGGCCTGTATCCCGTCCAAGACGCTGCTGCGCCCGGCCGAAGCACGCGGGGAAGTCCAAAGGGCCGCCGGGGTCTCCGGCGCGGAGCTGGACTGGTCTGAGGCCAGCAGGTACCGGGACTTCATGATCCGCAATCTCGACGACAGCGCCCAGATTGACGGGTATACCAGCCACGGCGCCGTCGTGGTTAAGGGCGAAGCGCGGGTCACCGGCCCCGGGCGGATTCAGGTCGGGGACCGCGAATTGGCTGCGGAGAACATCATCATCGCGACCGGTTCAGAGCCGGTCATCCCCGATCTGGACGGCCTCGATCAGATCACAGCCTGGACGAACCGGGAAACGTACACGACCAAGACCCTGCCCAAGAGTGCGGTGATCATCGGCGGCAGTGCTGTCGGGATCGAGACAAGCACTTTCCTGACCCGTTTCGGGGTGAGAGTCACGCTCGTACACCGGGGCGACAGGCTGCTGGAACGCGAAGAACCCCGGGCAGGGGCGCTGGCCTACACCTACTTGGCCGAAGCCGGAATCGATGTCCGGCTGGGAGTGAGCGCCCGCCGGGCGCACGGCGACGGCGAGCTGAGCGTGATCGAACTCGACGACGGCACCGAGGTGGCCGCTGACGTCGTCATCTTCGCCACCGGACGCACGCCGCGCACCCAGGATCTCGGCTTCGAAAAAGCGGGGGTCAGCGTGGGTGATCGCGGGCAGGTGGCGGTGGACGAATACTGCCGTGCAGCCCAAAACGTGTGGGCGATTGGGGACGTCACCGGCATTCTGCCCTTCACCCACGTGGCCAAGTATCAGGGCCGGATCGCCGCAGATGCGATTCTCGGCGGCACCCGGCCGGCCTTTTATGAAGGCATTCCCCGCGTGGTATTCGCTGACCCGGAAATCGCCGCTGTCGGCCTCACTCAAGAGCATGCCGATCAGCAGGGGCTGCACACCGAGGCAGTGGAAGTTGATCTGGCCCACGCCATTACGCGTCCCTGGACCTACGAAGAGAAACCACGTGGGAATCTTGGGCTGCTGGTGGACACCCAACGCAAGGTACTCATCGGAGCGTGGGCCATCGCACCCCAGGCCGGCGAATGGATCCATCAGGCATCCCTGGCCATCCGCGCGCAAATCCCCATCGACACGCTCCTGGATCAGGTCGCCCAATTTCCGACCTACAACGAGGCCTACCTGGCGGCCCTCGAAAAGCTTCAGATCACTCCCCGGTAGGCGGGGCAGCTTCTTCCGTCTCGCGGAAGAAGCTACGGTGCCGATGGGTCCCACCGGGAAAAGCAGTCCGGCTCATCCCGCCATCTAATTTCGAAGAATCACCGCCGGAAAGCGCTGAGAGCCACATCATCGGAGGCGCTATGGGAAATCGTCCCCGCCGGTACGGGTGGGGGGATGATGGAAAGATCAATGATCCGTCCGAAACCGGACGGATGGCATGGAAGAACCCCGGAAAGCCACAACCGGGACGGACGCAGCAGATGAATCATTTACTTCTTCTAAGGAGACCCAATGAGCGGAATACCATCGGTAATAGTTTTTGACGTCAATGAAACCCTGTCGGATATGGCGCCCATGGCCGGGCGCTTCAAGGACCTGGGAGCACCTGAGTTGTTGGCGAAACTGTGGTTCGCAACTCTTCTTCGCGACGGGTTCGCCCTCACCGCTTCCGGCGGTAACGGCCGTTTCGCCGACATCGGGGCCGAAGTGCTGCGCGGGCTGCTTCCAGGGTTTGCGCTAAACAGGGGTGTGGACGATGCGGTGGCGTACGTTATGCAGGGGATGACCGGGCTGACGGTACACCCGGACGTCGCCGAAGGAATCCATACCCTGAAAGCAGCAGGATTCAGACTCGTCACCCTCACCAACGGCGGGACAAACGTCGCCGAGAACCTGTTCGCCGCAGCGGGGATCAGGGACGAGTTCGAATTGCTCCTGTCGGTCGAGGACGCGCCGGCGTGGAAGCCGGCTCATACATCGTATGACTACGCTGCAGCGGCCTGCGGTGTCAGTGCCGATGAGATGCTGCTGGTGGCCGTTCACCCATGGGATATCAACGGTGCTTCCCGGGCAGGGCTGGGCACGGCCTGGCTAAACCGTGACGGTGCCCGCTATCCCGGATATTTCACCGCACCGGACCATACCGTGCGGACCCTGCTTGACCTTCCCGGAGCCCTGACATCCCTCGGCACCGGAGCCCGGGAGGTTTGAGTCACATGGAAGAACAGTCCGAGAACCCGGCTGACCCTGACGACGTTCCCGTCTGCGGGACCGGACCGGCGGGCAGGATGAGGTTCGTCGTCCGCGAGATTCGACGGGCACTGGCCGCCGGAGGCGAAAAGCGGGGTCGGGACGCCGGTGGAACCGGCGGCGAAGGTGAAGGAGGTAGCGAGTGTCGTTAATACAAATGGCAGGACAGAGCCTGGTTGCGGGCTTTTTCATGTTCTGGGCAACGCTCTGGGCCCTGGTGTTCGGGTTCACGCTCTCCGGAGCGGTCCAGGCTTTCGTGTCCCGGCAGGAAATGCAGAAGATGATGGGGGACCACCGGCCGGCAACCGTGGTGCGGACCGGGCTGCTGGGGGCGGCCTCGTCCAGCTGCTCATAAGCGGCCACGGCGCTGGCGAAGTCGCTGTTCCAGCGCGGTGCGGACTTCACAACGTCCATGGTGTTCATGGTCGCTTCCACTAATCTGGTGGTCGAACTCGGGGTCGTGCTGTGGCTGCTGATGGGCTGGCAGTTCGCTGTGGCCGAATTCGTCGGGGGAGCGATCATGATCGCCCTTTTCGTGGCCATCGCACCCAGGGTGTTTCCGGCCGATGAAATTGAGAGGGCCCGCGCAAGGCTCAACGCGCGGGCAACCCGCGGCCATGAACGCCGCCCAGGAATCCGAGCTCCAGGCAACACCGCTGCTAAAGAGGCTGCGATCGAAGGCAGGATGGGCCGACGCGGCCGGATACACCGTCTCGGACCTGTCCATGCTTCGTCGCGAATTGCTCATCGGGTACCTGATCGCCGGCATTCTGGCGGTCGCCGTGCCCGCTTCCGTCTACAACGTGGTCTTCTTTTCAGGCCACGGCATCTGGACGGATCTGGAGAACGCCGTTGTCGGGCCCTTCATCGCGTTCATCAGTTTCGTGTGTTCCATCGGCAACGTTCCCCTGGCCGCCGCTTTATTCAAGGGCGGCCTCGGCTTCGGCGGGACCGTCGCCTTCGTCTTCGCCGACCTGATAGCTTTGCCGCTGGTCATCATCTACGG
>JALYYI010000235.1 GCA_030946705.1 Actinomycetota bacterium | reverse complement strand
CCTTCTTGGCCCTGCGCCGCAGCTCTGGGACCTTCCAGTCAGCGTAGGAGTTTGCCGCGCCCCTGTGCTGGCTGGTTTTCTTGCCGGAAGTCTTGGCGCCGCTGTTCGCGACCCGCGCCGATTCCTTGGTCGACACCCCCAAGTTACGGAGCCGCTTGTAGAGTGCCTTGTCCTTGACGCCGGTCCCTGCCTTTTTCTGCACCATGTGACGTCCACCTCTCTCTACGGCGCCTTCGCCGTAGCCGTAGCCGTACCCGCTGCCCGAATATGGGCCGCCAAAACCCGGGGTACCTTGTGTCACGTGATCGCAAGGTGAGTCGCCGTGCTCACCGGAGTGACGTACTGCGACCTCGCGGAGCCGCGGCCGATCGTGAGGCTGACCGAAGCGAACGGCCACCCCGACGATCACAGCGGCTGCCAGCTGCGTAAACCTGCACGGATCGCCGCCTCACTTCAAGGCCGCGCCGCATATCCTCGGCTGGGACTCCACGCCCAGTCTGGCCCGTATTAGGAACTTGTCCACGATCCCTCCGGGCCACATTTCCCTTGACCCGTTGCTAATCCGAAAATGGGTGCGTTAGCGGGCGCGTGCCAGCTCCCGGCGGAGCGCAGCGGAGCCGGGACGTGGTTGTGCGGGTCAGGCGGTGGGCTGGAGGGTGACTTTGTAGCCGAGGGCTTCGAGCTGGCGGATGTGGCCGCGCTTGCGGCGTTCGGGGTCGATGCGGGTGGCGTAGAACCCCGGTCCCAGGTCGGTGAAACGGGCGTCTGGATCGGAGAGCAGGTGCCAGGCGATGACGAGGATGGAGCGGCCCACCGCGACGATGGCGCGTTTGGAGCCGCGGCGCCGGGCGATGCGCCGGTACCGCTCGCCGAGGAAGGTATCAGTCTTCGCGGCGCCCGCGGCAGCGTTCCCGAGCACGGCCGCCAGGTAGGCGTTCCCGTGGCCGGTGGAGCCTTTGCCTTTCTTCTTGCCCGCAGACTCTTTCACGCCGGGGGCCAGACGGGCCCAGGACACCAGGTGGCCCGCGGTGGGGAAGCGGGTCATGTCAGTCCCGATCTCCGCGAGGATGGCGTGCGCAGCGGTGAGGCTGATGCCGGGAATCTCATCGAGCCTGGCCACCACGTCCGCTAGAGGAGCGATTTGCTCCTCGATCCTGGTGTCCAGGGCGGCGATGTCGCTGCTGATCGCATCGACGCGGGCGAGCATCCTGGCGAGCAGGAACGCGTGATGTTCGGTGAAGTGGCCGGTGAACGCCTCTTCCAGCAGGGTGATCTTCTTCCGCAGGGTGCGCCGAGCCAGCTGCGCCAGCGCCTTCGGATTGCGCTCGCCCGCGACCAGTGCGGCCATCATGTCCCGGCCGGAGACCCCGAAAATGTCGGTGGCCACCACGCTCAGCTTGATCTGGGCATCTTCCAGCAGTTTCTCCGCCCGCTGCTTCTCCGCGGTGCAGGAGCGCACCAGGTCAGCGCGGTAACGGGTCAGGTCCCGCAGCCTGCGGATCTGCGGCGGCGGCACGAAACTCGGCCGGAGCATCTGCCGCTCGGCAACCTTGCACAGCCAGACTGCGTCCAGCTTGTCGGTCTTCGGCCTGCCCGGCAGGTGCTTGACGTCCTTCGCGTTGACCAGCCACGTCTCGAACCCGGCCGCCTCCAGCAGGTAGAACACCGGCTTCCAGTAATCGCTGGTGGCCTCCATCACCACCCGGGTCACCCCCAGGCAGGCCAGATGATCGGCCATCCCTAACAGCGAGCGGGTCATCGTGGAATAGGTCTCCACCTCCTGCAGCCGCTTCCCCCGGCGGTCCTCATCAGGAACCCGCACACAGCACACCAGGTCCGCCTTGCCGATATCCAATGCTGCGACCCGCTCGATGATTTCGTCGTTGTCCTGCGTTCCGGTGAGCACCTGGCCTCCTCACATCCGATGGAGACCGCCGCCCGCAGGAGCCAAGGGCACATCTGGAGAAATCTAATCCTCGTGCTCGAAGCAACACTGAACAGCCCGTGAGCTGGCTCCCAGCGCCCGGCTTAGAAACGACCTCAACGATCAAGCAGTCGACGGCGTCAGCGGGCAGCAGCCACCCCACATTTTCCGCCCCGAACGGGCGTCCCAGCAGGGAATCCTGTGGCTTAGGAGATCGTTTTGGGCCATTCCCCTACCAGCCCGAGCGCAGGACGGGCGGGTTCGGGCCACTCCACAGGTACCCGTGAACGACCGCCCTGGCGGGCTCGTTCTGGCACGGATGTGGGACATCCACGGGGTGTGGGCACCAATGCGATTCGGGGCACTAGCGGGCTACTCGTGGGCACAGAATGCGGTTTCGGGCTGCATTAGCCCCGCTCCGTCGTCGAGGCTTACTGGTGTCCGCAGGCTTTTCTGCCGAGGCACCAGATATCGCCCGGCTAGGAACTCTCGCGCCGGTGTCCATTCTTCGCTGTGGAGGCAGTTGACCGCCAGAGCGCCTGTCGCGCCGTGAGCCGCGCAGCCGGCTTCTGAG
>JALYYI010000212.1 GCA_030946705.1 Actinomycetota bacterium | reverse complement strand
GCCGGTCCAGCGCGTTGTAGGCCGCGTTGACCTTCCCGCCCACAAACCACCTGGCGAACGGCGGGTTGGACCAGTCCAGATTCCGGCTGAAGTCCTTGTCCCAGGTCAGCAGGGCACGGGCCTGTTCTGCCCAGAAAGCCGGGGCGTCCGCGGCGGCCTTTCCGTATTCGTCCGCGCCGACGACGGCGTTGGCGGCGAACGCCTCGCTCGGCGGGAACTGCCGGTTCTCATGCAAAAGGTTCTCCAGCGCGTCGCCGGCCGCGGGCGACTCCCCCTGCAGTAGCAGGCTCGAATAAATATCGTTGGACATGCACAGACTCCTTTGTTTAGCTTCAAGTTTGTTTAGCTTCAAGGCTTCCTTCACAAACCTGACCGCAAGCCAGGTCTTACGCGGCCTGTCACACCGGACCCGAGATTCCGTACGTCCCGTCAGCTCTAATTCAACAAAACCGGTGTTTACGGCCGCGGACTTGTTGTGACGGACTTGAACGGGTGCCGGTCAGAGCCAGGTGCAGCTAACGCTGCCCGCTGGTGGCAGCAACGGCGTCCATCACCAGGTCGGTGACCTCCCCGACCCGGCCGGTGCCGTCAACACGGACGAGCACGCCGCGTTCGGCGTAGCGGGCGAGGACGGTCTCGGTCTGCCCGTGATACAGGGCGAGCCGATGGCGGATGACCTCTTCGTTGTCATCGTTGCGCCCGGCTTCCCTGGCCCTACCCAACAGGCGCGTGACGAGCTCCTCATCCCCTGCACTGAGTTGAAGAACGACGTCGAGTTCCTGCCCATTGCCGTCAAGAATATCGTCCAGCTCATCCACCTGGCCCGTGGTGCGCGGGTAGCCATCCAATAGGAACCCGTCCAGGACATCCTCGCGCCCCAGACGCGCGCGCACCATAGCGTTCGTAACCTTATCGGGCACGAAATCTCCGTTGTCCATGTAGGTCGCCGCCTCGATACCCAACGGCGTCCGGCCCCTGACGTTCGCCCGAAAAATGTCACCAGTGGAAATCGCCACAACGCCAAGGCGCCCGGAAATCTTCGCCGTCTGTGTTCCCTTACCGGAACCGGGTGGACCAATAATCAGCATTCTTGCCATGTTTATATCCCTTCACTACCGTTTACTCAGCCTGTAGATCAATCCCCTCTTTATCTCCAAACCGACCTGGCCCGATCAGGACGAGGTGGCCCTGGCTCCTAGCCCGGACGGTGCCCAAGTCCCCTTTCGAGGAGATCGGCGGAGATTAAAGCGGGCCATCATTCCCCCGTTCAGCGGCATCCCTTACCGCCGGTTGCTGGTTGCCGCCAGGGGTCCGGGCCCGGAAGCACCCGGACCCCGTTGAGGGGGCACTTGGCGCCGATGTCCGCGAGGAACATGGGCGCCAAGTGTCCTGTGAAGTTATTGGCTGAGCCACCGGGACCCGACGATCGGGTCTGCTGTGGCGACGGCATCCGGCGGCCCAGCCAAATCCGGGAGGCGTCAGGCGGCGGCGACGGTGATCCGGGCGGGTTGGGCCAGCGGATCGCGGTCCAGCGCCTCGTGCAGGAACCGGGCGTAGGCCGGAACGGTCAGGAACGTCGGGAACTCCTCGCCCAGGGCGACCTCCGCGAAGATCTCGCGGGCGTCGTCGAACCTGTCCTGCACAGGATCCGCCAGAGCACTGCGGGCCAGCTTGGCGAATTCCTCATCGACCAGTTCCGCCACCCAGGCCTCGGTGATGAGCTCGCCCTGGTCCGTGATGGCGCCGGCATAGATCCACTGCCAGATCTGCGAGCGGGCGATTTCCGCCGTCGCCGCGTCCTCCA
Organism: Actinomycetota bacterium; assembly: GCA_030946705.1. Classification (GTDB taxonomy): domain Bacteria; phylum Actinomycetota; class Actinomycetes; order Actinomycetales; family Micrococcaceae; genus Arthrobacter_M. The sequence goes on along the minus strand of JALYYI010000212.1, from coordinate 556 downwards.
TCAGGTTGTTGATGGCGGCCGCGCCGTTCCCGCGCAGCCAGGACTCGATGTAGCGGATGCCGACCTCGATGTTGTTGCGCAGCCCCGTCTCGGTAATGGTGCCCTGCGTCGCGGCGACGTTGAGCAGGGCCCTGTCATCCGGGATGACGTCGGTGCGCTGGCGGTCCAGCTGGTTGGGCCGGTCCCCCAGGGTGGCGTCGAAGACCGCCATGGCCACCGGGACAAGGTCCGGGTGGGCCACCCAGGAACCATCGAAGCCGTCGTCGGCCTCGCGGGTCTTGTCCGCGCGCACCTTTTCGATGGCGGCGGCGTTGGCCTCCGGATCGCGCCGGTTGGGAATGAAGGCGGCCATTCCGCCGATGGCCATGGCCCCGCGGCGGTGGCAGGCCCGGACCAGCTGCTCGGTGTAGGAACGCATGAACGGTGCGGTCATGGTGATCTGGTTGCGGTCCGGGAGCACAAACCGCGGGCCGCGGGTGCGGAAATTCTTGATCACGGAGAACAGGTAGTCCCAGCGGCCGGCGTTCAGGCCGGAGGCGTGGTCGCGCAGCTCGTA
>JALYYI010000183.1 GCA_030946705.1 Actinomycetota bacterium | reverse complement strand
ACCCTGAACTCCTCAAGGTCGCCATCGCTGCCGGATAGTTTCGCAACTGGCGCCGGCTGGGCGATCCCCCGGCCCGGTTACTGTTGAAGGATGCGCATCAATGCCTTCTCCGATCTCTGCCTGCGCGTCGTCATGCTGCTTGCCGCGACGCGCAGCGGCGAGCTCCTGACCTCACGGCAGATCGCCGACGGCGTGGGTGTCCCCTACAACCATGTGAGCAAGGCCGTGATCCGGCTCCGGGAGCTTGGCCTGGTGGACGTGACGCGAGGGCGCTCCGGCGGTGCCGTCATCAGTGCTGCGGGCCGGAAGGCCACCGTGGGCGCGGTGCTGCGGACGCTGGACACCCGGGCCACCGTGGCGGACTGCCACACGCCGAACGGAAGCTGTCCGCTGAGCCTTGAGTGTGGACTCCAAGGTGCCTTGGCGCGCGCCCGCGAGGCTTTTTATGCCGAGCTGGACGCCGTCGTCATTTCAAAGCTGCCGCACGAGCGGCAGATGGCACCGGTCTTCGTGACGTTGAGCACCCGCAGGCCCGCTTAACCGCGCCACGGCGGGCAATTCTTCTACGAAACGTAGAAATAGTTCTACAAAACGTAGAAAATAGCCTAAATGCGGTATTTCAGATGCTAGTTTGGTCCTGTCGGTAGAAACCCATCTCAGGAGAAACCAATGCTTTCGGATCAGGCCCGTCCCATCATCGAAGCCACTCTGCCGCTCGTTGCTGAGCGTCTTCCCCGAATCACCCCCAACTTCTATTCCAGGCTCTTTGCGGCCCACCCGGAACTGCTGGACGGACTCTTCAGCCGTTCGAACCAGAAGAACTCCAAGCAGCAGCAGGCCCTCGCCGGTAGCATCGCCGCCTTCGCCACGCATCTGGTCAACAATCCCGGCACCGTGCCCGAGTCGGTGCTGTCCAGAGTTGCGCACAAGCACGCGTCGCTGGGCATTGTGGAGGAGCAGTACCCGATCGTCTACAAATACCTGTTCGAGGCGATCGCGGAGGAGCTCTCCGACGTGATCACCGAGGAAATCGCCAGTGCCTGGAGCGAGGTCTACTGGCTGATGGCCCACGCGCTGATCAAGATCGAGAAGGGACTCTACGCGGAGACGGCCAATGACAAGCCATGGTCGCCCTGGGTTCTGGTGGCCAAGCAGAATGCCGGTACCGGTTCCATGACCTTCATCTTCGAGCCGGCGGATGAGACCACCGTCAGCCCGTCCAAGCCCGGGCAGTTTGTCAGCGTGCGAGTGACAATGGCGGACGGCATCAAACAGGTTCGCCAGTACTCCCTGCATTCGGACACGCACGCGGCCCAGCGCATCTTCACTACCAAGATCGACAACGACGGCGAGGTCTCGCCGGTGCTGCACCGCGATGTCAAGGTGGGGGACGTGCTGGAGCTCTCCAATCCCTACGGCGACGTCACCTTGGGCGACGGGGAACACCCGCTGGTGCTCGCCTCCGCCGGCATTGGCTGCACGCCCACCGCCTCGATCCTGCGCTCGTTGGCTGAGCAGGACTCAAGCCGCGAGGTGCTGGTGCTCCATGCGGACCAGGGGATGGAAAGCTGGGCACTGAAAGAGCAGATGAGCGCCGACGTCGAGAAGCTGGATTCCGCGCAGCTGCAGCTCTGGCTGGAACGGCCGGAGGAAGGCTTCAATAAGGGGTTCATGACGCTGGAGGGCCTGGACATCCCCGCCGATGCTTCCGTCTATCTCTGCGGCCCGCTGCCGTTCATGAAGTCCATTCGATCCCAGGCCCTGGCCACCGGCATCCCCGCCGAGCGCATCCACTACGAGGTCTTCGGCCCAGACCTCTGGCTCGCCTCCGCCTGACCATTCGGTCCGGTCGCAGGACGTAACCCCGGTTCAGAACACAGTTGGCGCCCATGTACCGCAGAAACATGGGCGCCAACTGTGCTTTCAACGACCGCTCAGACCCAGATTTGCGGCCGGCCGGCTTCCCAGATCGGGTCGCTGAACGCCCAGCTGCCCGCGGATTCCGCATAGGGCGCGATGGCGGAGGCAACGACGCCGGCGCGGTGCTCGCCGACCACATGGACGGCATCGGTCGCATCATCGGGCAGGTGCACGTCGCAGACGACGGCGGCGGCCCGGTGGGCGTCTTTCTGCTGGCGCAGCACGTCGTACAGGTCAGCGATCATCGCGTCCGCGTCGAGCTGCGCTTCGTCGCCTCCGTCGGCCTCGGCGGGTGCGACGGCCACCATCTGGATTTCGCCGTCGTCGGTCGCCACCAGGGCGATGGGAAGGAAGGAGCCGTGGCTCGCCAGCTGCTCCTGGGCCAGCCCCAGCCCGGTCCCGATGAGGGAATTCAGATCCGCCTGCACGGTTTCATCGGTCAGAACGCTCCGGTCCGGCAGGTCAGACAGGCCCGGAGCCTCATTGCCGGCCACTACGGGCGCACCAGAGCCAGCACGTCGTCACGCACACGTTCCATGGTCGGCGCGTCCACCGCCTCGGCGTTCAGGCGCAGGAAAGGCTCGGTGTTGGAGGCGCGCAGGTTGAACCACCAGTCGCCGCTGTCCGCGGTGAAGGTCAGCCCGTCGAGCTCGTCCACCGTGACTCCGTCCCGCTCATAGGCCGCGCGGACCCGCGCGACCGCGCCGGCAACGTCGTCGAGCCTGGAGTTGATCTCGCCGGAGGAAACGTACGGCTCGAATTCGCGGCCCAGCTCGGACAGCGGGCTGTCCTGCTCGCCCAGAGCCGCCAGCACGTGCATCGCCGCCAGCATGCCGGTGTCCGCGTTGTAGAAATCGCGGAAGTAGTAGTGCGCGGAGTGCTCGCCGCCAAAGACCGCCCCCTCGGCGGCCATGAAAGCCTTGATGAAGGAGTGCCCCACGCGCGTGCGCACCGGCCGGCCGCCGTCCCGGCGCACGAGTTCGGGCACGGCGCGAGAGGTGATCAGGTTGTGGATGATGACGGGAGTTTCTTCGCCGCCCTTCTTCGCGCGGGCAATTTCGCGCCGGGCCACCAGCGCGGTGACGGCCGACGGCGAGATCGGCTCGCCCTTTTCGTCGATCACGAAGCAGCGGTCCGCGTCGCCGTCGAACGCCAGGCCGATGTCCGCGCCATGGGCGACGACGGCGGCCTTGAGGTCGCGCAGATTCTCCGGCTCCAAAGGGTTGGCCGGATGGTTCGGGAAGGAGCCGTCCAGCTCAAAATACAGCGGCACAATCTCGAACGGCAGGGCCGGCAGCAGCTGGTCGCCCAGCACCGCCGGAGTGGTCATGCCCGCCATGCCGTTGCCGGCGTCGACGACGACCTTCAGCGGGCGGGAACCGCTCAGGTCCACGAGCTTGCGCAGGTATTCCGCGTAATCCCTGAGCACATCGTGGACGCTGATCCGGCCCGCGACGGCCACGGCCGGGATGCCGGTGGCCAGGTACTGCTCGGCGCGCCGGCGGATTTCCACCAGCCCGGTCTCGGAGGACACCGGAACCGCACCGGCCTTGGCCATCTTGATGCCGTTGTACTGGGAGGGGTTGTGGCTGGCGGTGAAGACAGCGCCGGCCGCGTTGAGCGAGCCGCAGGCAAAGTAGAGCTCGTCGGTGGAAATCAGGTCCAGCAGCTTCACGTCGGCCCCGCGGCTGGTGGCACCCTTGGCGAAGGCCCGGCTGAACTCGGGGGAGGACGGGCGCATGTCACCACCCACCAGCACAGTCTGGCCGGCCAGCTCCATGATGTCCACAAACGCCGCGCCCACGGCTTCGACTATTTCGGCCGTGATGGTTTCGCCCACAAGGCCCCGGACGTCGTAGGCCTTAAAGGAGGCGGAAAGGTCAATGGTGGTCTTATCTGCGCTAGTCACCCCCCAATCGTAACGGGCCGCTTATCCACATGTCGTAAATTCCTGCGCGTCCGTTCAGGTGCGGCTGGAATACTGGACGGATGAGCCAACAGGCAGACAGGTCCCCCGCCGAGAGAACTCCCACCGTCCTGTTGGAGGGCAATTCCACCCGCGAACAGGCGCTGGGGGTGCTGTGCAGGCTGGTCGGCGCCGCGGATGCCCGGTTCCATGAGGGCCAGTTTGAGGCCATTGAGGCACTGGTCGACGGCGGCCGGCGGGCTTTGGTGGTGCAGCGCACCGGCTGGGGGAAGTCGGCCGTCTACTTTGTCTCCTCGCTGCTGCTGCGGGCCCGCGGTGCCGGCCCGACGCTGATCGTCTCGCCGCTGCTGGCCCTGATGCGCGACCAGGTTGCCGCCGCGGAACGCGCCGGAGTGCGGGCCATGGCGATCAATTCAGCGAACGCGACGGACTGGGACCTGGTCCGGGAGGCCCTGGCAGCCGACCAGGTGGACGTGCTGCTGGTCTCGCCGGAGCGCCTGACCAACCCGTCCTTCCGCGAGAACCAGCTGCCCGAACTGATCCGGCGCACCGGGCTGCTGGTGATCGACGAGGCGCACTGCATCTCGGACTGGGGCCACGACTTCAGGCCGGACTACCGCCGAATCGCGGACCTGATTGCCCAGCTGCCGCCCGCGGTTCCCGTGCTCGCCACGACGGCCACGGCCAACTCCCGGGTGGTGGCGGACATCGAAGAGCAGCTCGGCACCGGGGTCCTGACCATCCGCGGCGGGCTGACGCGTGAGTCGCTGCGGCTGGGCGTGCTGCGGCTGCCGGATTCGCGGGACCGGCTGGGCTGGCTGCTGACGCACCTCGGCGAGCTCCCCGGCAGCGGGATCATCTACACGCTGACCGTGTCCGCCGCGGAGGACACCGCCCGGTTGCTGGCCGGGGCCGGGCACAAGGTGCTCGCCTACACCGGGCGCACCGACACGGCGGACAGGGAAACGGCCGAGCAGCTGCTCAAGGACAACCAGGTCAAGGCGCTGGTGGCCACCAGCGCCCTCGGCATGGGGTTCGACAAACCGGACCTCGGCTTCGTCATCCACGTCGGTGCGCCGTCCTCGCCGGTGGCCTACTACCAGCAGGTGGGCCGTGCCGGCCGCGGTTCCGCCAACGCCGACGTCCTGCTGCTGCCGGGCGCCGAAGACAAGGACATCTGGCAGTACTTTGCCACCGCCTCGATGCCCTCGGAGCAGAAGGCCGCGGCGGTGCTGGCGGCGCTGGCCGAAGCCGGCGGCGCGGTTTCCACCGTGGCACTGGAGGCCCGGGTGGACCTGCGCCGCACCCCGCTGGAGCTGCTGCTGAAGGTCCTCGCCGTCGACGGCGCGGTGGAACGGGTGGGCGGAGGCTGGCGCGGCACCGGCCGGCCGTGGGAATACGACCGGGACCGCTATGAGCGGATCGCCGCGGCCCGGGTCAACGAGCAGGACTCGATGATTGTCTACGAGCAGACGTCCGGCTGCCGGATGGAGTATCTGACATCATCGCTCGACGACGAGACGGCCGCGGCCTGCGGGCGCTGCGACAACTGCGCCGGCCGCTGGTTCTCCGCGGGCGTCGACTCCGCCGCAACGGCCGCCGCGGGCGAAACCCTCAGCCGCGCCGGCGTGGCCCTGGAACCGCGGCTGCAGTGGCCCAGCGGCATGGACCGGCTGGGCGTGCCGGTCAAGGGCAAACTCAGCGCCGCCGAGCGCGGCGCCGAGGGCCGCGCCCTGGCCCGGCTGACCGATCTGGGCTGGGGCGGCGCCCTGCGGGAAATCTTTGCCGCCGGCGCCCCGGATTCGGAGCTGGCCCCGGGGATGTTGCAGGCGTGCGTGGGCGTACTGCGCGACTGGGGACAGTCGGGCTGGGGCGGCGAAGGGCGCCCGGCCGCCATCGTGTCCGTCGCTTCGCGCAGCCGGCCCAGGCTGGTCGGCTCGCTGGCCCGGGGAATCTCCGAGATTGGGCGGATCCCTTATCTGGGCGAGCTCTCCCTGGCGCACGGCGGCCCGACCGGAGGCCGAGGCGGCAACAGTGCATACCGGCTGGCGGGAGTCTGGGAACGGCTGGTGGTCGGAGCCGAGCTTCGGGGCGTTCTGGCCGCGGCCGCAGACCAGCCCGTGCTGCTGATTGACGACCTGGCGGACAGCCGCTGGACCCTGACCGCGGCCGGCCGCGCCCTGCGCCAGGCCGGCGTCGGGCAGGTGCTGCCGCTGGTCCTGGCACAGGCCGGCTAGGCTCCCATCCCGGTTGGCTTTTTGCACTCCGCTTTTTGCACTCGGCTTTTTGCACTCGGCAACGGATCGTGTGACGGGTGTTGCCGGCGAGGCTGCTGTGGCGCTCCCGGAGCACGCCCGCCGTGCCATCCGTCGTCGGGCGCAAATCCGCCACCAAATCTGCAACCAATCCGCCGCCGGAGACGCGCCGGAGACGCAAAAGGCCCCCTCCGGGGAGGGGGCCTGGCGCGGAGACGGGGGGATTTGAACCCCCGGTGGAGTTGTGCCCCACACTTCATTAGCAGTGAAGCCCATTCGGCCGCTCTGGCACGTCTCCAAGCGCTATTGCTAGCCCACCAAGGTTACCCAGAACAGGGGGTTGTTAGCAAAACGCCCGCCCGCTTCCATCGAGCGAGCAGTCCGCGTCCGTTTCAGGCCTGTATCGGACACCAAGTGCCCACTCGATTTTACGAGCTGCGGGTCAGCGTGTTCCAGAGGAAGGTGTGCGAGGCGGTGTGCAGCCGGGCGCTCTGCCGGTTGTCCGCGGCCCCGGCATGGCCACCCTCCAGGGACTCGTAGAACCACACCTCCGGTATGCCCATGGCTTCCATCCGGGCTGCCATCTTGCGGGCCTGGACCGGCCCGACCCGGTCATCCGAGGTCGCCGTCCAGATAAATGCGGGAGGGTAGTCGGCGCCGTCGCGGAGCAGATGGTACGGGGAAAAGGTCCGCACGAACGCCCACTGCTCGGGCACATCCGGGTCCCCGTATTCGGCAATCCAGGAGTTTCCGGCGGAGAGCTTGTTGTAGCGGCGCATGTCCAGCAGTGGCACGCCGCAGGACACCGCCCCGAACAGTTCGGGGTAGCGGGTGAGCATATTGCCGACCAGCAGCCCGCCGTTGCTGCGGCCTTCACAGCCCAGCTGCTTCCGGGACGTTACGCCGCGGCGGATCAGGTCCTGGGCGACGGCGGCAAAATCCTCGTAGGCGCGGTGGCGCTTTTCCTGCAGCGCCGCGCGGTGCCAGCCGGGTCCGTATTCGCCGCCGCCGCGGATGTTCGCGACCACATACACCCCGTGGCGCTCAAGGCCGCCGATCACGGCCCGGCGTTCCAGCCAGGTCCGGCCCACCGCGCCGCTATAGGCGGGGGTCAGGGAAACTTCAAACCCGCCATAGCCGCTGAGCAGGGTGGGGTTCGCGCCGTCGAGCCTCAGGCCCTGGGACGCTATCTGGAAGTACGGGACCCGGGTGCCGTCCTGGGAGAGAGCGAAGTGCTGCTGGACCTCGTAGCCGGATTCGTCAAAGAACGACGGCGACGCCTTCACTTTCCGGGCCCCGTCGCCAACGGACCCGAGCCCGGCTTCCACTGCGCCGGCTCCCGGACCGGCTGCGCCCAGACCGCCGCGCTCCAGCGTGGTCGGCGTCAGGAAGCCGGTGGTGACCAGCCAGTAGTCGTCGCTGTCCTCGTCGTCGACGGCGTAGGCGTCCACGGAGTGCAGGGGAGGGCAGGCTTCCAGGACGCGGCTGGTCCAGGAATCCGGCTCCACCACCCGGATTTCGGAGGAAACATCGCGGAGCAGGTTCAGGAGCAGGAAGTCCTTGGTCCAGCTCCAGGACTGCAGCGAGGTGTGCTCATCCGGGCTGAAAACGGTCTGCAGGGCGCGGCTGCCGGCCAGGTACGCCTCCAGCTCCGCGGCCTGCAGGGAGCCGGCCGGATGGGTGGCGCCGTCGAGCTCCCAGTCTCGCTGCGGCCGGAACAGCAGCCACTGCCGGTGCAGCGAGACATTGACGTCGTCGGGCGCGTCGATGTGCACCCACTCGCCACCGATCCGCAGGTAGCTGCGGCTGCTGAAGAAATCGATGACGTCGTAGGCGACATCGCGTTCGAACCCCGGGGTGGAATCATGCCCGACGCCGCCGGTCATATGGTCTTCCGGGACCTCGAAGAACGTCGGAGCATCCGCGAGCTCCTGGCCCCGTTTGAGGATCCGCGAGCTGCGCGGGTAAGAGGAGGTGGTCAGCGAGCCGGGGCCGAAGTCCGTGCCGACGTAGAGGGTGTCCTCGTCCAGCCAGCTCAGCCGGGTCTTGGCGGTGGGAAGCTCAAAGCCGCCGGAGACAAAGGCGCGGTCTTCGACGTCGAACTCGCGGAACGCCACCGCGTCCCCGCCGTCCGGGGACAGTGCGATCATTGCCTTGCGGTACGGCTCGCCGCCGACCGTCGGGCGCAGCAGGCTCGCGCCGGAGAAGACCCACTGGATCCCCTCTGCGGCACTGAGCGCGTCCAGGTCCAGCAGGATCTGCCAGTCCGGCCGGTCCGTGAGGTAGCTTTCCCAGCCGGTGCGGCGCCAGAGGCCGCGCGGGTTCTGTTCGTCGCGCCAGAAGTTGTAGTACCAGTCGCCGCGCTTGCTGACCATCGGAATCCGGTCCGTGGAGTCGAGAACCTCCAGCACACTCGCTTCGAGGGCCTCGTACCCGGGGTTCCGCAGCATGGCGTCCGTGCGGGCATTGCGTTCGCGCACCCAGTCCAGTGGCCCGTCGCCGTAGATGTCCTCGAGCCAGAGGAATCCATCCGCAGGCTCGTCGGCGCGGGCGGTTTCGGGAAGGTTCGTGGCGGATGGACTGGTGGCGGCTGGGCCGGAATCCGTGGGGGTCATCTGTTCATCCTAGGTAAATGTGGCGCACATGCGGCGCAAACCCGGAGCAGGGGAGGGGGCCGCGGTCCATTAAGCTCTCACTATGGCTGATGCGCGGACCGTTCGGGTGGCAATCGTGGGTGCCGGACCCCGCGGAACCTCCGTACTGGAACGCCTGCTGGCCCGGGTTGCCGCCACCCCGGAGCAGCTGCCCGCCCTGGTGATCGACCTGATCGACCCTTTCCCGGCCGGGCCCGGGCACGTCTGGCGCACGGACCAGTCCCGCCTTTACCTGATGAACACGCAGTCCTTTTACCCGACCCTGGTCCCCGGCGGGGAACTGCCGGCGGCTTCGCTGACCAAGCTCAGCTTCGACGAGTGGCGCGTGGCGCAGCGGGCCGCCCCGGATGAGTCGCTGAGCGAGCAGGACGCGGCGGAGCTGACAACACTGGAATCCACCGGCTTCCCCAGCCGCGCCCTCTACGGCCGCTACCTGCGCTGGACCTTCGAGCAGCTCACCGCGCAGCTTCCGGCCGGGGTGACGCTCCGCGAACACCGGAGCGAGGCGACTGCCATCCGGCCGACGGCGGCAGGAGAGGATGCCGTCGACCCTTCGGTCCGGAGCGAGGCGACCGCCATCCGGCCGACGGCGGCAGGAGGGTACGCCGTCGACCTCGCCGACGGCAGGCGCCTGGTCGCGGACCGCGTGGTCCTGGCGCTGGGGCACCTGCCGTCCCGGCTGGGCCGGGAGCAGGAACTCCTGGCGGCCGGCGCGGCGAAGGCGGGGCTGAGGTACTGGCCGCCCGCGGTCCCCAATGATGTCGACTGGGATGCTCTGCCCGCCGGGCAGCCGGTGCTGGTACGCGGGATGGGGCTGAATTTTTTCGATGTCCTGGGGCAGCTGACCGAGGGACGCGGCGGAAATTTTGTGGAAACCGGGCTGCCGGCAGGAGAGGCATTGCGCTACGAACCCTCCGGCCGCGAGCCGCTGATCGCCGCGGCCTCCCGCCGCGGGACGCCGTACCGGGCGAAGGCCGAGCTGGAGAGCTACTATCCGCGCTCGGTGCGGCTGCGCTTCCTGACCCCGGAGGCGGTCCGCGCGCTGACCGCCTCCGGCCTGGAAAAGCCCGGGTTTGACCACGATCTGTGGCCCCTGATGCACCGGGATGCGCTCTGGGCCTACTATTCGACGCTGGCCCGGGTCCGCCCCGGGGCCACCCGCCCCGACGCCGTCGACTCCGGCGCCGGTACCCCCGGGGCCATCCGCCCCGATGCCGTCGACTCCTGCGCTGTCGCCGCGTCCGCATTCCTGCACCGGCTGGAACAGACCCTGCTCGAACCCGGCCCGGACTGGCGGGGCAGGCTCGACGCCGTGTTGGCGGCCTCCGTTGCCCCCGCCGACAGGCTGAATCTGGAGGCGCTGGCCCGGCCCTTCGCCGCCCGGCACTTCAGCGGCCATCAGGATTTTGCCGATGCCGTCCACGCGTACCTGCAGGCCGACGCCCGGGGATCCGCCGCCGGCGAGGACGATCCGCTGAAGATGGCGATCGGCGCCCTGAATGCGGGCCGGGCCGTGATTAAGAGTGTGGTGTGCGACGGCGGCATCACCGATGAATCCTGGCTCGGCGAGCTGCGGGGCTGGTTCGAGTCCTTTGTCGAGGGCCTCGCCAGCGGCCCGCCCGCGCTGCGGATGGAACAGCTGGCCGCCCTGGTACGGGACGGCGTCGTCCGTTTCATCGGTCCGGACCCGGTCTTCGGGCTGGACCCGGAGCGGCGGGTTTTCACCGCCAGTTCACCGTGGGTGGACGCCCCTCCATGGCGGGCCAAGGATCTGATCGAGGCCCTGGCCCCGGCCAACCGGGTGCTGCAAAGCAGCTCGCCGCTGCTGGAGCAGCTGTTGGCGGACGGCCTGGTGCGGCCGCGCATCATGCTGGCCGCGGACGGGGAACCGGTGGCGACCAGCGGCCTCGACCTGAGCGCGCCGCCGTACCGGGCGCTGGATTCGGCGGGACGGATCGAGCGCGGACTGCATGTGCTCGGACTGCAACTGTCCTCCGTCCAGTGGGGCACCGCGATTGCCGCGCAGGCCGCCTCCGACTACCCGAGCGGCTACCGGACCCTGCAGGACGCGGACTCCATCGCGGCGGATGTTCTGGGAGCGGCCGGTTCATAGCCTCCCCGGCGTCCCGGCCAACGTAAATAGGTGGCCCCCCGTGAACATCGGGGGCCACCAGGGGCGGAAGGTAAGAGATTCGAACTCTTGGTACGGGGTTACCGCACACTGGTTTTCAAGACCAGCTCCATCGGCCGCTCGGACAACCTTCCTCGGCTTGTAGTCTGTCATATGGTGTTGCCTGCAACAAAAG
>JALYYI010000190.1 GCA_030946705.1 Actinomycetota bacterium | reverse complement strand
CCCAGAGGTGCCAGGACCGCCGTCGGGCATTTAACCGTCGGGCAGACCTTTGTGCCCGGCGAAACTGCACACTGACTCCTGCTTCTCATTGAGCAGGATGTGTTCCTGCTCAGTGACAAGCCCTGCTCGCTGAGCAGAACGGACCCCTTGACGAAGACACCGCCCGTAACTCAGAGGCTCCGGGCGGCTTTCATGCGCTAACTGCGGGGCCGTTGGGAGCTGTCCGACTTGAGGGACACCTAAACTTCGCCGGCAGGGGCGCCGTCCTGAAACAGCAGCCGCCAAACGGTAAAGTGGGGCTGTTTCCAGGATGACTGAGAGTGGAGATGTACCGTGCCGGAACGCACCCCTACCCCGGCTGATATCCGGCGTTGGCGCCAATATCTGGCCGATGAACGCGCCGAAGCCTCTGTTTACCGGGACCTGGCCAAAAAACGCGACGGCGAGGAGCGGGACATCCTGCTGGCCCTGGCCGAAGCGGAGGGCCGGCACGAGCAGCACTGGCTGCGGTTGCTGGGCGATCACGCGTTGCCGCCGCGGCGCGCGTCGGCGCGCAACCGCGTTGTGGGGCTGCTGGCGCGGCGATTTGGCTCCGTCTTTGTGCTGGCACTGGCCCAACGTGCCGAGTCGCGTTCTCCCTATTCTTCCGATGCGGATGCCACGCGGAGCATGGCAGCGGACGAGCAGATCCATGAAGAGGTGGTCCGCGGTCTGGCCACGCGGGGCCGCAACCGGCTCTCCGGCACCTTCCGCGCTGCGGTTTTTGGCGCCAATGACGGGCTGGTCAGCAACCTGTCCTTGGTGATGGGGATGGCGGCCTCCGGGGTGGGTATCCATGTGGTGCTGATCAGCGGCGTCGCCGGCCTGCTGGCCGGAGCGCTGTCCATGGGCGCCGGCGAGTTTGTCTCCGTCCGCTCCCAGCGCGAACTCCTGAGCGCTTCGCTGCCCACCCAGATCACGCTTTCCGCCGCCCCCGCGCTGGACATCGACCACAACGAGCTGGTTCTGGTCTATCTGGCCCGCGGAATGTCCCGTGAAGCGGCCGAACACCGCGTGGCCGAGCGGATGGGCCTGTACAGCTGCGACTGTGATCCCAGCCTGTCGCTGCAGCCGGAGAAATTCCGGGGCGAGGATGAGCATGAAGCGATCGGCACGGCCTGGGGCGCCGCACTCTCCAGCTTCTGCTTCTTCGCCTCCGGCGCCGTGGTGCCCATCCTGCCCCTGATTTTCGGCATGACAGGCGCGCCCGCACTGGCCCTGGCGTGCCTGCTGGTGGGCATCGCGCTGGTCGCTACCGGCGCCGTCGTCGGCCTGCTCTCCGGCACCTCGCCGCTGACCCGCGGCCTGCGCCAGCTGGCGATCGGCTTCGGCGCGGCGTCCGCCACCTATCTGCTGGGGCTGCTGGCCGGCACCGTCCTGGGATGACGCTTGAGGGAACGGCCGACGGCGGCTGGTACGGCCGGCCGGTACGGCGCCAGCGAGCGGCGGCCGGCTGTCATGACCACCTCCGTATCCGGGAAGGCTGCGATCTCCAGCCGCGCATGGGTGTGCACCTCCGTCACGGTTCTGCCGTGCTCGGCGATCCCGGCCAGCGTGGTGACCCACATGCCGTCCAGGCCGCGGACCCGTTCGATCAGCCGCTCCAGCGCGACAGCTTTGGATGGCCGGCACAACCCGCTGCAGCGGATCCAGGCTCACCCATCAGCTACCCCTCGGCGCCGCGCGATATTACCGCCCGGCCGTTCACCTCGGTAACGACGTAGATTTCCCCCGATGGTTCAATCATTGGGGTTCCTTGGCCCTTTCGATTGTCAGCGCAGCACGATGGTCCGGTTCCCCTGCAGGAAAACGCGGCCTTCGCAGTGCCAGCGCACCGCATTGCTCAGGGCCTTGCATTCCGTGTCGCGGCCGGCGGCCACCAGGTCCTCCGGGGTGAAGGTATGGTCCACCTCCACCACCTGCTGGGCGATGATCGGCCCCTCGTCCAGCTCGGCGTTGACGTAGTGCGCCGTGGCGCCCACGGTCTTCACGCCGCGTGCGTAGGCCTGATGGTAGGGCTTGGCACCCTTAAAGCTGGGCAGGAACGAGTGGTGGATGTTGATCGCGCGGCCGTCCAGCCGGCGGGTCAGGTCATCGCTGAGCACCTGCATGTAGCGGGCCAGCACCACCAGTTCGACATCCAGTTCCGCCACCAGCTCCAGCAACCGGGCCTCCGCCGCGGGTTTGGTGGCGGCTGTGACCGGGACGTGCACAAACGGAATGGAGTGCCATTCCACCAGCCGCTGGTGGTCCGGGTGGTTGGAGACGACGGCGACGACGTCCACCGGCAATTCGCCGGTGCGGGCCCGGTAGAGCAGGTCGTTGAGGCAGTGCTCAAATTTGGAGACCATGATCAGCACCCGGCGTTTGGCGCCGTGCGGGGTCAGCTGCCAGCGCATGCCGTAGCGTTCGGCGACCGGCAGGAATGCTTCGCGGAGCCGCTCCGTCGTGGCGGCGTCGCCGTCGGAGCTGAAATGGATGCGCATGAAGAAGTGGCTGTCCGCCGGGTCGGAGCGTTCGCCGAATTGTTTGTTGTCGATAATGTCGCAGCCGTGCTCCAGCAGGAACCCGGACACCGCATGCACGATGCCGGGAGCCTCGGGGCAGTCCAGGGTCAGGACATGTTCAACGGTGGTCTGGCCGCCGGGTAGGAGTGCGGTTTCGGTTTGGGTTGCCGTCGTCATAGCCATACGCCTAACACTCGATCACGTTAACGGCCAGGCCGCCGCGTGAGGTTTCCTTGTACTTGGTCATCATGTCCGCCCCGGTTTCGCGCATGGTTTTGATCGCCTTGTCCAGCGAAACCTTCTGGCTGCCGTCCCCGTGCAGTGCCAGCCGGGCCGCGTTGATGGCCTTGACACTGGCAATAGCGTTGCGCTCGATGCACGGGATCTGCACCAGCCCACCCACCGGGTCGCAGGTGAGCCCGAGATTATGCTCGATGCCGATCTCGGCCGCATTTTCGACCTGGACCGGGGTGCCGCCCAACAGCTCGCACAGTCCGGCAGCCGCCATCGAGCACGCCGAGCCGACCTCGCCCTGGCAGCCCACCTCGGCTCCCGAGATGGAGGCATTGATCTTGAACAGGATGCCGACGGCGGCCGCGGTCAGCAGGAACCGGACCACCCCGTCATCGTTGGCGCCGGGTACAAACTTGCGATAGTAATGCAGCACCGCCGGCACGATGCCGGCCGCACCATTGGTGGGCGCGGTGACAATCCGTCCGCCGGCGGCGTTTTCCTCGTTCACGGCCAGCGCGAAGAGATTGACCCATTCCATCGCCCGCAGCGCGTCCGAGGAGTCCTCCGGGGCCTGCAGGGCACGGAACAGCCCGGGCGCCCGGCGGGTGACCTTCAGTCCGCCCGGCAGGATCCCCTCGCTGGCGCAGCCGTTGTTCACGCATTCCTGCATCACCGACCAGATCTGCAGCAGCTTCGCGCGAAGCTCCGCCTCGCTGCGCCAGACCAGCTCGTTGGCCAGCATGACGTCGCTGATCGAGAGGTTTTCGCGGGCGCAGTGGGCCAGCAACTGGGCCCCGGTGGTGAACGGATAGGGCAGCACGGTGCTGTCCTCGACGATCCGGTCCGCCCCCGCGGCGTCCTCATCCACCACAAAACCGCCGCCCACGGAGTAATACGTCCGCTCCCGCAGCACCGCGTCGCTGCGGTCCAGGGCCCGGAAGGTCATGCCGTTGGGGTGCGCGGGCAGCGACTTGCGGCGGTGCAGCACCACGTCCTTCTCAAAATTGAAGTCCACCCGGTGCGCGCCGGCCAGCATCAGCTGCGCGTCCAGCGCGGCCGCGGCCACCTGGTCATCCGCCGTCGCGGTGTCCACGGTTTCCGGATCCTGGCCGGCCAGCCCCAGCACCACGGCCTTGTCCGAGCCGTGGCCGCGCCCGGTGGCGCCGAGGGAGCCGAAGAGCTCCGCCTGGACGCGCACCGTGGCCGCCAGTTGCCCGGAGGCGGCCAGCCCGTCGGTGAACCGCTTCGCCGCCCGCATCGGCCCGACCGTGTGCGAGGACGACGGCCCGATGCCGACGGAAAACAGATCCAGCACGCTCAGTGCCATCAGGGCACCTCGGCCGCGTTGAACTCCTGCATGCCATCGAGCAGCCAGCGGCCCAGGAAATCCGCAAAAGAGGCCCGAGGGAAGACCCGGAACGTCTCCGCGTCCACTTTCCACAGCACGGCCGGGATCAGCCCGATTTCGGTGCTGACGGCCGTCCCCGCCGCGAATTCACGCGGATGCAGGTCCAGCGCGCAGCTCTTTTCCAACACCGCCCGGGCGGCCGGGCCGGCCAGCTCGAAGGTGGTCCGGTTCGCGGAGAGGTCCACCACCTGGCCAGGGTCCCCGGCCAGCGCGTCATCGAGCACGCCCAGCAAAGCCGCCGGGCCGCCGTCGTGCGCGTCCTCCGGGCCGACCACCAGGAACTCCTGCGGCCCCAGCCACAGCGCCTGCACGTCCGTGCCGGCACCGGTCCCGACCTGCCCGCAGCCAGCCGGCAGTCCGCCCATCACCGCGCCGATCCGCTGCCCGGCGTCGGAGGCCGGGTCAACCCGGACCCCGATCATGGTCAGGAAGGGCAGCTCCCGGATGGACACGCCGTGCACCCCGGTTACCGATCCCTGCGCGAAGTCCTCCGCCAGGTGGGCGGCGGGACTGCGGCGCAGCCCCCGGATTACTGCATTTACTCGTTCAGCCGTCTCAGCCATCTTTGCGCTTCCCTTCAGCATCAAAAAGTACGGTTTCTGCTACCACAACGTCCACCAGACGGTCACCGACCGAGGCCACCATCTCCTCGCCGATCCGGTTGCGGCCGTTCTTGATCAGCGCCAGCCCAAAGGACCTGCCCAGCGCGGCACTGTGGTAGCTGGAGGTGACGAAGCCCTGCATCGGGACGGGTCCGTAGGCCGGGTTGACCGAAACGCCTTTTTCCACCAGTTGGGTGCCCTCCGGGAGCCGGATGGAGCCGTCCACCGGCAGCACGCTGACCAGATGCTTGCGGTCCGTCCGTGCGGCGTCGGCCCGGGCGTAGGAGCGCTTGCCGATGAAGTCCTTGACCTTGGATACCACCCAGTCCATGCCCGCGTCCTGCGGGGTGACCGTGCCGTCCGTGTCCTGGCCGACGATCGGGTAACCCTTTTCGGCCCGGAGCACGTGCATGGTTTCGGTGCCGTAGGGGGTGATATTGAACTCCGCCCCCGCCGCCGTCACGGCCTCCCAGGTGTTCAGCCCGTACCAGGCCGGCACGTTGATCTCGTATGCCAGCTCCCCGGAGAAGGAAATCCGGCAGACCCGCGCCTGCACCCCCGAGGCCAGCGTGGTCTCGCGGAACGTCATGAATGGGAAGGCCTCCGCGTCCTCCGCGGTCCCCAGGTCCAGCTCCGGCGCCACTTTCGCGAGCACGGCGCGGGATTTAGGCCCGACGACGGCGATGGTCGTCCACTGCTCCGTCACCGAGGTGCAGTACACGTCCAGCTCCGGCCATTCGGTCTGCAGCCACTCCTCCAGCCAGTCCAGCACCTTGGCGGCGCCGCCGGTGGTGGTGGTCATGAAGTAGCGGTCCTCATCCAGGCGCAGGGTCACGCCGTCGTCGAAGATCATGCCGTCCGCCATGCACATCACGCCGTAACGGGCGAAACCGGGCTTGAGCTTCTTGAACGCGTTGGTGTAGATCCGGTTCAGGAACTCGCCGGCGTCCTTGCCGCGGATTTCGATCTTGCCCAGCGTCGTGGCGTCCATGTAGCCGACGGAACCGCGGGTGGCCGCGCATTCGCGCAGCACCGCCGCGTCCATGTCCTCTCCCGGCTGCGGGTAGTACCAGGGCCGCTTCCACTGGCCGACGTCCTCGAACCTGGCGCCGTGGGCCACATGCCAGGGGTGGATGGAAGTGACGCGGGCGGGGTCGAAGAGCTCCCCGCGCTGCCGGCCGGCGAGCGCGGCGAAGGCCACCGGGGTGAACGGCGCCCGGTAGGTGGTGGTGCCGATCTCCCCTACGCCGGCGGCAGCACCGGATCCCTGTCCCAGGGCGGCCGCGATCACGCCGATGGCGTTGACCGCGGAGGTTTTGCCCTGGTCGTTGGCGGTGCTGATGGAGGTGTAGCGCT
>JALYYI010000157.1 GCA_030946705.1 Actinomycetota bacterium | reverse complement strand
CGGATGCGCGGCTGGGGTGCGGCCCCTTGTTCTGCGGCACCGTTGGCACCTTGGTCGGCGCGGGGAGGGGAGTCATTCACAACAGTCGATGATGTCACGCCGGACACAATGAGCGCACACCGGAGGCCGTCGGAACCGCCGTGGGGGAGCGTCCGGGACCGAACCTGGTTCACCAGAGCGGCCGGAAACTCGGTAGGCTATGAGCTACAACATCATCTAGTGGGAAGGCGGCAATCAAATGACCAAGCCGGATCGGCCCAGCGCAAACAGTGCAAATATTGTCACCACCGCAGAGGCTCAGCGGTTGTTTGACTTGCTCAACCCCACCGTCCAGGCGCACCACCTTTTCCTTGAGGACGTCAGCGTCCACATCGCCGGCACCCACCGGACCATCAACGTCGTCGTCGACCTTGAACAGGACCAGAGCGGCAGCGTCGGGATGGACAAAATCGCCAGCATTTCACGCGAACTTTCCGCCGTGATGGACTCGGATCCGCACGACGACGGCCGTCCCTATGATCTGGAGATCTCCTCGCCCGGCGTCGGCCGCCCCCTCACCGAGCCGCGGCACTGGCACCGCGCGCAGGGCCGGATGGTCAAGGTCAATCTGGGCGCCGCCGAGGACATCACCGGCCGGCTGCTCGTCGTCGATGACACGGGCATCACGATCCGTCCGGAACTGCCCGTCAGGAAGGGCATGAAGCCCAAGCACGGTGAACCGGAGCGGATCGGATTTGCGAAGATCCGCCGGGGCAACGTGGAAATAGAATTCAGCCGTCTGGACGACGCGCCACTGGATGAGGATTTTGATCCGACCGACGCGGTCGAGGGAAAGGAAGGCTGACATGGATATCGATATGAGCGCGCTGAGACTGTTGGAGCGTGAACGCGAAATCCCGCTGGAGCTGCTGATCCCCACCATTGAGCAGGCGCTTCTGATGGCGTACCACAAGTCCCCGGGGGCCATTGCGGCCGCGCGGGCCGAGCTCGACCGCAAGAGCGGGCACGTCACCATTTGGGCCACGGAGGTCGACGACGACGGAGAACCGGTCGGCGAATTCGACGACACACCCGCCGGCTTCGGCCGTATCGCAGCGAGCACCGCACGGCAGATCATCCTGCAGCGCTTACGCGACGTGGAGGATGACCATGTGCTCGGCGAATTCCGCGGGAAGGAAGGCGAGCTGGTCTCCGGCCAGATCCAGCAGGGCCACAATCCGCACATGATCCAGGTCAACTTGGGGTCGGTCGAGGCGCTGCTGCCGCCCACGGAGCAGGTTCCCGGCGAGGACTACCGGCACGGCAACCGGCTGCGGGCGTTCGTCATCGATGTGCACCGCGGACTCAAGGGACCGTCCATCACCCTGTCCCGGTCCCACCCGGGCCTGGTGCGCAAGCTCTTCGAACTGGAAGTTCCGGAGATCGCGGACCGCTCAGTGGAGATTGTGGCGCTGGCCCGCGAGGCCGGACACCGCACCAAGATTGCCGTGAAGGCGCACCAGCCGGGCATCAACGCCAAGGGCGCGTGCATCGGCGAAATGGGCTCGCGGGTCCGGGCCGTGATGAGCGAGCTGAATGACGAAAAGATCGACATTGTGGACTACAACGACGATCCGGCGACGTTCATTGCGAACTCGCTCTCGCCGTCGAAGGTGAACTCGGTCACCATCACGGATCCCGACACGCGATCGGCGCGGGTTGTTGTTCCGGATTACCAGCTGTCCCTGGCCATCGGCAAGGAAGGCCAGAATGCCCGCCTCGCCGCGAAGCTGACCGGCTGGCGGATCGACATTATCTCCGATGCGGCCACAGCGGCGCCCGCCGCCAGTTCACATCCGGCCTGAACCGCTGATCGAGCCTGAACCGCTGATCGAGCCTGCCGAGATAAGGCGCGGAAGTTCCAGATGCGGTTAGGCTCGCGGCCGGGCGTGGCGTTAGAATAGATGAGGCCGGGTCCAGCGACCGACAACCCCCACTTGAGGCAACCGCGGTGTTAGAAGCAGAAACAGAGTTTCTGGCTGCTGCACAACCGTTGCGAACCTGTGTTGGTTGCCGCCGTCGCGATACCCAGTCTCATTTGTTGCGGATGGTGCGGGGAGTCTCTGCCGGCGGGGAAACCGTCGTGCTGGCGGACCCCCGCCGCCGGCGGTCTGGCCGGGGTGCTTGGTTGCATCCCACCGCGACCTGCTTGGCTTTGGCGCTTAAACGCCGTGCAATCGGACGCGCCCTCCCGGGTTCGACCGAGAGCACTTCGATAGAGAGCTACATAGCCTCGCTGCCGGAGCCGTTCCACAATGAACGATGAAAGAACTGTCCAACCGAAAGCGGGTCAGAAAACCGATGGAAACCCGATGAGTACCCAGCGATGAGTGCCCAACGATGAGTGTTTCGTTGTGCTGTGCAGCCGGACATTCCGCCGTGGAATGCCGAATTAAGAATTAAACGGTTCGTACCTGTCCGGTGCGGGCCGAGACAGGAGAAATGTGGCCAAGGCCCGCGTACACGAGCTCGCTAAAGAGCTCGGCATCACCTCAAAGGAAGCCGTCACCAAGCTTCAGGAACTGGGCGAGTTTGTCCGCTCCGCTTCCTCCACCATTGAGGCCCCCGTTGTGAAGAAGCTTCGCGACGCTTTCCCTGCCGCCCCCGCTGGGGCAGCAGCATCAAATAATTCCCAGCCTGCAGCCAAGGCAGCCCCGGTTCCGGCGACAGAGTCCCAGCCGGCCGCACCGGCACCGGCCGCTGATTCCCGGCCAGCCACGGAAGGCGCTGCTCCGGCGGCGCCCGCCCCGGCATTCAATGCTGGCATCAAGCCCGGAGCACGTCCGGCTCCGGCTCCGACCGCTCCGGCAGCGACCGCTCCGGCTCCGGCCGCAGCTGCGGCTCCGACAGCTCCGGCTCCCGCAACGCCCGCCGCACCGGCCCCGGTCGCACCTGCGCCCGCCGCTGCTGCTCCGTCACGTCCGGCGGCCTCGGCCGGTGCACGTCCGGGTGGCCCGCGTCCGGGTAACAACCCGTTTGCAACGTCGCAGGGCATGCCTCGCTCCGGCGCACGCAGCGACCGCGGCGAAGGCGACCGTGGTGCACGTCCCGGTGCCGGTGGACCCCGCCCGGGCAACAATCCTTTTGCCCCGTCGCAGGGTATGCCGCGCGCCGGTGCAGGACGCCCTGAGGCAGGTGCCGGCGGATCCCACGCTGGTTCAAGGCCCGCAGCTGGCGCAGGCGGACCCCGTCCCGCAGCCGGTGCCGGCGGCCCCCGTCCGGGTGCTCCGCGCCCAGCTGGTGGTCCGGGTGGCGCAAGGCCTACTCCGGGCATGATGCCCAACCGCACCGAGCGTCCGGCAGCACCGGGCCGCGGCGCGGGCGGTCCGGGCCGCGGACGTCCCGGTGCCCCCGGT
>JALYYI010000155.1 GCA_030946705.1 Actinomycetota bacterium | reverse complement strand
TGGGTGCAGATCACTTATCACCGCACCGTGCACTCGGGCACCGGTCAGACTCCGCTGGCGCGGTGGGACGCGGGCTGGGAAAACCGGCGCCCGGACCGGCGTTCCCCGGAGGTCATTGCCGAGGCCTTTCGCTGGTCCGTCACCCGCAGAGTCTCCAAAACCGCGACCGTCTCGCTGCAGGGCAACACATACCAGGTCGACCCGGTACTGGCCGGTGCCCATGTCGAGCTGGTTTATGACCCCTTCGATCTGAGCGGCCGGATCACCGTGACCGGCCCGGGCCAGGTCCCGGCACCGGATGCGGTCCTGCTCGAAATTCGCCGCCATGTCCACCCCAAAGCCGCCGCCGCGACCCGCGACGCCGATCCCGGAGCTAAAAACGCGGCATCGGGCATCGACTACCTGCGCCTGGTGGAAACCCGGCACAAAGAAACGATGACCGGCGCCCCGATCAGCTACGACAAAATCGGCACTACCCAAACCCCGGAAGAACCCTTGGAAAACATGCCCGAAGAGGCGTTAAACGAGGCGGCGGACGAGACGCTGGAGGCACTGAAGTGAGCATTTCAAATCTGCAATCCCATTACGGCTTCGACCGGGCGCCTTTCAGCAGATCGATCCCGGCCCAGGCCCTGCACCGCCACCCCGGCCACCGCGAGGCCATCGCCCGGATCCAGTGGTGCGTGGCCCAACATCAGATGGGAGTGATCACGGGAGAAGTCGGCGCCGGCAAAACCGTCGCCGCCCGCGCCGCCCTGGCCGATCTGGAACCTTCCCGCCATCAGATCATCTATATTTCCGACCCCACGATCGGCATGCGCGGGATCCAGTCCCAGATCGTGACCGCCCTGGGCGGGACCCCGGCCTTCTACTCCGGGGTCCTGACCCACCAAGCCGCCACACTACTGGCCGGAGAACTCGACGAACGCGCCCGCCTGCCCGTGGTCGTGATCGATGAGGCTCACCTTCTGGCCAACAGCGATCTGGAATCACTGCGGATGTTGACGAATAGCAATATGGACATGGGATCCCATTTCGCGTTGCTGCTGATCGGCCAACCCACCCTGCGACGCCGGCTCAAGCTCGCCGTCCTGGCCGCACTGGACCAACGGATCTCCACCCGCTTCACCATCACGGGCATGGCCCAGGCCGACACACACGACTACATCCGCCAGCACCTCAAATACGCCGGTAGATCCGACACCCTCTTCTCCGAGGACGCCGTCGCCGCCATCCACGACTCTGCCCGGGGCCACCCCCGGGCCATCAACAATCTGGCCATCTCCGCCCTGATCGCGACCTACGCCGCGGATAAAGCCATCGTGGACCGGGCCGCGGCGCAATCAGCGATTACCGAAAACAGCGAGTAAAACCCCGCGTCACCGATGACGATCACCACGTCACCAGCCTCACGAATGCCCCGCCGGAAACCATCCGGCGGGGCATTTTCATACCCCGCCCATCGTCACCGATCCCGACGGCCCCATCGTCAAATAACGCGACGGGTAACAAGTGACAGGCCGGTTGCACGAAGGGCACGGATCTCGTTCTTCATCGGTTCCGTCAGCCGGCTGGGTCCCTTCGGTCCCGGCTTTTCCGGGGCCAGACCCAGCACTCCGTCCGCTGCCAGGGCCTGGCCCCAGCGCCACAACGTGCCCGGTTCCACCCCGAACGCGGCAGCGACCTGCGCCACCGTCGTCGGTGCACCCCACCCGCGGATACGACCGGGCCGAAAAGGCCACTGCAGCCCGGGACGACCGCGAGATGCATCGCGCCTCCCTGGCCCGCAAAGTGCGCGCCAGTGCCAGCGCCTCCGGCAGTGAAGCCGAGTTCGTCCGCCGCGCCCGCGACACCGGACTGCTGGTCCGCCCGCGTTACGCGAAGAACACCACCGACGTCATCGTGGGCTATTCCGTGGCCGAACGCCCCACGCGAGGGGAGCGGCCCATCTGGTTCGGCGGTGGAACCCTCGCCTCCGACCTGAAGCTCGCCGCGCTCCGGCAGGAATGGACTGACTCACCGCAGTCCGCCATGGACGCTGCCGCTGAGTGGAACGCCGCGGCGCTGAACAGGCGCAAGGTCATCACCACCGGCCCTGAGAACGCTGTTCCCGGCCCGCAGGTCTGGGCCGAGTACACCCGCAACGCCACCGAACTGGTGGAGCGCCTGCGCGCGGTGCCAAGGGATGATCATGCCACCTGGGCGAAGGCCGCCCGCGACGCCTCCGGTGCGTTCGCGGCATGGTCCCACCGCATTGAAGCTGTCCCCGGCCCGCTGGCGGCCACCGCCGCTGAACTTTCCCGGACGGCGCAGCTGCGCGCACCCAGGGCCCACGGCAAGCCGGTCCCGCTGCCCTCCATCGCGGGAACCGCGATGCTGTTCATGGCGGCGGCCAGCAAGGACAAAACCGCGGCGCAGACCGCGCTCATGGTGCAGCTGATCAACACCGCCTTCGCCGTCCATGAAATGCACCGACAGGCCGGCCGTACCCGGGAGGCCCAGCGCATCCGCGCCGTCGTCACGGAGCAGTTGGCGCCGTTCACCGCGACCATGCCCAAGCCCGTCCTGGTCGGCGCCGGTGAGGGCCCGGCCGCGGTTGCCGGCACAGGGCCGACGGCGGCCGACATCGGCCGCCGGGGCATAGGCCCGGTGCGCCCCGGATCCGTGGTCCCACCCACGTCGGAGAAGGCCAAGACCCACCAGCGCACCGGCCCCGAGCCCGGACCCGGGCTGGACCGCTAAGACCTGCACCAGATCAGAACACCTATGAGGGGGAGTACCGATGATGAACGAAGCAGACGGCATTGACGAAATGGTGGACGGCAGCCTCAGGCAGTCCCTGATGGCCGCCTCACGGGTTGCTGAGACCCCGGCCCGTAGGCGGCAGGAATCTCTGCGCCGGCGCGAGCAGCAGGACACCCGGACCGTCCACGAAGCGCAGGTGCGCGCGGCCGCCGAGCGCGCCGCTGTGCAGGGCGCACTTGCCCCGGTCCACAAGGACCAGTGGTGGGACCATGCGCAGCCCGGCGACATCGCCCAGGCGTACGCCCTGGCCGAGGGCTGGAAGGATCACAACCCGGCCGCCCTGGCCGCATCCGAACGAATCCGCACCGAAGTCCGGCAACGCTACGGGATCGACGCCCGGGACGTCGGCACGGACGCCGCGTACCTGGAATCCGGGATCGAGACAGTCAGCGCGGAGCAGGCACGCCGCACCGCCGTGGCCGAGCACCGGAAGGGCATGGCCCTCATCATCGCGGCACAGGCCGAAGAACTCCGCGCCAAGGCCCAGAAACTTGCCCCGGAAATGGCGAGGCACCAAGCGCCCGTCGAGTACCTGAGCAACACTGGCCTGGCGCAGGCGCTGCAGAGCGCTCACGATGCCAGGACGCCTGCGGCCGTCGAAGCCGCCGACAGCGCTGTGAAGGAACGCCTGTATCTGATCGGTAAAGACGGAGTGAACGGTCCCACCATCGACCAGCTCCGGGAAGAAACCACAGCCAACTTCAACGGGGCCGGCGAAGACCATTTCAAGGACGCCTCGTTCGTGGAGGCCGCCAAGGAATGGCACGAAGCGAAACTTCTCGCCGAGGCCGGCTTCGTGGGCTCTCCTGACGAGCCGTTGGAGCAACGCTACGAACGCACCGAAGCGGAGCTGTTTGTACGCATTGAAGGCATGGGCCGCGAACTCGGAAACCGTGTGACCGGCGATGACAGCGAACGACTGAAAGACCAGGCCGAGAAGGCCGTGGCCTCCTCAGCCGCAGAATACGGCTCCGCTGACCATCACCAGGCCTTCGCCGCCTCGCTGGCCGGAACCGCCAGCGAGAACCAGGTGCAGGGGCGCCTTGCCGCTGCACGCAGTGAAGGTACCCACCCCAGCAAGGCGCTCACCCAAGGCAGGGGAGCAGCTAAGGCAAGGAAGACCCGCGCCGGCGCGGGTGTAGCTGCAGAACGCACCAACAGCGGCCTCAGCCGCTAACGGGCCGCCCATCCGGCCACTTCGCGGACGTGCAAGCCAGATACGCCAGACCACGATCCCGACCGCTAAAGCTGGCGGGAGTCCGGCCAAATCTCTTAAGGTAGAGCGCGGGCGGCAGCCACCCAAAAAGAATTGCGACGATGGCTTCTGCAATATGAAATGTGAGTCTGAGGACTTCTTGAATGGTTAGGCGTCCGGGTCGTGACCGAGGAGTCTGAGCAGATTCTGAAGTGAGAGCCTTACTTGCTCGTAACCGTGTTGATAGAAGAGCGGTGTCATCTCCCGCGGGCTGGTGTCGTCGAGTTCGTGGATCATTTCAACTGTCTCAAGGACCAACGTTTCGACCTCAGGCGGCAGCCGTTCCGGCCAGGGGGCGTTGGCTTCCGGGTCGATCACGGTGCTTTGCCCTTCTCTTCCAATCCCAAGCGGGTGGGATTCCCGTCCGGTTTGTTGCGCCGGGGCAGGGATACGGCGATGGGGCCGACGTACTGCGCGCTCGTCGTCGACCACGCGACCATACCGCACTGGTTATATTTCCGCGGGTCGTGGTGGTCCACCAGCGCTGCCCGCCGGGGGAGTGGTCTGCCCGTTCGATGTACCCGTCGCCTTCGAATCTTACGAGCGCGGCCTTTGGGTCCGCAGCGCCAAGATCTTCCAGTAGCGACAGTGCCCATTCCTCATCAAAATCCGTGAGTCTGACTCGGCGCAGGAAGTCTCTGGCTGCTGGGGCCGGCAGCCCTGAGATGGAGTCGGTTTTCGCTATCCTCATGCGTGCCCTACCGGCAATCCAGCCCATACATGGCGAGCACGTAGTCAAGGTCCGGGTCATCGCGGTGGATTTCCGTCTCTTCCAGGACATCGACCGGATCGGCACCGAGGCCGTCGTCTCTGCGGCGCATCCAGTATGCCCAGCACACACCGCCGCCGTACTTCGAATGTGCCCGAACGCCGGCGGCGTAGCTGCCGTCATCCAGAACCTGTTCGCGCAACCACCAGGCGATGTATGTCGTTGGTTCACGATCTTCACCTGCCAGGGTTGCCAGCGTGATGTCCGCAATGCCGAAGACGTCCTCGAGTTCCTGGCCGATGTGGCGATTCAGGGCGGCGATCGATTCAGCGGCCGTGAGATCCACCCACCGCATAGGGCCATTGGCCTGCAGCTTGTACATAAGGCGTCCATCGCGCCAGTTGGCCGGCAGCCAGCCCGGAACCATGTTCCCGTTCCTGGTCCAGTCGTCCTGGATCATTCTCCTGGCTCCCTCAAGCGGCAGACCGAACTGTCGGGCCGCGAAAGCAATCGCGTGGCGGAAATCCTTGGCTACCCTGGCCATGGCCAGGGCCTCGGCATATGCGGTCCTCCTGTCACCGGCCAGGTACACCGTTGATCCCGGGGTGTCGAAGCGGGACCAGGCGGGGCGGTCGAGGGCTCCGAGGGTGCGCGGCATCGGGTTCAGCGGCCCGTACGAGGATTTCGCGATTCTGTACCCGAGGACCGGCCCGTCCACATAGGCGAGTCCCGTCGCGGCACAGACCTCCGTCAAGCGGAGAACCTGTCCTCGGTCATGGCTGCAGCGGCTCCCATGACATCCTTGGCGCGCATGTCCCTGATGGCTTCGATCGGGGAGACCTCGCCCAGCCAAGGGTTCGCGCCGACAAACCACAGCCGGGCCACGTGCTCGCCTTCCACACCGGCCACGGCTGTCCAGGCGCGGTGCGCCAGCTGGAGACGTGCCTGAGCCTCAGCCCGCGGTTCAGGTCCGTCAGTACGGGCCCAGCGGTAACTGATCTTAGGGTCCTTGCTGCCGGCAAGTGCTGCGACCAGCGTCGCCCCGAGAGCACTATTGAGCTGCCTGACGATCTCCCGGATCCCCAGGCGTGCGGTTCCGCCATGGGCCGCCCCGACATCGATGGATATGCTCACGGATACCACGCTCCTTCCAAACTGTTCTTCAATCCTAGCCGAAATATAGTAATTGCCACTAAAAAAACACTAAAAAACACCAAATGCTTTGCCCGAAAGCTGTCGGCGTGCCCAGCAACGCCGGACCCTACCTTCCCTGCGCCACCGCCGCACAGATTCCGCTCGCATCGACAGCGGCCCGTGGGCTCGCGCATTTCAGTGAAACGCAAGTGGTCTAAGCCTTGATCCACCGATGATCTTTGGGCCGGGTGCGGCGTTTTAAACACGAAATGCCCGTCTTATAGGGGAAAATATTGCTTACCACAGTCAATATTTCTTACCCAAAGAGGACATCTCGTAGATGCAAGTTTCCCACAAGCCGGCCGCGCTGTCAGTTTCCTTCGACGAGCCGAATCTCGTGTCGACGGCCGGGCTGCTGCCGGTGATGACGTTGGCCAGGGACGCAGGGTTGCATGAATTGGCCGATCAGTGGCTGACGGTTCCCACGGATAAAGGCGCCGACGCCGGGTTGAAGGTCGCCTCGCTGGTCGCCGGCGCGGATTCGATCGATGACATGGCCCTGCTGCGCCATGGCGGGATGAAACGGATCTTCAACGCCTGCTACGCGCCCTCCACCCTGGGCTCGTTCCTGCGGGCCTTTACCTTCGGACATGTCCGGCAACTGGACGCGGTCGCGTCCCGCTTCCTGACCAACCTGGCGGCCACGACCGCGCTGCTCGGATCACCGGGCCCGGAGGACTTCGTGTTCGTGGATGTCGATGACACGATCATCGAAGTCAACGGCTACCAAAAGCAGGGCTCCGGCTACGGATATTCCGGGGTCCGCGGCCTGAACGCCCTGCTGGCCACCGTCTCCACGAAGGACACTGCCCCGGTGATCCTGGCGCAACGGCTGCGCAAGGGAGGAACGAACTCGGCCCGCGGAGCCAAACGCCTGGTCACCGACGCCCTGTCCACGCTCAAAGGCCTCCAGCACGGCGCCCGCGTGCTCTGCCGCTTCGATTCGGCCTACTACGGCCATGCCACGGTTTCCGCCGTGCTCGCCGGCGGGGCCAAGGTATCTGTGACCGTGCGAATGGACCCGGCCGTGAAGCGGGCCATCTCCCTGATCCCCGAGACGGCCTGGGAAACCATTCAATACACCGACGCAATCTTTGACGAGGAAAACAAAACCTGGGTCTCCCGCGCGGAGGTCGCCGAGATCGGGTTCACCGCGTTCAGCTCCCGGAAGAAGGCCGAGCAGGTCCCCGGCCGCCTGGTCGTGCGCCGCATCCCGGAGCTGAACCCGAAAACCGGCCAGGGCCAGGAAACCCTGTTCGACACGCACCGCTACCACGCGTTCTTCACCACCGTTGACGCCGACGTCCTGAATACCGTGGCAGCGGATATGACCCACCGCCAGCACGCCATTATTGAGCAGATCAACGCAGATATGAAGGACAGCGCTCTGGCCCACCTGCCCTCGGGGAACTTCGCCGCGAACTCGGCCTGGCTGGTTGCCGCCGTCATGGCCTTCAACCTCACCCGCACCGCCGGCGTCCTTGCTGCGGGATCATTCGGTAAGGCCAGAACCGCCACGATCCGCCGCAAACTCATCAACATCCCGGCCAGGATCGCCACCAGCGCCCGGAAAATCCGTCTCCATCTGCCCGAGGCCTGGCCCTGGAAAACCGCGTGGGAGCAACTCTTCATCACCGTCCACACCCCGCCCATTACGGCATAGGCCCGTTCACCGCCGGATATCAGCCCGACCAGGAACACTAAGTGGAACCCCAACGGCGGCGAGGCCGGACTATGCCTCATGCCCAATGCACAATCCAAGGGTCAGACCCGCAAGCCAATCAGACCCACCGTCGGTCGGTGGATCGAGGCTAAGGCGACTGCGCCATGAGGCAGGTCTCCGCCAAGAACCCTGACGGACAGAGGCCGATCCTGGAGCAGTTCGCGCTTCCCGTCGACAGCCACCGGAGATCTGGCGTCAGCTGGAGGTTCGTGGCTTCTTGCCGCTGGGCCTGGTCCGTGAGGTTCTACAGCCCCGACGGGGCCCTCGTGCCCCGCTTCTTTGTCCCATACCGAAATGGCCGTATTATCCCTCGACAGATGGCTCGGCGCGGGTATCGACGCTGGTTCCGTTGGTGGCGGCTCACCGCTGCACCGGACCGGACCGAGGACCCGGGGCGGATCACGGGCGGCAGGGACCCCGGGCAGCGCGTGGCGCGATTTCCCCCCGGACTCCTCCCCGGCCGGGTACCCGCGACAAGGGATGCCCGAGCCATGGTGTAGGTTTCAATTGCGTCCGATAAGAACGACAGAGAAGAGAATGGCCTAAGTGGCAACCGACTACGACGAAGTACGTTCCGATGTCAGGGAATCCCAGGACAGGTCCATGGAGGCGCTTCAGTCCGCCAACGCCCCGGATGCCCGCAGCGTAGTCCGCGAGCTGGACGAAGCAGATGCCCTTGATGAGGCCATGACACCCGGCGGAGAGATCATCGTCGAGGAACTGATCGTTCAGGTCATCCCCCAGGCTGAGGACGAATTCACCTGCTATTCCTGTTTCCTGGTCCGGCACCGGTCCCAGCTTGCGCGCGCAAGGAACGGCCACTCCTACTGCATGGAATGCGAGGGCTAGTACGTCCTTCCCGAAGGACGTCGGGAAGCAAAAAATCTGCAACGGTGAAGTGGACATCGACGTCGTCGACGACTGGCTGGATCCGGAACGCCCGCTCGGCGAGAGTGCCCGGAGACACCCGGTCCGTGTGGGGCCAGTTCGAATAGGGGAGCCGGAAGTCTCATCCAGCCGGCCAGTTCCGTACATGCTCGGGATCTGACCCTCCCCACGGCTACATCGATCTCCTGGGCGAGCTCAAGGACCGGGTAAGGGCGGCACGCACGAGGGCGCTGCGGACGGTCAACACCCAGCTGATCGAGCTGTACCGGTCCATCGGACACCGTGTCGGAGTTTAAGCTGCTGGTCCGGGTTCCTCCCCGAGGTTGTAGAGGACTCGTTGGTAGTTGCGGCCGGTCGTTTGCAACGGGGCGGGCTCTGGGGCGTTGAGTTCGGCGAGTCTGTATGACATACTCGTGGGCGCGTGCGAGGGAGAGAGCAAACCGGAGAGCTTTGTCGGTGATGCGGTACCACCGGTTAGGAGGCGCGGGCGTTGCTCCTGATCGCGGTGCCGGCAGCCACAGTCCATCACAAGGACCGCAAAGCCAGCCGCACTGCTCCCGGGCAATCCGGAGAGCTACAGTGATTCGATTCCCGCCGCGGTCACCGAGTATTCGCGCAACCCGCCTACGGCCACATGGTGCCAAGGGTCCAGCATCAGGGGAGCACAGAGAGTTTTCCTGGCACGGTGCAAGCTTGGGCCTGCCCGGACGGAGGGAATTACCGGGCGGCAG
This sequence comes from Actinomycetota bacterium, assembly GCA_030946705.1. GTDB lineage: Bacteria > Actinomycetota > Actinomycetes > Actinomycetales > Micrococcaceae > Arthrobacter_M. The sequence continues at coordinate 2,215 of JALYYI010000155.1, read as the reverse complement.
GTCTTGTTGTGGCGGCTATGACACTTCTTCCTACAAATCCAGCACCTGACCTCGATCTTGCCTTGGTTGGCGGGGGAACCACCGCTGATCTGAAGCTTGGCACCGGAACCGGCGGCCGCTTCAGCCTTGTCGTCTTCTACCGGGGCCTGCACTGCCCGATCTGCCGCAAGCAGCTGACCGAGATCGACAGGCGGGTCGGGGATCTGAAGGCAGCCGGGATCGGCCGCGTCGTCAGCGTCAGCATGGAAACAGCCGACCGCAGCGCCCAGGTCGTGAATGAGTGGCACCTGAGCAATCTCCCCGTGGCCTATGGCCTAAGCGAGGAATCCGCCCGGTCCTGGGGCCTGAACCTGTCGAAGGCGATCAAGGAGGGCGAACCGGACCTCTTCAACGAACCGGGCACTTTCATCCTGGACGATGACGGAACGTTGTTCTGGTCCAGCACCGCTACCATGCCCTTCGGCCGACCGTCCCTGGATGACATCATCGCCGGACTCCGCTACGCCCAAGACCACAACTACCCCGCACGCGGAGCAGCCTGAGCGGCCGCGTGAAGCTAGTCCGGCAGGCCGGACGGAACGACGGGCCGGCCGGCCATCCGCACGGCCCCCGCTGATCAGAGAGGCTACAAAACCATGGACACAGCTCCCGTTTCCGTGCGGCGCAGCCTGGTCGAAGTCGCCGGGACTCCGCTGTCAATCTGACCAGCGGGGATGATCAGGCGCCGCCCCTGCTGCTGCTGCACGGAACCTTCTGGAGCCGCGTGTGGCTGCCGGTCCTGCCTGTTTTGGGGACCGCGAGGCGGTGCCTCGCCCTGGATCTGCCGGGTTTCGGGCGCAGCGGCGGCGAACTCGACACCGGCCCTGCCACCGTCCCGGCCCTGGCCGCCGCGGTTTTGGCCGCTGCTGATGCCCTCGGACTGGACCGGTTCGACCTGGCCGGGCATGACATCGGCGGTGGAATAGCCCAGCACATTGCTGCCACCAGCGGGCGGGTGGGCAGACTGGTCCTGATGAATTCAGTCATGTTCGATTCGTGGCCGGTTCCGGCCGTGGAAAGGTTCCGCGACCCGGACGTACGGGCGGCCACAACAGCCCGGGAGCTGCTGGATGCCCGCGCGGCGTCCACGCAGCGGGCCGTCACACGAAAGCTCAGCGACGAGGAACTGGCCGTTTACCTATCGCCGTGGACCTCCCCGTAACGTCACCGGTCGAGGATGGCCATGGCCGCAGCCGCCGACGCCCGGTACACCATGGATCTGGTCCCGGCCCTGCGGGCGGCGGCACACATACCGACCCGCCTGGTCTGGGGCACCGACGACGACTTCCAAAAAGTCAGTTTTGCGCGCCGCTACGTTGCGGAGATACCGGCATCGGATCTCGTTGAAGTCAACGGCAAACACATCCCCACCGAGGACTCACCGGATACCGTCGCCCACGCCATACTGGAATGACACGGTCATCACCGAACCGGACGACACGTTCACGGTGGAAGGCATCCACTACCTCCCGAAGGAAGCCAAGTACAGCCAGTATTTCAGGAGCAGCGAGATGCACTCGGTCCGCCTCTGGAAAGGTGGGGCGAGCTACCGTACGCAGAGAGTCATGCGCAGTCAACGGCCAGCAGAACATCAACGTGGGCTGATTTTACGGTGAACCCCACATGGCGGGCACCTCCCATCAAAGTCCACGTTGCATTCTGGCGCGGAGTCACTATTGTCGGGTCGACCTCGCAGGCCAACCGCGACGGCCTTGGCGTGCCGGCCCGTCGCGGCCTCGGGATCAAAGCGTCTCACTCCACCGGGCAGTCGAACCTGGGAAATGGATGCCTGACCCTGTTCCTGGCGTTTCCGGACGGCGACCATGTCCCCAGACGGCGCCTGTGTGATGGGCCGGGGTCCCGTGTAGCCCAAGGGAATAAAGCCAATATCGCAGCCTAGTTCGTCGACCCGGGCGCGCCAGGCGACGGGGTGCCTCTTTGAGGCTTGCCGGGGTCTGCGGATTCCTTGCGTGTGCCGGTCGTGACCAGCGCAGTATCACTCGAATGCCGAGCAGCACCTGGACGGCGGCTGCGGGCCGGAGCCACCGAGAGCGCGGCAGGTCAATCATTTCTCCTCGGACGAAGCTGGCGGAAGCAACCATGGCAACCGGTAGCGCCCATGCGGTGATCGTGGCCGCTCGAACGGTTCTGCTCGGTTCGTAACGGATGCTGAACC
>JALYYI010000142.1 GCA_030946705.1 Actinomycetota bacterium | reverse complement strand
GCCGTGAACGTCCTGGGTCGATCACCGGGCGGATCGCCTACCAGCGGGTCGGCTCAGCCCTTACGGCGCTTGATCTCAGCGGTGGCCTGGGGCAGCACCTTGAACAGGTCCCCCACGACACCGAAATCCGCGATTTCGAATACCGGCGACTCCGCATCCTTGTTCACTGCCACAATCACTCTGGCCGTCTGCATACCGGACTTCTGCTGGATGGCGCCGGAGATACCCGCGGAAATGTAGAGCTGCGGGGATACCGTATGACCGGTCTGGCCCACCTGGGCCGAATGCTCGATCCAGCCCGCGTCGGTGGCGGCGCGGGAGGCGCCGACGGCGGCACCGAGGGCATCGGCCAGCTCCTCGATGGGACCAAAGTTGCCCTCAACGCCCCGACCGCCGGCAACGACAATCCGCGCCTCGGTCAGGTCCGGACGTCCGCTGGCGGGTTTCGTGGAGCGGTCCACAATGCGCGCGGCCAGGCTGGCCGGTCCAAAAGCGACCTCAACAGCCTCAACGTCGGGGACGGTAGCCTGTGAGGCCTCCGCCGGGTGCACGCTGTTGGGCTTGAGCGTGATGATGGCGGTCGACGTGGTCGCCCTGGCCTTGACCATGTAGGACCCGGCCAGCACCGACTTTTCCGCCACCAGGCCGACCCCGGCGCCGCCCTCCAGGCCCACCGCGTCGGAGATTACGCCGGCGGAGAGTGCGACGCCCGCCCGTGCTGCTATTTCCTTGCCCTCCGCGGTGTTGCCCAGCAGCACCGCGGCCGGCGAAACCCGGGCGGCAACCTGGGCCAGGAAATCCGCCTTGGGCGCCACCAGATAGTCAGCCAGTTCGCTCTGCTCAGACTGGTAGATCCGGGCCACCCCGTGCGCGCCCAGCGCCTCCTTGACGGCATCGGTCAACGGACCGGCCAGGACGACGGCGGGTTCCCCGGCGGCGCGGGCCAGCGTGAGCAACTCCGCAGTGGCCTGGGAAAGCGCAGCACCGTGCGGTTCATCTCCGGAGGTCCGGTCAACAAAAACGAGGACTGTAGACATTGTGGGTCCTTCCGGCTTAGAGCAGTTTGTGGGCGGCGAGGAAATCGACCAGCTGGATGCCGGCGTCACCTTCGTCGGTGATGATGGTGCCGGCCGTCCGCGGCGGGCGGAGCTCGGCGGATCCGACGACGGTCCAGGATCCGGCGCTGCCGACGCTGGCCGCGTCGACACCAATGTCAGCCAGGTCCAGCGTGGTGACCTTCTTTTTCTTGGCCGCCATGATGCCCCTGAAATTCGGGTAGCGGGGCTCGTTGACCTGATCGGTCACGGACACCAGCGCCGGCAGGAGGGCTTCCACCGTCTCGGCGTGCGTATCACCGTCGCGCCGGGCCACTGCCTTTTGGGCCCCGCCGCCGGAGCTGATTTCAAGGCTGGAGACAAAGGTGATCTGCGGCAGCTCCAGCCGGGCGGCCAGCTGCGCCGGCACCAGCGACGTCTCCCCATCGGTAGAGGCCATACCCGTCAGCACCAGATCCACCGGACCCAAATGGCGGATGAGCGCGGCCAGGGCCAGCGAGGTGGCCGCCGCGTCCGAGCCGGCCAGCGCATCGTCGCTCAGATGCACGCCCGCATACGCGCCCATCTGCAGCGCCTTCTTCACGGCGGCGACGGCGCCGGCGGGTCCCATGGTGACGGCGGTGACCTTGTTCCCGGCAGCTTCCCCGCCGCGCGCCTCGGCCAGCTGCAGAGCGGCCTCCAGCGGGTATTCGTCCAGCTCGGACAGGATGCTGTGCTCGCGGCTGATCGTGTTGCCGGCCCCGGTCAGGTGCCTGTCAATCTGCGCGTCCGGTACATGTTTTACCAGTACTACCATGTTCAGTGCTGAGTTTTCCACTGCTGCCCTTCGTCGTGCTTGTTCTTGGGTCAAGCTACCGCTCGCTACGGTATGGCGTGCCGTCGGTCATGCACAATTGAGCTTAGTGGGTTCTGCCGGGCGCAGGGCAGCGCGAACCCGGTTCTTTACCGGCCGTTACCGGTCGCCCGGGCGCCTTTGTTTGGGCCGAGCGGGGCATAAGCATGGCATAAGCATGGCAGTGCGGTAGCCACCGCCACGGCGACTACCGCACATGGACCAGTGGCTACTTTCTCTGGAAAATATTGAGAATGTTTCCTTCAGAGTCCGTAAACCACGCGGCCTTTCCCGCGTTCGTCGTCGCGATGCCGTTCTCCGTTTTCAGGCCGGGAAAGTCGTACTCCTCGAAAACTATCCCGCGGCCGCGCAGATCATCAACGTCTTGCCCGATGTTGTCGCTTGCCCAACCCATCTGGGTGTTTTTCGCGGTGCCGGCGTTGTCGGTTTTGTAGAGCAGGAAGGTTGTTCCGTTCCCGCAGCTGTAGACCAGATTCTCATCGTCCAGCACTTCTGAGGGTTCCAGTCCAAGTTTGCCCCGGTAAAATTCTTTGGCCCGGTTCATGTCCTTGGCCGGGAGCACCGCGATGAGGTCACGTTCCTTTAACATGTCGATCTCTCCATTCTTTAGATCGGTGGGCGCATTTTTTGTGCCCACCTGCCTCAAGAGCGCCCCCCGCGCAATTTTCCAGGAGTCAGGGACGGGGATACTGGCCGAGCTGGGAGAGGGCGCCGTAGACGTCCGCCGTACCCCACCATTCGACCGCGAGTCCATGCTCGAAGCGAAGCATGTGATAGGCCGCGAGCTGGACGGTCCTGCCTTCCCCCGGGAGGCCCAGAAACTCGCCGCGATGGGTTCCCCTCCACATCACTCGTCCGGCAATCTTGTCGCCCTCGACGAGGGTATCCTCGATCTCGCCGGTGAGGTCGGGGAAGGCCGATCGCATGAAACCGACCCAGTATTTGATGCCATCGAGTCCACTGACCTGGCCCGGCACCGGGTTATGATCGACAATGTCGACGGAAATAAGCCCGTCCAGGGAATTCACGTCACCCGCGGCGACGGCACTGATTATGGCCTGGTATGCCTGGCGGAGATCCCGCGGCGCCATGCCGCTGGACGCCTGGACGTCATCATTCATGCCAATCCCCCTCTTGGCCAGGTGCTTCCCGATGGCCTGTTTGTACCATATTCCAACCGGGGTGCTGGCGTTTGCTAGGAAGTCGTGGTGCTCGAAATCTAGGCCGGGCCGTGGAGGTTGTCAAGAGCCAAACCATGACGAAGGGGACACTTCCGTGGAAGCGTCCCCTTCGGGTTTGGCCGGGCGGATTCGACCGATACGATACCGCCCCCGGCCCTTCCTGCATTCGGCGGGTTCCGGGCGCTAACCGACTGTGGCGGCATCCAGCGTGACGTCAGCCGACTGCTGCTGGCCCCCCCGCATGAAGGTGACCTTCACGGTGGCCCCGGCCGCCTGCTCGCGGACGGCGGCCGTCAGCTCCGAGGCGTCGGAGATGCTCCGGATGCCGAAATTGGTGATCACATCCCCCACCTTCAGCCCGGCCTTGTCCGCTGCGGAGCCGGACGTGACGGCTGCGACTTCGGCGCCCACCGTAAAGCTGGTGGAATCCCCGTTGGCCCCGGCAGCCTTGGGCTTAACCGAAACGCCCAGCTGGCCGTGCGTTGCGCTGCCGCTCTTGATGATCTCCTGCGCAATCCGCTTGGCGTTGTCGATCGGAATCGAGAAGCCGACGCCGATGTTGCCGGACTGGCCGGACGAAGAGGATGAGGACCCGGCCGAGGCGATGGCCACGTTGATGCCGATGATCTCACCCTGGGTGTTGGTCAGCGCGCCGCCGGAGTTGCCCGGGTTGATGGCCGCATCCGTCTGGATCACATTCAGGTTCACCTGTCCCTGGGCCGCGCTGTTGGAGCCGCTGGATCCGTCCGGCGGTGCGAAGTTGAACCCCTTTCCGCCGTTGCCCTGGCCGGAGGAATCGCTCGGCGACTTCGGCACGGCGGAGGAGGAAACCTGGATGGTGCGGTTGATGGTGGAAACGATGCCGTCTGTGACGGTGCCGCTGAGCCCCAGCGGAGCACCGATGGCGATGACCGTGTCCCCTACATTGATCTTGCTGGAATCACCGAGGGTGGCCGGAACCAGCCCCTGGGCGTCGATCTTGATCACAGCGAGATCCGAAAGGGGATCCGTCCCGACGACCTTGCCCGCATATACCTTGCCGTCGTTGGTGCGGACCTCGATGGTGGCGTTGGCCGCCTGGCCGTCAAGGGTCACCACGTGGGTGTTGGTCAGGATGTGGCCGGCCGTGTCCAGGATGATCCCCGAACCTGTGCCGCCGGAGTTTCCGGACGAGGCGGAAATGGTCACGACACTGGGCGAGGCCTTCTGCGCCCCGGCGGTCACCGCGTTCACATTGTCCTTGTTGTTGACGATCAGCGGCGAGCTCGGCGCGTTCTGGACCGTGCTGGCGGACTGCGTCGAGCCGTTGAGCAGGAAGGTGGTGCCGGTCGCCGCGCCGCCGCCAATCAGCGCCGCCGCAACCATGCCAGCGACGAAGATACCGGCGCCGACCTTCTTCTTCTCGCGCCGCCGGCCATCGGGCTGGGGTGGCTGGCCCGGGGCGTTCGACGGCGGAACGGGGGTTCCGTACTGGGTCTGGGCGTACTGCCCGTACCTGGGCTCGGGAGCCTGCTGGGACGGCGTGTGCGCCTGCGGAGCGCCGTAATGCGGCGCCCCGGCCTGCGGTTGCCCCTGGTAATGCGGCGCCCCGGCCTGCGGTTGCCCCTGGTACTGCGGCGCCAGCGGCTCCGTGTGCTGCGACGTCGGCGCTCCGGCCTGCCCCGGCTGGGCAGGTCCCGGCTGGGCAGGTCCCGGCTGGGCCGGTCCCGTCACGGGAGTGGGTCCGGCCGCCTCGTGGCGCTGGTTCCACCACTCGTGCATCGGGAGCGTGGGATTGGCAGCGGGAATGCTCTCGGTCGGATTCGAGACCTCGGACCCCGCAGCAACGCCCGTTCCCGTGCCCGGTTCCACGGCCCGCTCCGGGCCGGATTCCTGGGCCATGGAGCCCGTGGAGGGCGCTTCCGGCGATGCGGCTGAGTGCTCTGGCTGGGACTGCTCCGCGTCGGCTCGAACATTGTGTTCCTCGCTTGACGCCTCGCCGCCGCCCAAGCCGGACGGCCCGCGGTTGTGCTCGGTCATTGGTATTCCTTCCTCTTCGATAGTTAAACTATGGCCCCCTTCTCTGGACCATCTGCGAACGTTCGCTGGAAGCTTCCTGTGAATGGCCCTGACGGTTGCGCCCGCCAGTTCTGTTTCGCTAGCGGCATACCCTGCCCGGTGGACTCGCTCCAAGGCGGGTCATAGAATCAAGGTGAAATGCCACAGCTACCTGCGGCTATACCTTGCACCGCGCGGACGCTGTGGCTTTTGCCCGTAGTGCTCCCTGTTGTGCGGGTCTTCCGCTGCCGGGTTCAAGGGTACGTGCTGAAGGGTTTCACATGCGGTCCGGATTGAGCTTGACCAAACGAATTCTTGCCGCGGTGGGACTGGCGTCCTTCCTGTTGTTGCCGGCAGCGGCGGCCTATGCCGAGCCGCCGGTGACCATCCCCTCCGGCCAGTACATCGTCGATGATGCAGGGGTGCTCGGCAACAAGGCCGGCGACGTCAAGGACGCTATCACCAAGCTGGGCAAGGACCACGGCGTCACCCTGTATGCGGTGTATGTGAAGAGCTTCGACGGCATGGATCCGGTGGCCTGGGGCCAGCAGGTTGTGCAAAACAAGCAGATGGGACCGCATGAGGCCCTCCTTGCGGTGGCAACGGACGCAGGTAAGTACAGCTTCCTGACCAGCAACGCCTCCTCGATCACCGCCGCGCAGCGGTCCACCATCGAGCAGAAGGCGATCCTGCCGCAGCTTAAATCCCACAACTGGGCGCAGGCCGCCATCGACGGCGCGGCTGCGCTGGGTGACGCGGCCGGCGGCGGCAGCGGCACCGTGCCCAATGCCACCGGCGGTCTGGTGGCGCTGGGCGTGGGCGCCGTGGTCGTTGCGGGAGGTGCCGGCACCGTCGTCGTGCTCCGCAACCGGCGGAAGAAAGCGGCGCAGGCCGCCACCGCGTCCGGCTACGGCCCGGACGGCGAGCAGCTGGATCCGATGGCAGGGGTAAGCATCCCGGACCTGCGCGGCAGGGCCGGGTCGCTGCTGATTGCCGCCGACGACGCGATCAAGTCCAGCGAGCAGGAGATCGGTTTTGCCCAGGCGGCCTACGGCGACGAGGCGGTGGCCCCGTTCCAGAAGGCGCTGGCGGACGCGAAGGGGCACCTGAACGAGTCCTTCAAACTGCAGCAGCAGCTCGACGACGAAATCCCTGACACGGTGCAGGAACAACGGGCCTGGTACGGGCAGATCATCCGCCGCTGCGAGGCCGCCAACGCCGCGCTGCAGGAGCAGAAAGCCAGCTTCGATTCGCTGCGCGAGCTGGAACAGAATGCGCCCCAGGCCCTGGCCGCCGTTTCCGCCGGCAGTGGGGCGGCGACGGCGAAGATCGGCCAGGCGCAGTCCACGCTCGAGGCCCTGCAGAGCCGGTACGCGGACTCCGCACTGACCACGGTGAAGGACAACATTGACCAGGCGAACGAACGGCTGGAATTTGTCCGAACGGCGTCCCAGACGGCGCAGGAAAAGCTGAACGCTGCGGACGCCAGCGGCGCCGCCGTCGCCGTCCGTGCCGCGGAGGAAAGCCTGCACCAGGCCAACCTCCTGCTCGACGCCGTGGGCAAGGTCGCCCGCGATATGGATGCGGCCAATGCCGGCCTGCACAAGGCCATGGCGGACACAGCCGCGGACCTGAACCAGGCCAAGGCCATGGTTGCCGCCGGGGCGAACCAGCAATACGCCCCGCAGGTGGCCGCTGCGGAAGCCGTCCTGGCGCAGGCACAACAGCACATAGCGGCCGGCAAACTGGATCCGGTCGGCACCCTGGCGCAGGTGGAAGGCGCGCACAGCGGCCTTGACGCCATGCTGACCGGCATCCGTGACCAGCAGCAGCAGGCGCAGCGCGCGCAGGCCGCCCTGCAGCAGGCGATCACCGCCGCCCAGGCCCAGATTTCCGCCACCCAGGACTACATCGCGGCCCGCCGCGGTGGTGTCGGCTCCGAGGCCCGCACCCGGATTGCCGAGGCGCAGCGCAACCTTGACTACGCGCTCTCCATCCAGCGGCAGGACCCGGTCTCCGCCCTCACTTATGCCCAGCAGGCGGCAGCGCTGGCCCAGCAGGCCGCCCAGCTGGCCCAGAACGACGTCGACGGCTTCAGCATGAGCGGTGGCGGGCCGGGCGGAAATTACGGATACGGGGGCCGCGGCGGCTACGGCGGAGGCGGCGGGTTCGGCGGCGGCTTTGGCGGTGCCATCCTCGGCGGAATCCTGGGCGGCATACTCTCCGGCGGTAACCGCGGCAACTGGGGTGGCGGCGGCTTCGGCGGCTGGGGCGGCGACGGCGGCGGCGGTTTTGGCGGCGACGGCGGCGGCGGCTTCGGCGGAGGGGGCGGCGGCTTCGGCGGGGACGGCGGCAACTTCTAGCGCGACCGGACCGGGACCGCCCGGATCGACCACGGTAGCCAGCTGCGGAGAAATTTGTCAGGCTAGCATCAGCGGTAATAGGTTCGACCATCCCCGCGCGGGGATTCATCAGCAGGCAGGACGAAAGGTAAAACGATGGCAAAGCAGTCCATTTTTGGCCGGATCTCACAGTTGGCACGCGCCAACGTCAACGCACTGCTGGACCAGGCCGAGGATCCGCAGAAAATGCTGGACCAGATGGTGCGCGACTACACGAACAACATTGCGGAGGCCGAGTCCGCCGTGGCCCAGACCATCGGCAATCTGCGCATGCTGGAGGAGGACCACCAGCAGGATCTCAAATCGGCGCAGGACTGGGGTACCAAAGCCCTCGCCGCGAGCCGTCGGGCGGACGAATTCCGCTCGGCCGGAAACGCCGCCGACGCGCAGAAGTTTGATGCCCTGGCCAAGGTTGCCCTGCAGCGCCAGATCACCGCGGAAAATGAGGCCAAATCCTCCGAGCCGAACATCGCCGCCCAGACGGACGTCGTGGAGAAACTAAAGACCGGCTTGAACCAGATGAAGACCAAGCTGGGCGAACTCGCCAGCAAGCGCAACGAGCTGGTGGCCCGGGCCAAGAGCGCCCAGGCGCAGACCCAGGTTCACGACGCGATCAAGAGCATCGACATCATGGATCCGACCAGCGAGGTCAGCCGGTTCGAGGACAAGATCCGGCGCGAAGAGGCCAAGGTCCGCGGCCAGGCCGAGCTCGCATCCTCCAGCCTTGACGCGCAGTTCGAGAGCCTGGAGGACCTGGGCGAGCAGACCGAGATCGAGGCCCGGCTGGCTGCACTCAAGCACGGCGGGACACCGGCGGCCATCGGCTCGGGCGCCTCAGGATCCGGAAAGGCGGCTCAGCCCGGGGCCGAGCCTATCGTCGACGAGGCCGAATTCAACAACCTTTAGGACCATCCCCGTGCCTGCCCCCGAATTTGCCGGCCGGCTCGCGTGACGCCGAGGGCCGTCTTCTCCGGAAGGCGGCCCTTGCCCCGTCAGATACCATCGGAATATGGCTGACTTCGCTTCGCTGGCGCGCGTGAGTGGTGCCGTTCTGGGCTTCCTCGGCCAGGCCATTTCCTTGGGCGGTAACCCCGCCCGGCCGCTATGATCTTTGCCGGGACCGTCGCTCTGGCCATGATGGCCGTCCTCGCACGTATGACGCAGCTCCGGACAAGGCTGCTCCCCGTTCGTATCGGCAGCGCCCGGTCGGACTACCCCGGTCCGGCAACCTTCCGTGTTGCCGACGATCCGGAAACGTCCGGCAGGCCCCGGCCCAGAGCACCTTCCCGTTCGTTCTCCGCGTAGAACGAACGGCCCCTTCACACTCTGTGCCCGACGCCTGGGTACGCCGTAGCCGGCCTACCCGACCGCCCGTTCGCCGCGGAATCCAGTCATCCCCCAATCCCGGCTGCCGTTGCCCTGCGCGGCCCGACTGATTTCCGAAGGACCCCTCATGAACATTTATGCGTTCCCACCGCTCGCCTTCGCCCTGGAACAGGGCTTCCAGTTCCTTCACTGGCTAAGCCATCTGCTGGCGCCGCTGGCCGGACCCGGCGCCGCCGGTCTGGCCGTTATTCTGCTCACCCTCGGCGTCAGGGCGCTGCTCATCCCGGTCGGCGCGTCGCAGGTGCGCGGCAAAATCGGCCGCCGGAAAATTGCCCCCGGATGACCGCGCTGCAGCAGAAATACAGCAAGGACCGGGCCAGGCTCCGGCAGGAGATGCTGGCGCTGTACAAGGCGGAGAGTGTGTCGCCGTTTGCGGGCATCGGCCCCGCCCTGCTCCAGACGCCCGTGCTGGTGGTCATGGCCGCGGTGGCGGAGGTAAGCCGACGGCGGATGCGCTCCGAGGCGTCGGCCGGCGGCGCATCAACCGCCGCGGGATCGCCGGGTCCCGGCCCCGCCGCCGGCGCGCTGCAGTCCCCGGCGCTGGCACAGGTCCTGCAGTGGTTGCCGTACATTGTCCTGGTTTCGGCGGTTTTTGTGCCGCTCGCCGCCGCCCTGTACCTGATGACGACGACGGCGTGGACCGCCGTCGAGCGTCCCTTGCTGCGCAGGATGCTGGGCTGGACGGAGCCACGCCACGGTACAGATAGCGGGTTCACACCCCGGCCAGCGGGTTAGAGGCCCCCGACCTCGGGCACCAGCAGGCGGAACAGCGCGGCCGCGGCGTTGGGATCCGCGAGCGCCGTGTTGATCAGGATGGCGAGGGTGGATTTGCTCGCCGGATCGTACATGACCAGGGATTCGTAGCCTGATCCGACGCCGGTGTGCCCCCACCAGCCGTCCAGTTCCCCCATGGCCAGCCCGTACGCGTCGTAGGCCGGAGTGAAGTTCCCGGTCTGCGCGCTGGAGACGGGGCTCAGCCGCGCGGTCTGAAGGGCGGCCGGAAGCAGGACGCCCGAGCCCAGCGCGGTCCCCCAGCTCAGCAGATCCCCGATGTCGCCAAAGAGTCCGCCGGCCGCGCTGTAGAGCGTGTCGCTGCCGGTGCCGATCGCCTCGATGCCGTCGTCGGTGCTCTGGTAGGCCGCCGCCAAGGCGAGCCCCAGCGGCTCTTCCGGCGGGTACACCACGGAGCTCAGCTGCAGGGGTGTGAGCAGCCGCGACTGGATCTGCTGGATCCAGCTCTGCCCGGTCACCGCCTGGATGACTTGGCCCAGCAGCACCGTATTGGTGTTGCTGTAGCCGAACGCCGTGTCCGGGGCGAAGTCCAGCGGCTGGTCGAAGGCATCCTGCAGCAGCTGCTCGTCCGTCCAGGTGTAGCCGCCCGCCGAGTTCATCTGGTCCGAAAATTCCTGCGTATCCGAATACTCCACCAGCCCGGTGCGCATCTCCAGCGCCATCCGGACCGTGATGCCGCCGTCTGGGACACCGGGCACGTACCCGATGACCGGATCATCCAGGCCGAGTTTGCCTTCCGCCACCAGCTGCAGCGCAACGGTCCCCACGAAGCTCTTCGTAATGCTGCGGAAGGCCGAGAGATCCGTGTCCTGCAGCGGCGTCCCGGCGCTCACATCCGAGTAGCCGTTCAGCGACAGGAACCGCCCCTGGACTGTGCCGATTCCAACGGCGATCCCGGCGGCTCCCTGCTGTTGCAGGAAATTGCCGATGGTTTCCTGCAGCTCCCCCGGCATGGCCTGCCACGGGGCTACCGGAGGCGGTTGGACGGCGGCGGATTTGCTGTCCGCGGAGGCCGGCGACGGCGCAGCGCTGGCCTCAGCTGGTGGGGACCCGGCGGCCGGCGGC
>JALYYI010000139.1 GCA_030946705.1 Actinomycetota bacterium | reverse complement strand
GCCCAGGCCGCCCAGGCCGCCCAGGCCGCCCAGGCCGGTCAGGCCGCCGCGAACGCACCGGCCCCCGATCAGGGCAGCGGCTACATTCCGGTCAACGTGCTGTTGCCCAATATTCCCGGCAACGGGGTCAACAACCCCGGCGGCGCGCAGAACTATGCCGCCGCGCGGCTCGGGGCCTACGGCTGGGGCGGAGACCAGATGCCCTGCCTGGTCCAGTTGTGGAACCAGGAGTCCGGCTGGCAGACCAACGCCACCAATATGTCCAGCGGGGCGTACGGCATAGCCCAGGCTCTGCTGCCGAGCAAGTACTCCAGCACCGGCAGCGACTGGCTGACCAACTACCGGACCCAGATCGACTGGGGCCTTGGCTACATCGGGGACCGCTACGGTTCGCCGTGCGGGGCCTGGGGCCACGAGCAATCCAACAACTGGTACTGAGACGAACCGGCACCGGCATCCTCGACGGGGTCCGTGGTTATCGCCCGGGCGGCGCAGGTCTTAAGCTTGATGGGTGAGCTTGACCATTCCCGGCGTTGAATCCTCCGCCCCAAAAACAGATCCGGCAACCGAAACTCCAGGGCCGGCGGCAGCACGGCGCACCTATCAGGTGCGCACCTTCGGCTGCCAGATGAACGTCCACGATTCCGAACGGATGGCGGGCCTGCTGGAAAGCGCCGGCCTGGTGCAGGCCCCGAAGGACCTGCCCGAGGACGGCCACGCCGACGTCGTCGTCTTCAACACCTGCGCGGTCAGGGAGAACGCCGACAACAAGCTGTACGGGAACCTGGGGATGCTGGCCCACGTCAAGGAGGCCAACCCCGGGATGCAGATTGCCGTCGGCGGCTGCCTGGCGCAGAAGGACCGCGACACGATCCTGAAGAAGGCTCCCTGGGTCGACGTCGTCTTCGGCACCCACAACGTCGGTTCCCTGCCGGCGCTGCTGGAGCGGGCGCGGCACAACAGCGAGGCGCAGCTGGAGATCCTGGAATCCCTGGAGGTCTTCCCCTCCACATTGCCCGCCAAGCGCGATTCGGTCTATTCCGGCTGGGTCAGCATTTCCGTGGGCTGCAACAACACCTGCACCTTCTGCATCGTGCCGTCGCTGCGCGGCAAGGAGCGCGACCGGCGCCCCGGCGAGATCCTGGCCGAAATCCAGGCGCTGGTCGACGACGGCGCCATCGAAGTCACGTTGCTGGGGCAGAACGTGAACTCCTACGGCGTGGAATTCGGGGACCGGCAGGCCTTCAGCAAACTGCTGCGCGCCTGCGGCGGCATCAGGGGCCTGGAACGGGTCCGCTTTACCAGCCCGCATCCGGCTGCCTTCACCGATGACGTTATCGACGCCATGGCCGAGACGCCCAATGTCATGCCGCAGCTGCACATGCCGCTGCAGTCCGGCTCGGACAAGGTGCTCAAGGACATGCGGCGGTCCTACCGTTCGGCGAAGTTCCTGGGCATTTTGGACAAGGTGCGCGAGCGCATGCCGCACGCGGCCATTTCCACGGACATCATCGTCGGCTTCCCGGGCGAATCCGAGGAGGACTTCCAGGCCACGCTCGATGTGGTGGAGAAGTCCCGCTTTGCCACCGCGTTCACCTTCCAGTACTCCAAACGGCCGGGGACCCCGGCGGCCGAGCTGCCGGACCAGCTGCCCAAGGCCGTGGTCCAGGAACGCTTTGAGCGGCTCACGGCGCTGCAGGACCGGATCGCCGCCGAGGAAAACGCCAAGCAGGTGGGCCTCCGGGTGGAAGTTCTGGTCACCGCCCAGGCCGGCCGCAAATCGGCCCAGACGCACCGGCTGTCCGGGCGTTCCCAGGACCAGAGGCTGGTGCATTTTTCCGTGCCCGCGGGCGCTGAAGCGCCCCGCCCGGGCGATCTTGTCACGGTCACCGTCACCGCTGCGGCCGCCTTCCACCTGGTCGCGGACCCGGCGACGGCGGCGGACTACAGCGTGCGCCGCTCCAGTGCCGGCGATGCCTGGGACCGGTCGCAGGCCGACTCCTGCGGTGTTCCAGCGGCAGGTGCGGCCGGCCAGGCCGGCAGGACAGCCGTTTCGCTGGGCATGCCGTCGCTGCCGGTCCGCCAACGGTGAGCCAGGCGGCCGCCGGCCCCGGCCCTGCCGCGCACTCCGGCCCTGCCGCACTGCCGGTGGTCGCCGTCGTCGGACCCACCGGGTCCGGAAAGTCGGAGCTGGCCGTCGCGCTGGCCCTGGAGCTGGACGGCGAGGTGGTCAACGCCGATTCCATGCAGTTCTACCGCGGCATGGACATCGGCACCGCGAAGATGACCACAGCCGAGCGCCGCGGCGTCCCGCACCATCTGCTGGACATTCTGGACGTGCGGGAAGAGACCAGTGTGGCGGATTTCCAGCGGATGGCCCGCGATTCCGTCGCTGACATCCGCCGGCGGGGAAAGACCCCCATCCTGGTGGGCGGCTCCGGGCTGTATGTGCGGGCGGCCCTGGATGTGCTGGAGTTTCCCGGCACCCGGGAGGATGTCCGGCGCCGGCTGGAGGCGGAGCTGGAAACCGAAGGGTATGAGGCGCTCAAGCGGCGGCTGCGGGACGTCGATCCCGTCTCTGCAGGGCGGATCCGCGATGGCCGCCGGCTGGTGCGTGCGCTGGAGGTGCAGGAAGTCACCGGACGGCCCTTCAGCTCCTTCATGCCGGCGCGCGAGTATTTCCAGCCGGCCGTACAGATCGGACTCTCCATCGACCGGCCGGTGTTGCACGGCCGGCTGGCTGAACGGGTCCACCGGATGGTCGAGACCGGTCTGGTGGCGGAGGTGGCGCAACTGGAGCGGGCAGGGCTGCGGGAGGGCCGGACCGCCTGCCGTGCCCTGGGCTACCAGCAGTTCCTGCGCGTGTTCGACGGCGGTTCCACGGTTTCGCGGGCCAGCGAGGAGACCATCGTGGCCACCCGCCAGTTCGCCCGCCGGCAACTGACCTGGTTCCGGGCCGATCCGCGCATCCGCTGGCTGGACTGCCGTCGGACGGACCTGGTCCGGGCCGCAGTGCAGGCGGTTACTGGCGTAGGGTTGAAAAATGACGACTGATTCCCGTGCCGCCGGCCAGGTCCTCCCGATGCCCGGCCGCGCCCCTTCCCCGGCCGGCGAGCACTTCGCCGTCCTGGGCGGGTTACCATTTTCCAAGGGCCATGGCACCGGAAATGATTTCATCCTGATCGCGGATCCCGAGGGGGCCCGGGAAATCTCCGCCGCAGCCGTGGCCGCCCTCTGCGACCGGCACCTCGGCATCGGCGCAGACGGCCTGATCCGGGCGGTAAGGTCAAGGGAACTTCCCGAGGGCCGTGCGCTGCTGGAATCCGAACCGGCCGCGGAATGGTTCATGGACTACCGCAATGCGGACGGCTCCGTCTCCGAAATGTGCGGAAACGGCGTCCGGGTCTTTGTCCACTTCCTGGCCGGCCAGGAGCTCATCAGTCTCCCGCCGGGGGACACCCTGACCATCGGAACCCGGGGCGGCGTCAAGAAAGTCCTCCGCACGGAGGACGGATACGCGGTGGACATGGGTCCGTGGACGTTTACCTATCCCGAGACGGCCGACCTGCGCGGCACGGATTCGGTGGTGACGGCCGCGGGACTGGACGTGGCACGGCCGGCCCTCTCCATCAGCATGGGCAACCCGCACACCGTCGTGGCGCTGGCGCACGATGGCGAACTTGCCGACACGGACCTCTCGAAACCGCCTGCCGTCGAGCCCGTACCCGTGAAGGGGACGAATGTGGAGTTCGCCGTACCGGCGGAACCGCTGGTGGCCGACGGGATCGGGGTGATCAGCATGCGCGTGCACGAGCGGGGCGTGGGGGAGACGCAGTCGTGCGGCACCGGGGCCTGCGCCGCCGCCGCGGCCACCCGGTTCTGGGCCGGAAGCGGTGCTCCGGACTCGTGGCGGGTGAACGTGCCCGGCGGGGCGCTGGGGGTGCGTTTCTTCAACGCGGCGGACGGTACCGAACACGTGGAACTGAGCGGGCCGGCGGTCATCGTGGCCACCGGGATCCTGGCCTGACGCCCGCTTTGCTGCGCCCGACTTTGCTGCGCCCGTTACCCCGACCGGGTGACCTTCAATACCCGGAAAGCCTTGGCGGTGCCGTCCCGGCTGACCTTGAAGCCCGTATCCGGGAATCGGTCCTGCAGTTGGGCATCGAGCCAGCGCTGCAGCGAGTCCGAGCCCAGGTTTTTTTGCACCACCAGGTAGGCGGCACCGCCCGGGGCCAGCCGCGGCAGCCACCGCAGCAGCAGCGCGTGCAGTTCATCCTTACCCACCCGGATCGGCGGGTTGGACCAGATGGTGCTGAATTCCAGCGCCGGGTCCACCTCCTCCGGAAGACTCGCCCGGACGTTCCCCAGACCCAGGCTCGCGGCGTTGTCGTTCGTCAGGGCCACGCACCGTTCATTGACATCGACGGCGTAGACGGCGGCCCCGGGGGAGCGCAGCGCAAGCGTCAGGGCGATCGGCCCCCAGCCGCAGCCGATGTCCAGCAGGTTGCCGGCGGCCGAAGGCGGCGGCGCCTCCGCGAGCAGGACCGCCGTGCCCTTGTCCACCCGGTCGGGGCTGAAGATGCCGGCCGACGTGTTCAGGTACCTGGTTTCGCCGGCGAGAACCACCTGCAGCGGACGCCGTCTCTCCGGCCCCGCCGGCTGTGCACTGAAATAATGATCGGAACCCATAGTCCGCCAGATTAGTGTGCCGGAGCGGGAAACGGAATCCGGGCCAACCCAGGCGGGGTCCTGATAGAATGGATCCATGAAAATTAAGTGATTTGATGCCATTGGTTTGATGTCATTGGTTTGATCCCACTGATCTCGCTGCACAAGGGGTCGTGACAGCACCAGGGTTCGTAACGGCACGTTGAGACGTATCTCCGTGTCCCCGAAATCACTTAAAGGACAACTCCATGACCCGCCAGAATACTTCTGTTTCAATGCTCCCATTGCGGGGCGCCGCCCCGCAGCCGGCCATTCCTGCCGCGGCCGATTCGGCAGCCCCCGCCGATGTCCCCTCCGGACGGGCACCCAGCGCCCGTGGGCGGCCCACGGCATTGTCAGCGGCCGGGACTACGATATTAAGCAACAGCCTTCAAAGGAGACCATGACCAATCCGAATGCAGCCCGCGGTGCCGACGGCAGCGAAACGCCGGACACCGTCCAAGGCCAGGACATGACGCCGGCGGAGATCCAGGCGGTCATCGACAGGATTCTGGCCAAAGATGCCGGAGCCGCGGCGCACTCAGCCAAATCCTCCGCCAATTCCGGCGGAGCGGGTGCGAATGCTGCGCGGAACGGGCACGCCATCACCGGCAAGGCCCAGGCCATCTCGGCGCCGGGGAGCGAACACAGCGAATACGACGGCGATCAGTCGGCGCTGCAGGACCGGCGCGCGTTGCGCCGTGTGGCCGGTCTTTCGACCGAGCTCGAGGACGTCACCGAGGTTGAGTACCGCCAGTTGCGCCTGGAGCGCGTGGTGCTGGCCGGGCTGTGGGGCGAGGGGACCCTGGCCGATGCGGAGAATTCCCTGCGTGAGCTGGCTGCGCTGGCGGAAACCGCCGGCTCCGAGGTCCTCGATGGGATGGTCCAGCGTCGGCTTAAGCCGGACCCGGGCACCTTCCTGGGTTCCGGCAAGGCCGTGGAGCTCAAGGACATCGTCGCCGCCACCGGCGCGGACACCGTGGTGGTGGACAGCGAGCTTTCCCCGTCGCAGCGCCGTGGGCTGGAGGACATCGTCAAGGTCAAGGTCATTGACCGCACGGCCCTGATCCTGGACATTTTTGCCCAGCATGCCAAGTCCCGGGAGGGCCGGGCGCAGGTGGAGCTGGCCCAGATGGAATACCTGCTGCCGCGCCTGCGTGGCTGGGGTGAGTCGATGTCCCGGCAGGCCGGTGGCCGCATCGGCGCCGCGGGCGGTGGCATCGGCTCCCGTGGTCCCGGTGAAACCAAGATCGAACTGGACCGCCGGCGCATCCGCACCCGGATGGCCAAGTTGCGCCGCGAAATCGCGGCCATGAAGCCCGCCCGCGAGACAAAGCGGGCCAACCGCCGTCGTAATGCCGTACCGTCCGTCGCCATTACCGGATACACCAACGCGGGCAAGTCCTCGCTGCTGAACCGGCTGACAAATGCCGGTGTTCTGGTGGAGAACGCCCTGTTTGCGACGCTGGATCCCACCGTGCGCAAGGCGGAGACCGCCGACGGGCTCGGCTACACGCTGGTGGACACCGTGGGATTCGTGCGCTCGCTGCCCACCCAGCTGGTTGAGGCCTTCCGCTCCACCTTGGAAGAGGTGGCGGACTCGGACCTGATACTGCACGTGGTGGACGTTTCGCACCCCGATCCGGAGGGCCAGATTGCCGCCGTCCGGCAGGTCTTCAGCGAGGTCGATGCCCGAAAACTGCCGGAAATCATTGTGCTGAACAAGGCGGACGCAGCGGACCCCTTCGTGGTGGAGCGGTTGCGCCGGCGTGAACCGCGCAACATCGTCGTCTCCGCGCGCACCGGAGAGGGAATCCCGGAGCTGCTGGAGGCCATCAGCCAGGCGATTCCGCGGCCCGGCGTGAAGTTGGAGCTGCTGGTTCCCTATGAGCGCGGGGACCTGATCAGTAAACTGCACGAAACGGATGCGGAAATCGTCGCGTTGGAGCACGTCGAAGAGGGCACCCATGCCACCGTCATGGTCCGTGAAGGCCTGGCCGCCGAGCTGGAACCCTTTGTCCTCCATGGCTGAGATGGTGGCGGGGGAGCTGGACAAGGATGCCGGGGAGGCGTTTGCCCTGCAGCTGCTGGACACTGCCGTGGAGGCGATGGGCGGCCAGCGGCGCGACGGGCAGCATGAAATGGTCAAGCAGGTGGTCAGGGCCATTGAAACGGGCGACCACCTGCTGGTCCAGGCCGGGACCGGGACGGGCAAGTCGCTGGCGTACCTGATCCCGCTGATTGCCCATTCGCTGCAGAGCGACAAACCCTCACTGGTCTCCACCGCCACGCTGGCGCTGCAGGCCCAGATCGTCAGTCGCGACCTGCCCCGGCTGCTGGCCGCGATCAATCCGCTACTGGACCGCCCGGTCAAGGTGGCGCTGGTCAAGGGCCGGAGCAACTATGTCTGCCGGCACAAGGTCGGGGGAGGTTTCCCCTCCGAGGAACCCAGCGAGGGGCAGCTGTTCTCCCTGGGTGAGGACACCAGCGTCGTCCATCTGCCCGGTGCTCCCCAGGGGGCCGGCAGCCAGCTGGGGCGTGAGGTGGTGCGCCTGCGGGAGTGGGCGGAGGAGACCGAAACGGGGGACCGGGATGAGCTGGCCCCGGGGGTCAGCGACCGTGTCTGGCGGCAGGTCTCGGTGACCTCGATGGAATGCCTGGGCGCACAGAAGTGCCCACTGGCCGCGGAATGCTTCAGCGAACTGGCCAGGGCCCGTGGGGCCGAGGCGGACATTATAGTTACCAACCATGCCATGCTGGCGATCAGCGCCTTCGGGGTGGCCATCCTGCCCGAGTACGACGTCGTCGTCGTCGATGAGGCGCACGAGCTGCAGGACCGGGTGACGGGGGCGGTGAGCGGCCAGCTTTCGGTGCAGATGGTCCATGTGGCGGCCTCAAGTGCCCGCAAGAACACCGCGGTCTCGGTGGAGGCGCTTAATACCGCGGCCGCGAACCTGGAAATGGCCATCGAGGGGATCCCCGCCGGGCTGCTGCCCTCCGGCCTCAACGATGAACAGGCCACCGCCGTCGACCAGCTGCGGGATGCCTGCCGCACGGCCCTTTCGGATTCCAAAGCCGACTCCGGTACGACGGCGGACGGTGGCCGCCAGATTGCGCGGTCCCGGTTGCTGCTGATCCTGGAGCTCTGCGAGCGGTTGCTGGCCGCCCGCGAGGCGAATGAGGTCCTTTGGATCTCGCGGCAGGGCGGCTTCACTCCGCAGCAGGGCTACTCCGTGCCGGACGAGTCCTCCCCGGCCTTGATCAATGTTGCCCCGCTGAGCGTGGCCGGCAAGCTGCGCGAAGGGCTGTTCGCGGACCACACGGTGGTGCTGACCTCCGCCACGCTGGCCATCGGTGCGGCCTTTGAACCCGCCGCCGGCGGACTGGGGTTGCTGGGCCAGGGTGCACCCAGCTGGTCCGGCACCGACGTCGGCTCCCCCTTCGACTATCCGAAGCAGGGCATGCTCTACGTGGCCGCGCACTTGCCCAAACCCGAACGCGGAACCTCCGCCGAGCAGCTAGATGAACTCGAGGCGCTGATCCGGGCCTCCGGCGGCGGTGCGCTGTGCCTGTTTTCCTCGCGGCGGGCGGCGGAGGAGGCCTCCGATGCGCTTCGGCAGCGCCTGGATGTTGAGATCCTCTGCCAGGGCGAGTCCTCCATGGCCGGGCTGGTCAAGCAGTTCGAAGCCGAGCCGGATACCTGCCTCTTCGGGACCATGTCGCTCTGGCAGGGCGTGGACGTGCAGGGCAGTTCCTGCCGGCTGGTGGTCATCGACCGGATCCCCTTCCCGCGCCCGGATGACCCGCTGATGACCGCGCGCTCCCGAGCGGTGGCGAAGGCCGGCGGCAACGGCTTCATGAGTGTCTCCGCCACGCACGCCGCCGTGCGGCTGGCTCAGGGCGCCGGCCGGCTGATCCGCTCCTCCGGGGACCGCGGGGTGGTCGCCGTGCTCGATTCCCGGCTGGCGACGGCACGCTACGGAGGATTCCTGCGGGCGGCCCTGCCGCCCTTCTGGCCGACGACGGACCGTGCCCTGGTGATCTCGGCGCTGCAGCGGCTGGCCGAGGCGAAGTAAGCATGAGTCCCGCACGTTCAAAACGGAGTACATCCCCGGTGACCGATTATTCAAAGGTCCTGCCCGAGAACCTTCCGGTCCCCGCCGACGACGGAGCCGCCGACCACCTCAAGGGGGTTCGGATGCCGGCGCTGACGCTGCCGACCACCGACGGCGGACACGTGAACCTTGCCGAACTGGGTACCGGGCGAACGGTCATCTACCTGTACCCGTTGACCGGTCGACCCGGCGTGGACCTGCCCGCGGGATGGGACGCCATTCCCGGGGCCCGGGGCTGCTCGACGGAGGCCTGCGACTTCCGCGACCACTTCGGTCTGCTGCGTGAGGCAGGCGCGAGCAACGTCTACGGCATGTCGAGCCAGAGCCTGGACTATCAACGGGAAGTTGTTGGCCGTCTCAGCCTGCCCTTTCCGATGCTATCGGACGTTGGGTCGGTTCTCGCTGACGCGTTGAACCTCCCCACTTTCACGGCCCCAGACCACGATCGCCTCTACTCACGCCTCACTCTGGTCATCCGGGACGGCGTGATCGAGCACGTTTTCTACCCGATCTTCCCGCCGAACACCCACGCGCAGCAGGTCCTCCGCTGGCTGCAGAGCAGGGTAAAGGTCGAGGGGGCGCAGGGTCGCGCGGGCGCGAACCCGGGTCACGGTGCGATGATCCACCACGAGCCTTGCGCAGCCGACCGGATCTTCGAACCAGGGCCCGTGTCCGCAGGCGGCTGGCGTAGAGCCCAAACAGCCGACTCTCACGCCCCGGTTACCCCCGGATCATCTGATCGAGTTCCATTTGGTGGAGAGCGTCCCTGTTAGAGGCTGCGCAGAACGCTGACGACCTTGCCCATGATGGTGGCCTGGTCTCCCAGGATCGGCTCGTAGCGGGTGTTCTGCGGGAGCAGCCAGGTGTGGCCGTCGCGCTGGCGGAAGGTCTTGATGGTGGCTTCGTCGTCCAGCAGGGCGGCCACGATGTCACCGTTGATGGCATTATTCTGCCGGCGGACCACAACCCAGTCCCCGTCGCAGATGGCAGCGTCGATCATCGAGTCGCCGGCGATCCTGAGCATGAACAATTCCCCATGACCGACCAATTGGCGGGGCAGCGGCATCACGTCCTCCACCACCTGATCCGCCAGGATCGGGCCTCCGGCGGCAATGCGCCCCACCAGCGGCACAATGACGGTATCGGAGGCGCTGCTCAGCTCGGCCATGTTCAGGCCGGTGATGCTGCGCAGCCCGGTGGGTGAACTGACGCCTTCAATTTCAACCTGACGGTCGTCAAGGGTCAGCGGAATCAGCACTTCCATGGCACGTGGGCGCTTCGGGTCGCGCCGCAGGTACCCCTGCTTTTCCAGCTGGGACAGCTGGTGCGTAACGCTGGAGAGGCTGGCCAGCCCGACGACGTCGCCAATCTCGCGCATCGAGGGCGGGTATCCGTTCACGCTGATGGAGCGCTGGATGCATTCCAGGATCTTCTTCTGCCGAACCGTCAGGCCCTTGAAGCCGGTGCGCTTAAGGTTGTTGCCGCTCTGAACGACTGATTCCGGACCTGGCATGACGTGCTGTCCTTTCGTGGTCTGATCGCCCATTCCCAGCGGCCCTAGGACCGACCCGCCAATAGTGTCAGTGGGCTCTGGTGGACTCTCGGTGTGACCAGGTTTTGCTGCTGGATTCTTGCTACCAAGTTAAGTCAGTTTGAACAGAATTTCAAACATTTGTTCTAGCGAGTCTTGGCAAGCTTCGTCTACTAGTGCTAAAAATAGAACACACAGTCTCGAATACATGTTCGAATGCGGGGCGTAGGACCCCATGACCGCTCGCATTCCAGGACTAACGGGACTTCGTACCGTGAAAGGTGATTGCCATGAACGCGACTTCTACATTCCAGATTGCAGGGCGCCGTCCGGCCTATGGTTCCAGGGGGCGCCTGCGGCTGACCCGCCGTGGCCGGCTGGTTTTCATTGGACTTCCGCTGATGCTTGTGTCGGTGCTGGTCCTGCTGCTGCTCGGTGTTTTCACAGCTCCGGTCAAGGCTTCCACCGGGGCCGACGGTACCGGAAGCCAGGCGGTGAAGACCACGGTCATGGCCGGCCAGACGCTGTGGAGCATCGCTGCTGCCAGCGATCCTGCCCGCGACACGCGGGATGTGATTTCGGACATCCTGTTGCTCAACAATCTGAGCACCTCGGTCGTCCAGCCGGGACAGCAGCTGTTCGTCCCGCTGCCCAGCTGACCACGGTAATGCGGAGTCATCTTCCGCCGGACCGCGGTGGAGTTTCGTCCGGGGCAATCAGCTGACTTAAACTGGCCCTGTGAGCTACGAAAGCGAGAACGACCAGATCGACCGCCTCAACCGGTTGCCGCTTCGGGAGGATCTGCGGGGACAACGTCCCTACGGGGCGCCCCAGCTGAACGTGCCTATTCTGCTAAACGTTAACGAAAACACCCACGGTGTGCCGGACGATGCGCGGGAAGCCATACTGAAGGCCGTTGAGGATGCGCTGACGGACCTGAACCGGTATCCGGACCGGGAATTCAGTGAACTTCGCCGGGCCTTGGCCGCCTATCTGGGCCACAACCTCAGCCAGGAGAACATGTGGGCCGCCAACGGCTCCAACGAGGTGCTGCAGCAGATACTGCAGGCGTTCGGTGGATTTGGCCGCAAGGCCCTGGGGTTCCCCCCCACCTATTCGATGTACCCGCTGCTTGCCAGCGGCACCGGTACCGAATACATAGCCGGCCAGCGGACCGCTGATTACACGCTCACCGCGGAATCGGCGGCCGAACAGGTCCGCCGCATTGCCCCCAACGTCGTCTTTCTGTGCTCGCCCAACAATCCCACCGGAACGGCCCTGGGCCTGCACGTCGTCGAGGCCGTCTATGACGCCGGCGAAGCCTCCCAGGCGATCGTGATTGTTGATGAGGCCTACGCCGAGTTCTCGCACGAGGGTACCGCCAGCGCGCTGGGCCTGCTGCCCGGCCGGGAGCGGCTGATCGTGTCCAGGACCATGAGCAAGGCCTTCGCCATGGCGGGGGCCAGGCTTGGCTACCTGGCAGCGGCGCCGGAAATCACCGATGCGCTGCGGCTGGTCCGTCTGCCGTACCACCTTTCCGCCATCACCCAGGCCACGGCCGTAGCCGCGCTGCGGAACTCGGCGTCCCTGCTGGCCAATGTGGAAGACATCAAAGTCCAGCGGGACAGGATCGTCGACGGGCTGCAAAAGCTGGGGCTGAAACCGGCTCCCTCCGACTCCAACTTCGTCTTCTTCGGCGGCCTGGATGATCCGCACGCCATCTGGCAGGGCCTGCTGGACGCGGGCGTGCTGATCCGCGACATAGGGATTCCCGGCCACCTGCGCGTCACCGCCGGAACGGAAGCTGAAACGTCGGCTTTCCTGGACCGGTTGGCGGAGCTTTTGGGGCGCTGACGTTCCAGACCGGTTCGGCGTCAGCGTCCGGCTCTCTTAGAATTAGCAGGGAGACATTCTTCCGCCCAGATAAGGACCGCCCGCAATGAGCGAGAACAGCCAGAGAACCGCAGACCGCACCGGACGGCTGGAGCGGGCCACCAGTGAATCCTCCGTGCTGGTGGAGCTGAACCTGGATGGCACCGGAGTCTCCAATATCGACACCTCGGTGCCCTTCTATGACCACATGCTGACGGCGCTGTCGAAGCACTCGCTCATAGATCTGACGGTGAAGGCCAGCGGGGACACCCACATCGACGTCCATCACACGGTGGAAGATGTTGCCATCACCTTCGGCGAGGTCCTGCGCCAGGCGCTGGGTAACAAGGCCGGTATCCGGCGATTCGGGGAAGCCACGGTGCCGCTGGACGAGGCCCTGGCCAACGCCGTCGTCGACGTTTCCGGACGCCCCTACCTGGTGCATACCGGAGAACCGGCCGGGCAGGAATACCACCTGATTGGCGGCCACTTCACCGGCTCGCTGACCCGGCATGTCTTCGAGGCCATCACGTTGCACGCGCAGATCTGCTTGCACATGACCGTCATCGCCGGCCGGGATCCGCACCACATTGTCGAGGCCCAGTTCAAGGCCTTTGCCCGTGCTTTGCGCGCCGCCGTCGAGCCGGACCCCCGGGTCGAGGGCATCCCGTCCACGAAGGGCAGCCTGTGACCGGCATCAGGCCGACCGTGACGGTCCTTGATTATGGATCGGGCAATGTCCGCTCCGCCGTCCGCGCCCTGGAGCGCGCCGGGGCCGAGGTGACGCTTAGCGCCAGGGCGGAGGATGCCCTGAAAGCCGAGGGCCTGGTGGTTCCGGGCGTGGGCGCTTTTGCCACCGTCATGAAGGAACTCAGGGATGTTGGCGGCGTGCGGCTGATCGGGCGCCGGGTAGCCGGCGGCCGGCCGGTCCTGGCCATCTGCGTGGGGCTGCAGATCCTCTTTGAAGAGGGCGTGGAACACGGAAACCGGGAGCCCGGGATGGGGGAGTGGCCCGGCACGGTGGAACTTCTGCCGGCGGAGGTGGTCCCGCACATGGGCTGGAACAGCGTCGACGTCCCCGAAGGTTCCATGCTCTTCGCCGGCGTTGAAAATGAGCGGTTCTACTTTGTGCACTCCTACGGCGTGCAGAAGTGGGACTTTGATGTCTCCCAGCCGCTGATGAAGCCCCCACTGGTCACCTGGTCCGAGCACGGCGCCCCCTTCATCGCGGCCGTGGAGAACGGTCCGCTGTGCGCCACCCAGTTCCATCCGGAGAAGTCCGGCGACGCGGGCGCCCGGCTGCTGAAGAACTGGGTCGACTCGCTGCGAAAGGCGGTGGCCTGAATGTGGTCTGTCCTGCTGATGGGCCTGGGCGGCCTGCTGGTGGGCGGGGCCATCTCCTTCCACCAGCAGAAGAAACCGCGCTGGGTGTCCGTGTCCTTCATCGCCCTGGCCGCGATGTCCCTGGTGGCCGCCTACCTGCTGACCCTGCCCGGTGTGAACCAGCCGGTCATGGATCTCGGCGCCGCCGCTCTTTCCACCACCCGAACCGCCTGAGGAACCACGATGACCAGCACCGACACCCCCATCCTTGAACTGCTGCCCGCCGTCGACGTCGCGGACGGCCTGGCCGTCCGCCTGGTGCAGGGCGAGGCCGGCAGCGAAACCAGCTACGGCGCGCCGCTGGATGCCGCACTGGCGTGGCAGAACAACGGTGCCGAGTGGGTCCACCTGGTCGATCTGGACGCCGCGTTCGGGCGCGGATCGAACCTGGAACTGCTGCGCGCGGTGGTCCGGGAACTGCGCGTCAAGGTCGAACTCTCCGGCGGCATCCGCGACGATGCCTCGCTGGAAGGGGCGCTCGAGCTGGGCGCCGAACGGGTGAACCTGGGCACCGCCGCGCTGGAGAACCCGGTGTGGACGGCGCGCGCCATCGAGCGCTTTGGCGACAAGGTCGCCGTCGGCCTCGATGTCCGCGGCACCACGCTGGCGGCGCGCGGCTGGACCAAGGAGGGCGGCGACATCTGGGAGGTGCTGGCGCGCCTGGAGGACGCCGGCTGCGCACGCTACGTGGTCACCGACGTGACCAAGGACGGGACACTGCGCGGGCCCAACGTGGAACTGCTGCGGGAGGTGCTCGAGCGCACCGGCAGGCCCGTGGTGGCCTCCGGTGGCATCTCCAGCCTGCAAGACCTGAAGGATCTGCGCGAGTTGGTGCCGCTGGGCCTGGAGGGTGCGATCGTGGGCAAGGCGCTCTATGCCGGCGCCTTCACGCTGCCGCAGGCGCTGGACGTGGCCGGACGGCGCTAGGCCGCATGAGCGATGCAGTAGAACGGCGGCTGCCCGGCCACATCGCCGCGGCGCTGGCCGGAGCCGGCGGTCCCGCCGATTCCGCGGGCCAGCCCTGGCAGGGCCGCCGGCTTCCCCCGGGGGCGAAGTACCACAACTTTGAGGACGACGACGGCGGCACGGACCCGGTCTTTGCGGCGGCGCTGGCGGCACTGGCCGCGGGCGGCGGGGACGAAGCATCCGTGGTCCGCAGCCTGGCCGGCGTCCGCGTTTTCGTCCCGATCGTGGCGCAGGTGGCCGAAGCCGGCGTGGACGGCGTGGACCTAAACAGTCTGGCCTCGGACAAGGAATCGGACATGGCGCTGGTGACGCTGCAGGCCCCGGACGGACGCCGGACCTTGCCGGTATTCAGCTCCGTGGAAGCGCTGAACCGATGGCACCCGCAGACCCGGCCGGTGGCGGTGTATGCGCCGCGCGCGGCCCTGGCCGCGGTGGCGGAGGAGGCCCAGCTGATGGTGGTGGACCCGGGCTCCGAGCACCCCTTTGTGGTGCGCCGCCCCGCCGTCTGGGCGTTGGCGCAGCAACGGGAGTGGATCCCCAGCTATTCTGATCAACAGGTGGATGCCGTCCTGGCCGGGTCGCTGACCGCGGCCGGGCACCCGGCGTTGCTGGGGATTACCGGCCGGGCCGGTTCTGGTGCCGGACCGGAGCTGCGTGTTGAATTGACCCTGGCACCGGGCCTTGACCAGGCCGCCCTGAACACCCTGATTGGCACCTTGCAGGACTATTGGTCGCGGGACGGATATTTCGCCGAGTCGGTCGACTCGGTGGAGATCGCCCTGTGTACCGCCCAACCACCCCGGCGATGAGACGGCTCATCGTGCGGGGACGATGAGAAAGAAGTAACAAGTGAATTTCGCTGGCTACCGCGAGCTGCTGGCCATTGCGCCCGTCCGGCGGCTGTTACTGGTTGCCATGCTGGCCCGCGTCCCGCACGCGGCGGCGGGGATCATGCTCACCTTCCATGTTGTGGACAGCCTCAAGCTGGGTTACGGCGCCGCCGGTGGAGTGGCAACCGCCGTTACCGTGGGCATCGCCGCCGGCGCTCCGTGGCGCGGTAAGCGGGTGGACGCCGTCGGGCTCCGCCGTGCGCTGGTGCCTTCGGTCATTTCCGAGCTTGTGGTCTGGTCCGTCGCCCCGTTCCTGAACTATCCGCTCCTGCTGGCGGCGGCCGTCGTCGGCGGACTGTTCTCCGTGCCGATCTTCTCCGTGGTGCGCCAGTCCCTGGGCGTGATGGTCTCCGAGCAGCAACGGCGCACCGCCTACGCGCTGGACTCCGTCGGTGCGGAACTGACCTTCATGGTCGGTCCGGCCGCCGGTGTGCTGCTGGCCACCAGCATCCGCACCACGATCGGCCTGATCATTATCGGCGCGGCCTCCGCGCTGGCCGGGCTCTTCCTGATGTGGTTCAACCCGCCCACCCGCAGCGGCCAACAGGGCAGCTACGTCCAAGACTGCGGCGATGAGTTGGACTCCCTGGAGGAGATGCCTCCGATGGAGGCGATGAGCAGCCAGTCCTTCGCCGGCGGCAATATCTTCGGCCGCATGTGGGGCAGGGCGCGCGGCAATCTGGTCTGGGTCAACGCCGCCGTGCTCGCCGTCCTGGGCGCCGCGGCCGGCGCCGGCCTGGCGCTCTCCGGCACGGACGTTGGCATTGTCGCCGTGCTGCGGCACGCGGACCGTGCGGAGCAGCTGGGCATCGTCTTCCTGTTCTGGTGCGCGGCCTCGGTGGTCGGCGGCCTGCTCTACGGCGCGCTGCACCGGTCCGTCAGCCCGCTCCTGCTGCTGGCCGGAATGGCCGCCCTGACCATTCCGATGGGACTGGCCACCGATACCTGGGCACTGGCACTGTGGTCCATCCCCGCCGGCCTGCTGTGCGCCCCGGTGCTCTCCGCCAGCGCCGAGCGGATCGCGTCCCTGGTCCGCGAGGAGCGCCGCGGCGAGGCGATGGGCTGGTACGGATCGGCACTGACGCTGGGCAGCGCGCTGGGGGCGCCGATGGCCGGCGTGGCGATCGACTCGATCGGGCCCTGGGCGGGTTTCGCGGCAGTCGGCGCCGCGGCCCTGCTGCTGGCCCTGGGCGGACTGGCCCTGCAAACGGCCCTGCGGCGCGTCACCACCACATAGCCTCCCGCCGTTGAGGTGGCACTTCGCGCCCATTTGCCCGAAAAAGATCGGCGCGAAGTGACCTCTCAACACTGGTTCTGGACGGATGGGCAGCCGGGCGGCTTCGGAAGCCGGCTATGGTTTGGGGTGCGCCGCATCGAGGGCAGCCAGCGTTGCGACCAGCGCGGCGCCGAAGTCCGTCGCGGACACTCCGAGCCGGTCTTCGGTCTCCGCAGCGTCCGCGATGAACTCCGTCATGAACTGGTAGCTGGACGCGGCCACCTCGCGCATCTGCCCGTTGACCACACCCAGGGCGCGCAGTACCAGCGGGGGAATCTGGCGGACCTTCCCGTGCGAGCCACGCAGGCTGTTGACCATCCGGGCGAGTTCGAGCCGGCTGGCATTACTGGAGGCCGGGACAATCCAGGCCCGGCCGAAGGCGGTTTCGCTTCCGGCCACGGCGGCCAGGGTCCGGGCGATATCGGGCAGATAGGCCCAGCTGTGCTTCAGCGCCGGGTTGCCCACCACATACGCAGTCTTCGAGGCCACGAGCGGCGCAAAGAACCTCTCACCCAGGTGTGCGGTTTCCTGTGCCCCGGGCCCAAAGTAGTCGCTGGCGCGGACCTCGGCGGCCCGGATGTCACCGCGGTTATGGGCATCCAGGAAGCGCTGCCAGAGCTGGACCCGCACGAGTCCCTTGGTTTCCGTGGCCGCCAGCGGCGTCTGCGCCGTCATCGGTCCCTGCGGCGGACCGTAACCGTAAAGGTTTCCCATCAGGACAACCCTGGCCCCGGTACGGCGGGCGGCATCAATGACGGCGGTGCCGATGGGCGGCCATTGCTCGGTCCACTTGTCGTAGGGCGGGTTGGTGCAGACGAAGATGGTGTCGGCACCGGTCGCAGCGGTGGTGACTGCCGCGGCGTCCGACGCATCAAGACGCAGCGCCCGCGCCCCCGGGACGGAGGCGCCGCCGCGGCTGCCCACGGTGACGGTGTCCCCCTGGGCAATCAGTGAAGCGGTCAGATGCGAGCCGATCTGACCGGTACCCAGAACCAGATGATGTGCCATCGGTCGCTCCTTTGCTGAAGGTTGAGAGGGCATTTCGCGCCCATGTTTTTCGACAACATGGGCGCGAAGTGTGCAATCAACCGGGGTTTTGAGGCGGGGTCGGGGTGTTGCGGACGGGACTAGTTGACGGCGCCGGTGAACTTTTCGCCCGGACCCTTGCCCGGGGCATCCGGAATCAGGGACGCCTCGCGGAAGGCAAGCTGGAGTGAGCGCAGGCCGTCGCGCAAGGGGCCGGCGTGCTGGCTGCCTATTTCCGGCGCGGCCGCGGTAACAAATCCGGCCAGCGCGGTGATCAGCTTGCGGGCCTCGTCCAGGTCCTTGAGTTCCTCGGCGTCCGGTCCATCGGCCAGGCCGCATTTGACCGCGGCGGCGCTCATCAGGTGCACAGCCGCCGTCGTAATAACCTCGACGGCGGGGACCTCGGCTATGTCGCGCAGCTGCTCGCCTGAGCTGGCCGGTGCACCCGTAGCCGGGGCGCTGTCCGGGGCCTGGGTGGACGGTGCGGTGGAGGCCTCAAAGCTGTGGCGGGTTGCTGCGGATGTCGGATTGCTATCAGGGCTGCTCATACTGGTAAGCTTGTCACAGACCGGCTGAATGTCGTTACAACTCTACGTTCAGTTTGCAAGCGGAGCTCTCTCCCACCCGTCGACCCAGCGTAACGCCGCAAGGTAGCTGGAGTTACCCGGGTATCAGGTTGCCAGCCGTCCTTCGGGGCAGGCAGCGGAAGTCCCGGATGGGACGTCCCGGCCACCGTTCATTGAGGCCTTCGATTGCACCAGCAGTCGGGGGCCTTCTCCTATTTCTGGTGGTTTCGGAAATCATGAACACCCTCATGGAATCAAACAGGAGTCACACATTAGCGAGCCACGAATCAACGATCGGATCCGCGTCCCCGAGGTGCGGTTGGTAGGACCAGCAGGTGAGCAGGTTGGCATCGTCCGTATTGAGGATGCCCTGCGCCTGGCCGCTGAGTCGGACCTGGATCTTGTTGAGGTTGCACCGCTGGCCAAGCCGCCGGTGTGTAAACTCATGGATTTTGGCAAGTACAAGTATGAAGCTGCTGTTAAGGCCCGTGAGGCGCGGAAGAACCAGACGAACACCGTTCTGAAGGAGATCCGCTTCCGCCTGAAGATCGACACCCACGACTACGAGACCAAGCGTGGCCACGCCATCCGCTTCCTCGGCGCCGGGGACAAGGTCAAGGCCATGATCCAGTTCCGCGGCCGTGAGCAGCAGCGTCCCGAGATGGGCATCCGCCTGCTCCAGCGTTTCGCCGACGACGTTGCCGAGGTTGGTGCTGTAGAGTCCACTCCGCGCATCGACGGCCGGAACATGGTCATGGTGATCGGGCCGCTGAAGAACAAGGCCGAGGCCAAGGCCGAGGCCCGCCGCGCCGCCCAACGGGCGGACGACAAGGCCAAGAATGAGGCCGTCGCTTCCGGCAAGGAACGCGTCGACGTGGACCAGGACAACAAGGCTCCGATGACCCAGAGCCTCGCTGACCTGCTGCCCGACGGTCTGGGTGACCTGACCGGTAAGGCTGCGAGCGAGCCCGCCGTTGAAGAGCCGGCTGTTGACGCGCCGGCCTCGACCGAGCCGGCTGTTGACGTGCCGGCCGCGGAGAAGGCGGCCACGGCTAAGCCGGTCACCGCCACAGCCCAACCGTCGAC
>JALYYI010000137.1 GCA_030946705.1 Actinomycetota bacterium | reverse complement strand
GTTCTGGATCCTCCAGCTGGTCAGCTTGGCGGTGGCCGGGTAGACCGGAACCGGCCGCTGCGCCTTGAAGTCCGCCTCCTGGCCGGCTAGTTCATCGTCGGGCAGCAGCTCATAGTCCGGACTCGTGAGGTTGCGGTTGCGGTTATACAGCGTGACTTTGCCGGAGAACAGGGCGAGCACGCCCGGTTTGAGCTGGCTTTCCGCGGAATAGTTGTTGAAGAACGTGATTTTAAGCGTGCTCAGGCCGGAGTCGTCCGTGACCACGATGTCCTGGATGAAACCCTTGCGCTCGCGCATCCGCCGGCGCGGCTGCTGCTGGAGCACGCGGGCCAGAATGGTGACGTCCTCGTTCAGCGGCACCTGGTCGATCGGCGTCAGCTCGCCGCGGTTCAGGTAGCGGCGCGGGAAGTAGTTCAGCAGCTCGCCCACGGTGGTCAGGCCCAGATGCTTCCTTACCGGCCCTGCGGATTTGGGGCTGATCAGCCGGTCCAGCGGCAGGGCGAACTCGGCCGGCCCGTCGGTGGCGCGGCTAACGGCGCTCATGGGCATCTGGCCGGACGACGGCGTCGGGGCGTCCTGGCGCACCGCCGGCACCAACGCCGCTGAAGGAAACGCCGCGAGGGTCGACGGCGGCGGGCAGGGCCGCGATCACGGCCTGGTGCGCGGCCAGGTCATCCAGGGGCGCGACCTCGGTCCGCTCGGCCAGCGCGTCCGCGGCGGCCATCGCGTCCCGGGTGGCCGTATTCAGCTGGGTCACGCTGATGTTGATCGGCTCCCCGACGGCCCGGATGATGGACAGCGCCGGTTCCGGCTCGGGAACGTGGACGTGCACCCGCCAGCGGTAGCCGCCGTCGGGCTGCTCCACCTCGGAAACCGCCGTCATGATCACCGACTCCCCCAACTCATCCAGCTGGGCCCGCAGTCCGGCGGCATCCAGCGGCGAGAGATTGATGGTGCACATGACCTCCACACCCCCGACTGCCGGCATGTCCGCGTGGATGTGCGGGTCCTGGACGTCGTAGCCGGACAGGCCGTCCAGCAGTTCGTCCTGCAATTCCTGCCCCAGCAGCACCGAACGAAGGCAATCCAGCACCAGCAGCAGCCCCACGCCGCCGGCGTCCACCACGTGGGCATCCCGCAGCGCACCGAGCTGGTTTTCGGTCCGGATCACGGCTTGCACCGCGGCCTGGACGGCGGCATCAAGGGTGAGCGCCAGGGTGTGGTTGCTGTCATCGCCGCTTTCGGACGAGTGCACGGTCGAGGCGGCACGCGCGCTGGCCTCCAGCACGGAGAGCATGGTGCCCGGCATCGGGTCACTGAGCGCGGACCAGGCCCGGATCTGCGCCCGTTGCAGCCCCGCGGCCAGCAGCGGGCCGCTCAGCCGGGATGCTCCGGCCAGCGGCTCGGCAAAGGCGGCCAGGAAAACCGAGAACAGGGTGCCGGAGTTGCCTCGAGCGTCCTCCATGGCCGCCCGGCCGGCCACCGCCAGCACCGCGCCGACGTCAGGATTGTCCGTCTCGTGGATGGCGCGGCAGGCCGAGCGGACCGTGAGGTAGAGGTTGGTGCCGGTATCGCCGTCGGCCACCGGAAAGATGTTGATCGCGTTCAGCCGGTCGCTGTGGTTGCCCAGCGTCTCCTCGCACTTGGCCAGCCAGCGCCGGACGGCGTGCGCGTTAGCGGCAATCTTAGAGTGCAAAGTGATCCCATCCCACGGTATTCGATCCCGCCCCATTTGAACCCGCTGTTTCCGCAGCTTCACCTGCCACAGTCACCGGCGGCACGTTGGCACCGCCGGGCAATACAGAGCCTATCGCAGTGAAGCCGTCCGGCAACTGAACCTGGGCCGGGAATGTGGACAGCAGGCCATGGTCCTCTCCCCCACCGAGCACCCAGTCCAGCGGATCGACGCCCAGCAGCACGGCCGTTTTCCGCAGCGGATCCGCCAGCGCGTTCAGCACGTCCGGGTCCAGGTCGACGACGACGCCGCTCGCCTTCGCGAGGCGGCCGGCGTCGCGGAGCAGGCCGTCGGAAATGTCCAGCATGGCCGTTGCCCCGGCCCTGGCGGCCGTCGGACCGGCAGCAAGCGGCGGCCTCGGCCGACAGAAAATGGCGACGGCGGCCTCCTGCTCGGGCTGGAACCGCGCTTCGGGGATGCTGCTTTCCAGCAGCGCCCAGCCCGCCGCGGCCCGGCCCACCGTCCCTGCCAGCGCCACCACGTCGCCCGGCTGCGCGCCGGAACGGAGCACCGGTTCCCGCCCCTCGAGGGACCCCAGCACAGCCACCGTCACAACAATCTCGCCGCCCCCGGACAGGTCGCCGCCCGCCACGGAGCAGTCCGCGGCGCCCAGCTCCCGGATGGCAGCCGTGAGCCCGTCCGCCAGATCCTCCACCCACGTGACCGGCGTCTGCGCGGGGATGGTCAGGCTGACCACGATGCTGGTGGCGACCCCGCCCATCGCGTTAATGTCGCTCAGGTTCTGGGCCGCCGCCTTCCATCCG
>JALYYI010000119.1 GCA_030946705.1 Actinomycetota bacterium | reverse complement strand
ACGACGGACGGCGGCACCGGGCAGGGGGCACCGGATCCGAGCAGGGGCGGCCACCAGGCCAACGGCATCACCGAGCAGCTGCTCACCGGTGACACCGCGGCCAAGGTCAAAGCCGCCGCGCTGGCGGCCAACCCCGGAGCCACCATCCAGCGGGTGGAGAATGACGCCGAGGGTGCCACCTACGAGGCCCACATCCTGAAAGCGGACGGCACCGCCGCAACCGTGAAGCTGGATGCCTCGTTCAAGGTGACGGCCACCGAAACGGGCGGTCCCGGCGCAGGAGGCGGCCCCGGCGGCCGGGCGCCGGGCGGCAGCGGCTCCAGCCAGGACGCCAACGGCTGAGTGCCGGGCCGGCGCAGCCCAGGCACACAAGGCCTGCCGGCGTCGGGGGTGGATGCCCGTTCCGCGGGCATCCATCCCATGCCCGGCTGCTCCCGGATTCTTGTCTTATTTCTTTACGCGGCCGACATGACCGGCTGACAGAATGGGTCCATGGAAGTCGCTTTAGGGCTGCTGGCCCTGGTCGCCGTCAGATCCGCGGCGTTCGCGGGAAGGGCTGCAGCGGTCAGGGCGCCGCCGCCGATCACGGCGGCCAGGGCCAGAGTGCCGAGGGCCGATTTCTTGAGGCTATTCATTGCGTTCTCCTGGATGGTTTCCTCGTCCCGCGGGAGCGGAACTGGTTCCATCCTTTGGCCCGGAGTTAGCACCGCACTTTGGCCCGGCTATGGCTGCGCTGTGCGTCCGGCCGGTCCGGGCCGGTCCTACCGCTGCAGATCCGCATCCAGCAGCGTGAGACGCGCGGCCAGGTCAATGCCCTCCGTGTGCAGCACGGTCCGGAATCCGAGGGCCTTGGCGGCGGCGATGTTCGCCTCGGAGTCGTCCACAAAGGTGACGCGGCCGCCGTCGGCCTCCAGTTCGGCCAGCACATGCGCAAAGACCGCGGGATCCGGCTTGACCAGGCCCAGGTGGCCGCTGAAGAAAAGCTTGTCGAAGTAACGGACCCACGGCTCCCGGTTAACAAATTCGGAGGCCATGCCGGCGGGCATATTGGAGAGCAGCGCCAGACCGGAGCCGCCGGCCGAGAGCGACTCGAGCACGTCCAGGGTGTCCAGGTTGAAATGCGACCACTGCCGGGCGTCCAGGGCATCCAGCCGGGAGGCGAACCCGTCGTTGACCTCCTGGCCCAGCACCCGGGTCCAGTAGTCCCGCGAGGTCAGCCGGCCGGCGTCGAAGTCGGAGCGGTGCACCCAATAGCTGCTCTCCCTGTGCTCCAGATCCAGCCCGGTCGCCTCGCGCAGGGCCAGCCAGTCTTCCGGATCCGGGGCGGTGGAGATGACCATGCCGTAGTCAAAGAGGTACCAGTCGGCCGGGGGTGTCAATGAAGTCATCCGACCAGCCTAGCCGGTGCGCCTGTCAGGGATCGCACCGGCCGGACGGTAGCCTTGACGCGTGGGTTTAGAGTTCACTGCGATCGATTTTGAGACGGCCAATGGCTTCCGAGGCTCGCCGTGCTCGGTGGGACTCAGCAAGGTGCGCGATGGCCGTATTGTGGACGAGGCATTCTGGCTGATGCGACCGCCGGCCGGCCACGACCACTTCGATCCGCGCAATGTGCAGATCCACGGGGTCACGCCGGAGCAGGTGGCCAAGCAGCCGCGGTTCGGCGAACTGTTCGCCGAGATCGGCGGGTTCATCGGCGGCGATGTCCTGGTGGCCCACAACGCGGCCTTTGACATGGGCGTGATCCGCTCCGCCCTGGAAGTCTCCGAATTGCCCGGACCGGCCTTCAACTACGCCTGCACGGTCATGCTCTCCCGGCGCCACTATTCACTGCCCTCCTATTCGCTGCCTTTTGTGGCCGAAGCCGCCGGTGTGCCCCTGCTGAACCACCACGACGCGACCGAAGATGCCCGGGCCTGCGCGGGCATCATGATCGACATTGCGGGCCGTGGTGCCGCCGGCAGCGTGGCGGAGGTCTTCGCGGGCCTGAAACTCCAGATGCCGAAATTTGGCGCCTACCTGCCCGGCAGGGACGAGCTGTCCAAGTCGACGCGGACGGCCCGGGAGCGTCTGGCGGCCGGCGCAAGCGGAAGGGCCGACGGCGGCAGCCGGCAGGCGTGGCCGGAAGAGGGGCCGAACCCGGAGCCGAATCCGGCCGCCGACAGCAATCATCCGCTCCATGGCCAGACCATCGTCTTCACCGGAAATCTGCGTCTCCCGCGTAGTGCGGCCAAGGAAAAGTCCGCGCAGCTGGGTGCCCAGCCGGCCAGCGCCGTGACCCGGAAGACCACCGTGCTGGTGGTCGGGGACGGGTTCGTGGCCGCGGACCTGCGCGGCGGCCGCCTGACCAGCAAGGCCCGCCGGGTGCTGGAGCTGCATCAGCGGGGCCAAAGCATCGAGGTGCTTTCCGAAGGGGAATTCCTGCAGATGCTCGGCTGAGCCGACATGCCGCCAGAGCGCGCCGCCGGGTAGGGGTTTGGGACCGATTCCGGCGGATTCGGGCCAGAACCGCCCTAAACTCCTACCGGGACGTCCGCTCGGTGGTCAAGCCCCGCGCAGTGAGCCGTCACGGGGCGCAACAAAGCTACCCGGGGGGCGCCCGCGGTCCTAGCCTTTACGGATGACGCCCCTGACGGACCAACTCCCTGAGGCCCCCGGCTTCCCCGCCCCGAACGGGACCCAGCCGCCGTCAATCTGGAAGCGGGTCTTCGCCTTTCCCAACCCGGTCAACGAATATGCGGCCCGGTGCACCGCCGGAGTGGTCGCGGTGCTGTCACTCCTTTTCATGGTCACCGGCCAGGGCTGGGGACTGCCGCTGATTGCCGCCGGCTTCGCGTTGCGGTTGATGTTCGGCCCGCGGATTTCCCCGGTGGCGCTGCTGTCCGTCAAGGTCCTGGCGCCGCGGTTCGGTGCGCCGAAGCTGGTCCCCGGGCCGCCCAAACGATTCGCACAGGGGATCGGGACGGTGCTCTCCGGCGCCGCCGCCGTGCTGTTCCTTGCCGGTGTTCCCTCGGCCGCGTGGGCGCTGACCGCGATGCTGATCGTCGCCGCCTCGCTGGAGGCCTTTGCGGGGCTGTGCCTGGGCTGCCTGATCTTCGGAGCGCTGCAGCGCAGGGGCGTCATCCCGGACACGGTATGCGAGGCGTGCAACAACGTCAGCCTTCGAAACCGGTAACGCTCAGCAGCGACTGGCCCATCTCACGGATCAGGCCGGGTGCCTCGCTGAGC
This sequence comes from Actinomycetota bacterium, assembly GCA_030946705.1. Lineage (GTDB taxonomy): Bacteria > Actinomycetota > Actinomycetes > Actinomycetales > Micrococcaceae > Arthrobacter_M. The sequence goes on along the minus strand of JALYYI010000119.1, from coordinate 34,386 downwards.
GCCAGCCACGCCCGCGGAAGGCATTCCTCGCCGTAAAACGCGCCCAGGATGTTTCCGGCGATCGAGGCGGTCGAGTCGCTGTCCCCGTCGTGGTTGGCCGCGATCCGCATGGCACGCAGGAAATGATCCACGGGCGACGACGACGACGCCTGGCTTCCCAGCACCGAATACAGGCCGACGGCGAGGGCCTCCTCTGCGACCCGGCCCAGTCCCAGCGCGGCCGTCAGCCCTTCCGGCTCCAGAGCCGGCCCTGCGGCCAGCAGCAGCGCCGCCTCCAGCCGGCCCAGCAGCTGCGGGTCCGGGGCCGGCGCGGCGCCGGCGGCGCGGTCCAGGGCGGATTCGGCGGCCGCCCGCAGGTCCCTGCCGCCGACAACCAGCTCATGGATCAGCCAGCTGAAGGCGCCGGCGGACTGGATGGCGGAGGGGTGGCCGTGGGTCAGGAACGCAGCATCCGTGCTGAGTTTGTAGGCCGCTTCGGCAGGAATATGGGGAACCAGGCCGAAGGGGGCCGAGCGCATCACGGTTCCGCAGCCCTTGGAATCCGGGTTCACCGGCCGGACGCGCGTTCCCATCTCGCCGCCGGCAAGGCCGGATAGGCAGGCTTTTCCCGGGTGCCGCCGGTGGTGGAGCACATCCTGGCCGTCAATCCAGCGCGGCTGCGGCGCCGGCGCATGCGGCGGGATCGGCTCGCCCTGGGTGGCCAGCCAGCGCAGGTAGGCCAGCCAGAGGCAGGCGTTGGCGTCCGCGGCCACGCCGTCATTGGCCCACTCGAGCGCCTCCACCAGACCATCCACCGTGTATAGGGTCATCTGCGTGTCGTCCGAAAAGTGCACGGTACCCGCCGACTGGGACAGGTCCAGGAGACCGGCGGAACCGTGGCGCGCCCGGATGGTGGCCACGTCGTCGGACTCCACCAGATAGCCGAAGCTGTCGCCCAGCGCCCCGCCCATCAGGCAGCCTTGGACGCGGGAGGCATGCGGAACGGCGCGGGAGGAAGCCATGGTTCCAATTTACCCGTGCACGCCGGTGCGCCGTAAACCCGGCGGGATCACAGCATTCTGACAATTCTGTACAGTAGTTTGGTGGAATGTGCGCTAAAAGTGCACCCTGATGCTGAAAGAGCACGCCTGTTTCTCAAGGTGCACTCCGTAGCTAAGACGCATGCAGTTGACTTCAAACCCTAAAGGATTTGCCACTATGACATCATCCAGCCCCGACACGGTTTACGTGCCGGCTCCGGCGGGCGTCCCCGCCCCGGGCTCCACCGCTGTCCAACACAACGGCTATGGCCTGGCGGCGCGGCTCTCGGCCGAGGCCCTGGGCACGTTCCTGCTGGTCTTTGCCGGCCTGGGGATCGAGCTGTTCAACGGCGCGGGAAATCAGACCGCGGTGCCGGTCGGCTTCGGATTCGGGGTGGCGCTGATTGCCGGAATCATTGCCTTTGGCCATGTTTCGGGCGGCCATTTCAATCCCGCGGTATCCGTGGCGGCGGCCATTGCGGGCAAGCTCAAATGGCTGCACACGTTGTGGTACGCGGTGGCCCAGGTGGTCGGAGCCACTGTCGGCACCCTGGTGCTGTTCACCATCCTGAACATCTTCCCCGCGGTGACTTCCAGCAACGGCAAATTGACCACCCAGTCGCTTTTCGACAATCTGGCCAACGGTTTCGCCGACCATTCACCCTCGAAGATTCCGATGGCCGGTGCGTTGCTGATCGAAGTAGTCGGAACTGCCATCTTTGTGGCCGTCATTCTGGGCGCCACGCAGGCCCGGGCCAATACGACCCTGGCTCCGCTGGCCATCGGCCTGACCTTTGCCGTGGTGATCACGGTGGCCCTGCCGCTGACCAACGCTTCCATGAATCCGGCACGTTCCACCGCCGCCGCCTTATTTGCCGAGCCGTGGGCCACCGGCCAGCTGTGGCTGTTCTGGGTCGCCCCGCTGCTGGGGGCTGCCGTCGCCGGGCTTCTCTACCGGGCCTTCGCGGTTCCCGTGCCGACGGCCGAGGTGGGACTGGTTTCCGCCGTCGTCGGGGATGATGAAATCGCCGCTGCACAGGCTCGCAGCGCTAACGCGGCCGCGGAGAATGACGCTGAAGCCGGGGCCGAGGAAGATGGTGCCGGCCCCGTCGCCGGATCGGACGCCGGCTCTGCAACGTCGGGCAATTCCGGTGACGCCTCCCCGGCCGGCGCCGCGGGGGCCGGCTATGGCCGCACGAATGCCGGCCTGCCCAAGCCGGTTCCCGCCAGCGCGCCGCAGGAGCAGGCGACTGCAACCCCGGACGCCCAGGACTTCTTCGACAATCCGCAGCCGAAGAAGTAGCTGGCGCTTCCAGGCCTTTCCACAGTTTTCCCCCCGCCACGGCTACCGGTGACAATCCTGTCAGTGGTAGCCGTTAGCGTTGGGGTATGCGGTTATTACATACCTCGGACTGGCATTTGGGCAGGTCCTTCCACGGAGTCGGGATGCTGGCGGCCCAGCGGAATTTTGTCAATCAGCTGATGGAAACCATCCACCGGGAAAAGGTGGATGTCCTGCTGCTCGCCGGCGACGTGTACGACCGCGCGCTGCCGGGCGTGGACGTGGTCAATCTGCTCGACGATGCCCTGGCGCGGCTCGCCGGGACCGGCGTGCAGGTGGTGCTGACCAGCGGCAATCATGATTCCGCCACCCGGCTGGGCTTTGCCGGCAAGGTGCTCGAACGCGGCGGTGTCCACCTGCGGACCCGGGTCGCGGACCTGGACGTTCCCGTGCTGCTGCCGTTGGGGGATGCGGCGCAGCTGGCCATCTACGGCCTGCCGTATCTTGAGCCGCGGATGGTGGCCGAAGAGCTGGGCGTGGATCAACCGTCCCATTTCACCGTCACCGAAGCCGCGCTGAATCGGGTGCGGATGGATCTTGCCGGCCGGCCGGCCCGGACACATGCGGTCGTACTGGCGCACACCTTTGCCAGTGGTGGAATCACTTCGGACAGCGAGCGTGAGCTCAGCGTCGGCGGGCTCGGCGCCGTCCCGCTGGATATCTTCTCCGGATTCACCTACACCGCCTTGGGTCACCTGCACGGCCGGCAGAAGCTCAGCGAAAACGTACGCTACTCCGGCTCGCCCCTGGCCTATTCCTTTTCCGAGTCACGCCAGGACAAGGGCGGCTGGCTGCTGGAGATCGGCCCCGGCGGCCTGGAATCCGTGCAGGGGGTGGATTGGCCGGCGGAGAAGAAGCTGGCCATCCTCAGGGGTGAAATGGACGAGCTGCTCGGCGCAGCCGAGCATGCCGACGCGGAATCGGCCTACTGCCAGATCACCCTGACGGATACTGAGCGCCCCGTGCTGGCCATGGAACGGCTGCGGGCGCGCTTTCCGGACACCCTGGTGCTGGCCTTTGAACCCGCCAACGCCGCGGCGCGGAAGGGCAGCAGCTACAGCGACAGGGTTGCCGACGCCGTGGATGAGCTCGCGTTGTGCTGCGGGTTCCTGGAACATGTCCGGGGCCGCTCGGCATCGGACATGGAAGAAACGGTGCTGCGGGGTTCGCTCGAGTCGGTCCGGATGCTGGAGGTGGCGCGGTGAGGATCCACCGGTTGGAAATCCAGGCCTTCGGTCCCTTCGCCGAGCGTCAGATCATAGACTTTGACGCGCTGGGGGAGCGGGGCCTGTTCCTGCTGAACGGAGCTACCGGCGCCGGTAAGACCAGCGTCCTGGACGCCATCTGCTATGCCCTCTACGGCACGGTTCCCGGCGCCCGGCAGAGCGGCAAACGGCTCCGCAGCGATCATGCCCCGGAAGGGCTGGAGCCGCAGGTGGTCTGCGAATTCAGCGCCCGGGGACGCTGGATGGAGGTTGTCCGCAGCCCGGCATGGGAGCGCCCGACGAAGCGCGGATCCGGATCCACCACGCAGCAGGCCAAGACGCTGCTGCGCGAGAGGGAGAACGGCGTATGGCTTGAGAAGTCCGCGCGGAACGACGAGGCCGGGGGCGAAATCACGGCGCTCCTGGGCATGAACATGGACCAGTTCACCAAGGTCGTACTGCTGGCGCAGGGGGACTTCGCCGCCTTCCTGCGGGCGAAGGCCGATGACCGGCAGGAGCTGCTGCAGAAACTGTTTGGCACCGAGCTGTACGAAAACGTGGAGAAGCAGCTGGCCGCGGAGGCTGCTGCCGCCAAGGAGGAGCTGGCGGCCAAGGAAGCGCAGCTTTGGCAGCTGGAGATGGCCGCGCGGGCCCAGGCCGGGGACATCGCCGCCCCGGCCGGGGCTTCGGACGCTGGCCTGAGTACCCGTCCGGACGCCGATCCGGCGACCGGTCCGGCGACCGGTCCGGCGACCCGTCCGGACGCCGATCCGGCGACCGGTCCGGATGCCGGGTCCCTCGGCCCGGCGGAGGATGAGGCCAGGGGCGGCCGGCTCTTTGACCTGCTGCTGGAGCGGTTGGCCAGTGCCTGCGTGCAGGCCCAGCGGGCCGCGGTCCTCCGGCAGCAGGAGCGGCTGAAATCCGCGGAGGATCTGCTGCGGGCCGAAGAGCTGATGTCCCGCCACCAGAGGCTGCGTGCCGCCGTCGCGGAACGGGAACGGCTGGCAGGCCTGAGGCCGCAGTTCGAGCAATGGCAGCAGCGCGCCCAAGAGCACCGGGAGGCTGAGGTGCTGGCGGGTCAGTTGGCTGGCGTGACCGCATCCCAGGAACGCCTCGCCGGCGCCGAAACTGCGGCAGGACGAATCCGTGAGCGCCTCGCCGCTGATGCGCAGGCTATGGCGCTTGCTGGTCTGACCGGCGGGTCCGGCGAGCTGCCTGTCGCCGGCCTCAAGGGGGCCCAGTCGCGTCTGGACCGGGAGGGTGCCGTCGTCGAGGCGTTGTTGCCGGAAGAGGACAGCCTGGCCTCGCTGGGCGCGGAACTGGAAGTGCTCTCGGCACGAGTCCGGGAAACCAGGGAGGCGGCGACCAAGCACGCGGACGCGGCCGAAGTGGCCGCGGCACAGTGCCGGACCATGCGGACCGGAATGGAGGGCCTGCGGGAGCTGGCCGGAGCGGCGGATGGGCGCAAAAATGCCCACATCGCCGCGTCAGGACTGCTGGAAACCATCGAAGCCTACGCCCGCGCCCGCGCCGCAGCCACCGCCTGCGAAGAAGACCACATGCAAGACCACGAAAGGCTGCTGAACGCGCGGGAGCTCTGGCTGTCCCTGATGGAACGCCGCCTGGAGTCTGCCGCGGGCGAGATGGCGGCGCGCCTGGTGGACGGTGAGCCGTGTCAGGTTTGCGGCAGCGCGGTCCACCCCCGCCCTTCGGCCCTCGCCGGTGCCGGCCTGGAGGCGGCCGAAGCCGAGGGACAAGCAAAACGTGCCCGGGATCGAGCGGAAGCCGCGGAGGCTGAGTCCGCAGCGGCGCTGGCGGCGGCTCGGCAGGAGCTCGCCGTTCTTCAGGGCCGCGGGGGGGCCGCCGATGCCGAATCCGCCCGGCAAGCCGAGAGAGACGCCGGCCGGGCGCTGGCTGACGCGACGCGGGCTGCCGCTGAGCTCGGCCGCCAGGAAGCCAAGCTGACTGCCCTGACCGCGCGCATTCAGGAACAGGAATCGCTGGCGGCCGCGGACCGGGAACATGCCGCTGCCCTGGAAGCGCAGCGATGCGGAACGCAATCGTTGGTTGGGCAGCTGGATGCCAAGCTCGTCGCCTCCAGAGCGGGCTTTGCCACCCTCGCGGAGCGACTTGCGGAGCTGCACCGGATTGCAGAACTGGTGGGTCAGGCAGCGGCGGCTATCCAGTCACGGGACGTGGCCGCCGCGGAGACAGCCACCGCCAAGGCGGCGTTGGAGGCGGCACTGCCGCGAACTCCCTTCAGTGACGCCCCAGCAGCGCGGGCGGCCTTACTGCCGGCCGCTGAATCCCGTGCCCTTGCCGATCGCATCCGCGGTTTCGCCGACTCGGTGGTCCGTTCCGAGGCTGCCTTCGAACCGGTTGACGTGCAGCTCGCAGCCACCGAAGCAGGCCAGGGGACTGCAGCGCCCTCGGAGGAGATGATCTCCTTGCTGCACGCAACCAACGAGTCCGCCGTCGAGACGGCGAATGCCGCGGTCGTAGACCGCGGATTGGCAGACAAGGCCCTCGCCGGGGTTCGGGCGACGGCTCAGAAGCATGCCCTCTTGGAGGCCGAGGCGGCGCCCGCGCGGGAACATTTCCAGCGGGTTGCCGCCATCGCGGAGACGACCCGGGGGCGCGGCGAAAACAACTACAAGATGACCCTCAATGCCTATGTCCTGGCCGCCCGGCTGGAACAGGTTGCCATCGCCGCCTCGCAGAGGTTGGGGACCATGAGCGACTTCCGCTATACGCTCAGCCACAGCGATGCGCTGGCTGGCCGCAACCAGAAATCCGGTCTCGGGCTTGAGGTTGTGGACCAGTGGACCGGCCAGCGGCGCGATACTGCGACCCTGTCAGGGGGCGAGTCCTTCATGGCTTCGCTGGCGCTTGCCCTTGGTCTTGCGGATGTCGTCCAGCAGGAGGCCGGCGGGGTGGACATTGAAACGCTTTTCGTCGACGAGGGATTCGGCAGCCTGGATGAGCAGTCGCTGGAACAGGTAATGGACGCCCTGGAAGGGTTGCGCGATGGCGGCAGGGTCGTCGGGCTGGTCAGCCACGTCGCTGAGATGAAGCTGCGGATCCCCACCCAGCTGCAGGTGCACAAAGGCCGGACCGGATCGACGGTGTCCGTGAACCACGCTGCCGGCGTGCTCGCCTGAAAGGGGACGGCTGCCTGGCCGCTGAAGAAGGTTGTCCGGTAGAATGCACGCTGTATCCGGGTCGCGCGCATCGGGAGGAGGGACGATGCGCCCTTTGAGGAACCGGAAAACTATGACCACCTCCCTCAGCCCCCAACGGGGCACTCCCGACAAGGCCCCGCGCCTCGGCCGCTACGGCATGCTGCCGCGGCTCTCCGGCAGGGGCTTCATCCCCCTGGGCCTCTTTGCCAGGCTTCCGCTGGCCATGCTGACGGTGGGAGTCCTGACGCTCGTCACCGCCGTCAGCCATTCCTACGCCCTTGGCGGTTTCGCAGCCGGTGCCGTCGGTATCGGGTCGGCGGCGGGGGCGCCCCTGGTGGGCCATCTGGCGGACAGACTGGGCCAGAAACACGTACTGCTCGTCGCTGCCGGGGCCAACGCACTGGCCGTCGCGTCCGTCGTCGCCCTCACCTATCTGGCGGGCGACTTCGCCCGGACCGCTGTGGTGTGGGTCCTGATCACGGCCTTCCTCAGCGGGGCTACGTCCCCGCAAGTGGGTCCGCTTGCCCGGGTCCGATGGATGTCGCTGAGCGCCAGACTGCCCGAATCGCAGCGGGATATCACCCTGGATACGGCACTGTCCTATGAAAGCACCGCCGATGAGCTGACCTTCGTCCTGGGTCCGGCCCTGGTCGGCATCCTGGCGAGCCTGATTGCGCCGTGGCTGCCGCTGGCGATGGCCGCCGTGCTGACGCTCAGCCTGGTCTCGCTCTTTGCTGTCCATTCGACGGAAGCCGCCGTCGAACGGCACGGGAAGGAGTCCGCGGACTCTCCGGCTGCCGGGGACGTGAGCTGGGTCAGGGTCGCCCTGCCCGTCCTGGGCATGGTGTCGATGGGAACATTCTTCGGGGCCACCCAGGCAGCACTGATCGCCTTCACCGGGAGCTTCGGTTCCATCCAGCTGGCGGGCCTGCTCTACTCGGTTGTCGGGCTCAGCTCGGCGGCGGCGGCGCTTTCGGTTGCCTTCTGGCCCGCCAGGTTCAGCCAACCATGGCGGTGGCTGGCCGTCGCGGCCCTGATGGCGGCACTGTCCTTCCTGTTGCTGGCGCCCAGCTCCGTGCCGGCGATGATCGGCGTGCTGTTTGTTCTTGGCATCCCGGTGGGCCCGACCATGGTCACGATCTTCAGCATCGGCGGCATGGTGGCCCCCAAGCGGCGGCTGGGAACAGTAATGACCGCGCTGGCCAGCGGCATCGTCGCGGGCACCGCCATCGGTTCCTCGATCGCCGGCACATTGGCGCAGTCCGCCGGTTATGGTGCGGCGTTCCTGGTCTCGATCGCGGCGGCCGTTGCACTGATGCTGTTCGGCGCGCTGACGGTGGTCCTGATGAAAACGGCCAGTGAGCCGCCCGTTCGGTGAGCAGAACGGGATTCTGCGCAGCGTAACTGACCGATCAGTGAGCAGAACGGTCGGGATGCCCCCGGGTCAGCCGAGCTGGTCCTCGATCCGGCGCGCGCCGGACGCCAGGAGCCGGCCAACAACGTCGGGTTCCTGGTCCGTCCTGATATAGACAACGGCGATGGCGGCCGGGCGGCGGCCGGGGACGTTGATGGGGGCGGCGATGGAGGACAGCCCGGGTATCACCTCATCGTGGCTGGCGGCGTAGCCCAGCTGCCGCGCCAGGGCGGCTTCGCTGCGGTAGGGCTGGTCCGGGGCCAGTTCATGCCAGCGCCCCTCGGTCATGGTGGACTGGATGGCGATGCCCGGCGCACCGACGGCCAGCGGATGGCGCGTTCCCGGGTGCTGGGCCAGTGTCGCGCCGGAATGCCGCGGTTCCACGGTCACCAGGGTGACGCAGTCCTGCCGGTCCCAGACCCCGACAAACGCCGTCATGTGCAGCTCCTCGGACAGCCGGGTCAGCTCGGGGAGCGCTGCCGACTGCAGATCGCGCGATACGCCGCGGGCCAGCACAGCCAGGCCGGCCCCGGGCAGCAGCCGGCCGCCGTCGTCGCGCACCACCAGGGAATGGTCCTCCAGGGTGCGCAGGATCCGGTAGGCGATGGACCGGTGCACACCCAGGGCCGTGGAGAGGTCCGCGATGGAAAGCGGTATGGGTGACTCCGCGAGGATTTCCAGCGCCCGCAGACCGCGCGAGAGCGTCTGCGAGGGGCTCGTTCCTTCGGCCATGGGACCTCCTGGGATTTCATGCACCGGATCTTGTGCCCCGGCCCACAGTGAACTATAGTTCTATATTAGAGCAGATCGTTCAAATAAAGAATAGTGCACAGCACAGTCTCAGAGCGGAACACCAGAGCAGCCCACAAGGCGAAGCCGACGACAATAGAGTATCCAGCAGTAGTACCGAGGAATCAATGATGATCACCAAGCCAGGTGCGGGTCCAGCCGTCCCGCCCCCGTCGCGGAGCTGCAGCGCCATGACGGCGCGCGCCCACCATTTCCGCGGCAGTCTGGGCCGCTTCGCCACCGGCGTTGCGATCGTGACTTTCGACGGCGTGAACAAGCGCCACGGCATCACCGTCAACTCCTTCACCTCGGTCTCGATGGATCCCCCGCTGGTGCTGGTCAGCATCGCGAAAACCACCAAGGCCCACGACGAGCTGGCAGAGCGTCCCTTCACCGTGAACATCCTGGGCGCCGAGCAGCAGGCGCTGGCCCTGCATTTCGCCGGCAAGCCCGGCCAGGAACCGCTGTGGGTGGAGGGTCAGGTGGCGCCGCGGCTCTCCAATGTCCTGGCTTTCTTCGAGTGCACGCCGTGGGCGGCCTATCCCGGAGGGGACCACACCCTGTACCTGGGTGAAGTGGTGGATTTCAACTACCGCAATGGTGACGCGCTTGCCTTCGCCAACGGCCGCTTCACCACCATCCCCGAAAGCCAGCTCGGCGTCGAAAACCTGCTCTGACGCCGTCGTCGTACCGGCGATGCCACCCGCCGGGCCAAAACGGTCCACCAGCCAACCCAACCGAAACGAATAAGAAAGTGGTCTGATCCATGGGTATCCGCACCGGAGCGCAGTACCTGGACAAACTCAACGCCATGAGCCCCCATGTCGTGATCGACGGTGAGGTCGTGAGCGAGAAGGTGGCCGAGCACCCGGCGTTCCGCAATGTTGCGCGCTCCTACGCCAAGCTCTTCGACATGCAGCACGATCCGAAGTACCAGGACGTGCTCACCTACACCTCGCCCAGCACCGGGGACCTGGTCAACGCCTCCTTCATGGTGCCCAGGACGGTTGCGGACCTGGAACGCCGGCGCGCCGCCATCTCCACCTGGGCACAGTACTCCAACGGCTTCCTGGGCCGCTCCGGGGACTACATGAACTCCTCGCTGACTGCCCTGAGCACGGCCGAAAAATGGTTCACCCAGGCGGGCCCGGAATTCGCCGAGCGCATCCGCAACTACTACGAGTGGGCGCGTGAGAACGACGTCCTGGCAACGCACACGCTGATCCCGCCGCAAGTGAACCGCTCGGTCTCCGGCTCGGAGCAGCTCGGCGGCCAGCTCTCCGCCCGGATCGTCGAGGAGCGCGAGGACGGCATTGTCATCAATGGCGCCCGGATGCTCGCCACGATCGCTCCGATCGCGGACGAACTGCTGGTCTTCCCCTCCACCGTGCTGCGCGGCACCCCGGAGGATGCTCCGTATTCTTACGCGTTCGCCATTCCCAACGATGCCCCGGGGCTGCGTTACCTGTGCCGCAGTTCGCTCTACAACGGCGGCGGAACCCACGACGAGCCGCTGGCCTCGCGCTATGAGGAAATGGACGCCGTCGCCATCTTCGACAACGTCTTTGTCCCGAACGAGCGCATCTTCATGCTCGGCCACCCGGACCTGTGCAACGGCTTCTATTCCGAAACCGGAGCCGGCCAGCTGATGACGCACCAGGTGGTCACCCGGACCATCGCCAAGAGCGAGTTCTTCCTGGGCCTGGCCTCCGAGCTGGCGGCATCGATCGGCATCGACGGCTTCCAGCACATCCAGGAGGACCTGGCCGAGCTGATTGTCGACGTCGAAATCGGCAAGGCACTGATCCGCTCCTCCGAAGTCGACGCCAGCCTGAACGAGGAAGGCGTGATGCTGCCCAAGTGGACCACGCTGAACGCGGCACGCAACTGGTACCCCAAGATTGCCCAGCGCTTCCCGCAGATCATCCGCAAGTTCTCCGCTTCCGGTCTGATGGCACTCCCCGGCGAGGCGGATGTCAACTCCGATGCGCGCGCGGACATCGAACTGTACCTGCAGGGCAAGACCCTCACCGGCCCCGAGCGCGTCCGGCTGTTCAAGCTCGCCTTCGACGCCTCCATCTCCGGCTTCTCCGGCCGCCAGTCGCTGTACGAGTACTTCTTCTTCGGCGACCCGGTCCGAATGGCCAGCGCGCTGGTGAACAGTTACGACCGCGAACCGGTCCGCGAGCGGATCCGCGAATTCCTGGCGCGCGAAGACTGAGCACCGCCTTGCCCGACAATGCGGGCCACGCCGGGGTCCGTGCAACCTTGATGGATCAGCCGGCGGCCCTCCCGCCCTGCCTATTGGCCCGAAGGACGGCAAGGGCTAGCCTGAAGACTCATGCAGGAACAACCTAGCCCGGGAGACGCAAATGAGTGCCAACACGTACCGCATCATCGAGGTCGTAGGAAGCTCGACAACGGGCTCCGATGATGCCATCGCGAACGCCGTCGCACGGGCCAACAAGACGCTGGAGAACCTGGATTGGTTCGAGGTGGTTGAAGTCCGCGGCCACATTAAGGACGGGTCGATCGAGCACTACCAGGCCCACGTCAAGGTCGGATTCAAGCTCAACGATCCCGCGTAGCTGCCGGCCCGCGCTCAGGCGGAGGCGTGCAGCAGGGCCATCACCTCGTCGTCGGACACCTGATCGAAATGGCGGTAAAAGGCCCCGACGGCGCCGAACCGGCCCGGAATCTGCAGGCAGACCAGGGAATCCGCCACGGCGGAGACTGCCCGGCAGGCCTCCATGGATCCCACCGGAACGGTGACGACGACGGCGGCAGGGGCCGCCGCACGAACGGCACGGACGGCGGCGCCCATGGTGGCCCCCGTCGCCATCCCGTCGTCGGCCAGCAGCACGGTCCTGCCCTCCACGGTGCCCTCCGCAACGGGGTAGCTCTGGGCCCGGCGCATGAGTTCGGCATACTGGTGCTCTTCCACCAGATCCATGGCGGCCTGTTCCACGCCCGCGGCCAGCAGCGTTTCCACAAACGGCTCATTGATCTGGCGGACAACGCGTCCCTGGAACCAGGCCAGGGCGCCGAAGGCCGTCTCCGCATGGCGGGGCACGCCGAGCTTGCGCACCGCCAAGGCCCCGGCGGGTAGGCCCAGGGCGTTCGCCATTGTCGTGGCCACGGGCACCCCGCCGCGCGCCAGTCCCAGCACGACGGTGTCCTGGCGCTCCCTGAACTGTGGCAGCGCCGCTGCCAGCTGCGCTCCGGCATCCGTCCGGTCCGCAAATTGTCGCGTCATGGTCATTCCATTGCCAGGCTCCCGGGATTGGCCGGGACCGAGGTGGTCGGGGTCTCCACAAGGCCTGCACTTCCAGCGTACTCCGGCGCCGGTCAGCCGGAGCGGGCGAACCACTCCAGCGACTGGCCGTGCGGTGTGGTCCACGCCTGGGGTTTCCCGTCCAGCGCCGGCACGAACATGCCACGGTGCTCCTCAATGGGCTGCGGCAGCTGGGGGAGGGCGGAGGCGATGACGCCAATGGCTTCGTTGGCTATCCAGCGGCACGGCAGTTGCCCAGCGGCGTCCTGGAAGTCCAGGCGCGCTCCGGCGGAGAGATAACTCAGGACGGCAGTGTGAAAGACGACGACGGTCGTCCCCTTGGGTGCCGCGGCCGCCAGTTCCGGTACCTTGGCGTTAAGGTCGCCGCGGACCAACTGGCGGTGACGAAGCCGACGTACTTCCAGGCCTCGTCGATGCCGACGCGGCGGGCCGCGGTACCGATGACGATGCCCACTTCGCCCTGATACGCCGGCAGCTGGCAGCCGGCCGGACGCTCCACGGTGGTCCCGCTCAGGCTCAGCGAGGAACTCGGCTTGATGAAATAGGAGGGCTGGGCCGGCACCCGACCACGCTGATCGGCCCGGCTGCGGTAGTTACGATGGTCAGCAGGAACTACTCCGCAGATAACGCACGGGAAACGCGCGTTGGGTGCACTTGGCGCGGGGTAGTTGCCGGCGGCGCCGTAAGTGGTCGCTCGGGGCCCGGTTCGGCGGTTGCGGGCGCCCGCGGGTCAGTGGGCGCTTGGGGCCCGGTTCGGCGGCTGCGGAATGCGGATGCCGTCCGTTGTATAGCCGCCCGTAATGGGTCCGGTGAAGGGATCGCCAGCGGATGCGATGACGGGTCCGTTGACCGGTGCCGGGTGCCGCCCGGCCGGCGGGGTCTGGGCCTGCTCCGCCGCCCGGTAGGCCACCGCCGCGGTCGGCAGGCCGTCGTCGTCGGACGCCGCAAGGTCCGGTCCGCTGTCCCCAGCCGACGGGGCCACCGGCTGCTGGGCCTGGACGCGCAGCGCCACCGCGACGTCATGCGCCGTGGGCCGGAGCTCGGGATTGCGGGCCGTCATCGCGACCAGCAGGCCCACCCATTCCGCTCCCAGGGAATCCGGGATCTCAGGGTCCCGGGCCAGCCGGGCGACGGCGGCCTCGAGGGTGGGTCCGGGGAATGCCTTCTGGCCGGTGAGGCACTCCAGCAGCACAAGGCCCAGCGAATAAATGTCCGAGGCCGTGGTCACGTTCTGCGCCAGCGCCTGCTCGGGGCTCAGGTAGTTCGCGGTGCCCAGCGTGGTGCCGGTGACGGTGGCGGCGGTGGCCTCCATCATGCGCGCAATGCCGAAGTCGGAGAGCAGCGGGTGCAGCCGGGTGTCGTCCTGACTGGAGGAGGCCATCAGGATATTGGCGGGCTTCACGTCCCGGTGGATGACCGCGTGCTGGTGCACATAGTGCAGGGCGTCGGCAATGTCGGCGCCCAGCTGCGCCGTTTCATCGGTGGTGAATCCGCCGGCGGCCAGCAGCTGGCGCAGGTCGGGACCCTGGATCAGTTCCATCACCAGGAAGCTCCGGAAGGCGCCCGTCCCGTCCGGGTGGACGCCCGCATCATGGAGGGTGACCAGGCCCGGATGGGTGAGGGTGGCCAGCAGCTGGGTTTCGGTCTGCTGGCGGTGCAGATCATCGTCATTGCCCATGCTGGGCGCGAACAGCTTGACCGCGACGTCGCGGCCGAGATTCTCATCCAGCGCCCGGTAGACGCTGGCCGTCCCGCCGGTTCCCAAAAGTTCCGCCGTACGGTAGCGCCCGGCTAGAAACAGCTCCATGCCTGCTGACCTCCGGGGCACTCATCTCGAGTCCTGTGACTCAAACCTGGATAATCGTAACCCGATACCGGCGCTCAGCCGGCCAGGAACTCGAGCGCGGCGTTCTTGAACGCCCGAGACGTGATCGCGTTGGTGTGGCTGCGGGATGGCAGCAGCAGCTGTTCCGCGTGGCCGCTCAGGGCCGCCAGTGCAGGCATGGTGACCGCCCGCTCGTCCTTGTCCCCGGCCACCAGCAGCACCGGCATCCGCGGCACCGCCTCCGCCGGATCGAACGGTTCGGTCTTGATGGCCTCAACCAGGGACAGCAGGGCGAAAATGTTGTTGGAGGGCAGCAGCTGCGCCATTCTGAGCAGCCCGGCGGTGGACTCATCGGCAATGGGCGTACCGTCCGCCAGGTACCGCTGCGCCGCGGCCAGGTCAAAGGCCGCCAGCGGATCCAGCGTGCTGGCCCCGCCCAGCACCATGCGGTGCACCAGTTCCGGCTGGGTGGCGCCGAACTCCCAGGCCAGCCGGGAGCCCAGCGAGTAGCCGATCACATCCAGGCCGCTGGCCGGATCGCCGTCCCGCAGGGGCCGGGCGCCCGCGTCGAAGACAATCTGCAGCAGGTCCGCCCTGATCCGGCTCGGGGTGTAGGAATCCAGATCCTCCGGAGCCCCGCTGAGCCCGTGGCCGGGAAGGTCGACGGCGATCACCCTGCGGCCGGCGCCGGTCAGCGCACCCAGCCAGCCGGCGTCGGCCCAGTTCAGCCTGGTGGAGGAAGCAAAGCCGTGGATCAGCAGCACCGGGCGCGTTCCGGCGCCGGCGGTATCCGCGGAATCCAACGGTTCATGCGTTTCGACGTGCAGCTGCGGATCGGTGCCCTCGACCGTGTGGGGGTGGGGCTGGCCGGAGTGCCTGCCGTGTGCTTCCATCGCCGACCTCCCTGTACCGATACCGCTCATTCCTCGTCAAGCACGGCGCTGAGGCGGACCCGGCGCTTGGGCACCTGTTCCACCGGAACCGTGCCCACAATGCCGGCCGTGTTGTCCGGCACTTCGAAGACAATCAGCGGCTCGCCGACGTTGATCTTTTCGCCGGGTCCGCCGTAGACACGCACCACTTTACCCGCCTGCGGAGACGGCAGCTCGACCGCGGATTTTGTGGTCTCCACCTCCACCAGAGGCTGGTTGCGCTCCACCTGGTCACCCTCGGCCACCAGCCATTCCAGTACGGTGGCCTCGATCAGGCCCTCACCCAGATCGGGCAGCGGGAAGGAAATTTCAGCCACGGCGGTACTCCAATACTCGCTGGATGCCGAACAGAATCCGGTCAATGTTGGGGATGTACTCGTCTTCGAGGTCACCTGAGGGATACGGTACGTCGAAACCGGTGACGCGTTCAACGGGGGCCCGCAGCGTGCCGAAGCAGCGCTCGGTGATCAGGGCCGCCACTTCCGCGCCGAGGCCGCCCGAGAGCGGGGCCTCATGCACGACGACGGCGCGGCGGGTTTTGGCCACGGAGGCGGCCAATCCGTCGGCATCGATGGGCTTGAGCCAGCGCAGGTCCAGGACCTCCACCTCGATCCCGTCCTCGGCGGCCAGCTCGGCCACCTGCAGGCAGCGGGCCACCATGGCGCCCCAGGCGATCAGGGTCAGGTGCTTGCCCTCCCGGACCACCCTGGAACCGAGATTGGGATCCGCAGCGGCGGCTTCCGGTGCGTCGGACGCAGGTGCGCCGGCAGCGTTCGCCGCGGCGCCGCCGTCGAACGTCACCTGGCCCTTCTGCCAGTAGCGCGACTTCGGCTCCATGAAGATCACCGGGTCCGGCAGCGAGGCGGCGTACTTGAGCTGGTGGTAGGCCTCCTGCGGGGACGACGGCGAGACCACCTTGAGCCCGGGAACGTGCGCAAAGAGCGCTTCCAGGCTCTCGCCGTGATGCTCGGGGGCGCGGATGCCGCCAAAGCTGGGCACGCGGAGCGTGACGGGCATCGGCATCGTGCCGCGGCTGCGGTAGTTCATCCGGGCCAGCTGGCAGATAATCTGGTTCACCGCGGGGTAGGCGAAGCCGTCGAACTGGACCTCCGGAATGGGGTGGAAGCCGGCCATCGCCAGGCCGACGGACATGCCCAGGATGCCGGATTCGGCCAGTGGAGTGTCGAACACCCGGTCCGCGCCGAACCGGGCCTGCAGGCCGTCCGTGATGCGGAAGACGCCGCCCAGCAGGCCGACATCCTCGCCCAGCACGAGCGACTGCGGGTTCTCCGCCAGGATCTCCGCCAGCGCCAGATTCAGCGCCTGCTGCATGGACATCTCGGCCGCCGGCCGGGTCTCGGCAGGCTCGGCCACCGAATCTTCGGACGGGTGGAGATCCTGCTTATGTCCCATCACTTTATCTACCATCAGCTCATCTACCATCAGCTCAGACATGTTCCGTCTCCTCGCGCCAGCGTCGGCCTTGTCCGGCCAGGGCCGGGGTGGATTCCTGGAAAACGAAGTCAAACATTTCATTGCCCGGCCGCGGACCCAAAGCCACCACCCCGGCACGGATTTCCTCCTCTTCGGCCTTGGCCGCCGCCAGCGCGTCGGCGAAGAAAGCCTCGTCCGCCAGGCCGTCGGCCAGCAGACGCTCGCGCAGCAGGACCAGAGGGTCCGGCCCGGAGTCGGCCCGCTCCTGCTCCAGCGAACGGTACCGGCCGGGATCGTCGCTGGTGGAGTGAGGTCCGCGCCGGTATGTCATCGCCTCGATGAGAACCGGTCCGTGCCCGGCGCGGCAGTGCGCCAGGGCGCTGCGGGTGGCCAGGACGACGGCGGCAACGTCGTTACCGTCGATCTGGAGGGCCGGCATTCCGTAGCCGGCCGCCCGCGCCGCGACCGAGCCGCCGGCCACCTGTTGTTCCGTGGGGACGGAAATCGCCCAGCCGTTGTTCTGCGTAAAGAAGACCACGGGCGCTTTCATGACGGCTGCGAAATTCATCGCCTCGTGCACGTCGCCCTGGGAGCTGGCGCCGTCACCAAAGTAGGTAACGGCCACTCCGCGCTGGTCCTCCGGGAGTCCGCGCAGCGTCTGGCCATGTGCCCAGCCGACCGCGTGCAGCACGGAGCCGGCGACGACGGCCTGGATGGGTGCCATCCGGGACTTTACCGGGTCGTACAGCCCGCCGTGCCAGCTCGCCTTGTGGGTGGACATGTAGCCGACCATGTCCACGCCCATCGCCCTGGCGACGCCCATCTCGCGGTAGGTCGGAAAGACAAAGTCACGTTCGACGTCGACCGCGAAACCGCTGCCCACCTGGGCGGCCTCCTGGCCCAGTTCGGGCGCGTAGCCGGGGAGCAGGCCCTGGCGCTGCCAGGCGATGGCCGAGGTGTCCAGGTGGCGGACCGCCGCCATCAGCCGGTACAACCGTCGCAGTTCCTCGCCGCTCAGCCCGGCGTGGGCAGGCTCGTTGAGGCCCGCGACGAGCGCCGGGGCAGTGTCCGGGGGACTGGGGTGGGTCATGGCGGATCTCCGGAGGGTCGTCGTCGGGTGGGAGCCCATGAAGCCGCGGTTGAGGACGCAGGTTCATGAAGACACCGGTGATGAAGTGGCGACGTGCGCGCCGTTGAGCACGCCGTCCAGTTGTGACCCTAGTCACCGGCCCGCGGATGCGCAATCTCAAGGCCCGGGGATGGTCTTTTTGCACAATTTGATGCCCGGTGGCCGCCCTGGAGCTGACAAATTGCCTAGGTTTGGGGGCGGAAGCTGCGGCACCCCATGGCTGGAGTGGCAGGAATCTGCGGCCAGCCGGACCTTCCTGCGGCGCACCTTTCCTGTCATCATTAGATGACAGAAAAGGTGCAAACGAGGGATTCCATGCGGACGACGGTAAACCTGGACGAAGAGCTGCTGGCGCAGGCCCAGGAGCTGACCGGCATCAGGGAGCGCTCGGCCCTCCTTCGGGAGGCACTGACGACGCTGATCGCCAAGGAGAGCGCTTTCCGGTTGGCCCGACTGGGTGGTTCGGATCCGGAAGCATCCGCCGCGCCCCGCCGTCGTTCTGCCTGAATCCTTGAAGATCCTGGTCGACACCAGCGTCTGGATAGACCACCTCCGGACTGGCAACAACGCGCTGGTTCAGGCTCTGACCGATTCCAGGGTCATTACCCATGACGCCATCATTGGCGAACTCGCGCTCGGAAATCTGGCCCACCGGGAATCGTTTCTTGATTCCCTGGAGCGGCTGCCGCGGGCCGTTGCCGGCACGCATCTGGAGGTTATGAGGCTGATTTCGGTGAGACAGCTGCAGGGACGGGGCGTGGGATATCTGGATGTCCACCTGCTGGCTTCCGCCAGGCTGACACCGGATGCCTGGCTGTGGACCTATGACAAGGGCCTGGCTGCGGTCGCCTTGGAGCTGGACGTTTCCTTTACGCCCTGAATCGCCGTCTTGACACCCGTCAGCGGCCGGAGCGGACCTTCCGGGCCAGGCGGCAGGCGACGGCGATGGCGGCGACCAGGCAGAAGGTTCCGATCAGCTGCACTCGGCTGTCTGTGCCCAGGAAACCGACAATGAAGATCAGGCCCAGCAGGGTAAGGCCCACCAGCGTCAGCACGGGGAAGCCCTTCATTCGCAGCGGCAGCACAGCCCCGTCCCGGTCCGCGCGGCGCCTCAGGATGAACTGCGAGAGCAGAGCCGACCCCCAGACCACCAGACAGGTGGATCCGACCAGATTAAGGAGCGCCGGCAGCACCCTCTCCGGGAACAGCAGCTCCAGCGCCGTTGCTATGAAGCCGAAGGCGACCGAGACCGCCACAGCCAGCCGCGGCACCCGGGCCGAGCTCAGGCGCGAAAGGATTGCCGGAGCCTCACCGCGCTCGGCCAGCGAATAGACCATCCGGGATGCGCCGTACAGGTTTGCGTTCAGCGCGGAGAGCAGGGCTGCGACCGCCACCAGCGTGATGGCGGTTCCGGCTCCGGGAATATTGGCCGCATCCAGCACGCCGGCGAAGGGGGACTTCAGGGCGGGCGAGTTCCACGGCAGCACGGTGGCGATGATGAAGATGGAGCCAATGTAGAAGACCAGGATGCGCCAGATCACGGTTCGGACGGCCAGGCCGACGCTGTGCGAGGGGTTTTCCGTTTCCGCCGCAGCGACGCTGACAATTTCAGTCCCGCCGAAGGCGAAGATCACAACGAACAGCCCGGTGGCGATGCCACCCAGTCCGGTGGGTGCGAAGCCGCCATGGTCCACCAGGTTGGACAGTCCGGGGGAGTGTGCGCCCGGCAGCCAGCCCAGCAGCAGTGCCGCGCCAAAGGCCAGGAAGAGGACTATCGCAGCCACCTTCAGGATTGCGAACCAGAACTCGAACTCGCCGAAGTTGTTCACTCCGGCGAGGTTGATGGCGGTAAAGACGATCATGAAGACCAGCGCCAGCAGCCAGATCGGAACAACGGACCAGACGCTGAACAGCAGGGAGGCCGCGCCCAGCGATTCGGCGGCGATGACCACCACAAGCTGCAGCCACCACAGCCAGCCGACGGTTGACCCGGCCGTCCTGCCCATTGCCTTTTCCGCGTACACGGAGAACGCTCCGCTGTTCGGGTTGGCCGCGGCCATTTCGCCCAGCGCCCACATGACCAGGATGATCAGTGTGCCGGCCACCAGGTAGGAAACCAGTACGGCGGGTCCGGCGGCCTGGATGCCTACGCCGGATCCCAGGAACAGGCCCGCGCCGATTGCGCTGCCCAGTCCCATCATGGTCAGCTGGCGGGGTTTCAGGGAGCGGCCAAGCCTCGCCGGGGACCGGAGTTCCGGCGGCGGCGCGGTCTCGTGACGGATTGTCTCTGACTTCATTGTCATGCGATGCCTTCGTTTGTGAACGTTAGGTTGGTGCGCCCGGGGAAGATGATAATCCGCAGCGGACCTATCGAATTTATCCCCTCGCCACTGGCTCTGCGTCATCGGGGCGTGGAATGATGGCAGCAGTTTGTGTAGTGGTTCCGGGCCCCTGCGACATATCTGCTGATTATTCGAGACGATCATAAGGATTCTGATGGCTGTGGATGCGTTGGATGCCAAAATTGTGCGTCTTTTCAATGATGTTCCCAGGATCTCGGTCCTCGAAGCCTCCCGGATACTGCAGGTCGCCCGTGCCACCGTCCAGTCCCGGCTCGAGCGGATGATCGAGTCCGGGGTCATCGGCTCCTGGGTTCCGCAGCCTGATCCGGCCAAATTCGGCTTTCCCGTGGTGGCCTTCTGCTCGCTCACCATCAGCCAGAACCTGGGGCACGACGCCGTCGTCGAAGCCCTGGTCGCGATCCCGGAAATCCTGGAAATCCACACTGTCTCGGGCGGCAGCGACTTGATGGCGCGGGTGGCTGCGCGCTCCAACTCCGACCTGCAACGGGTCATCGATGCCATGATCGGCACCGGGACAGTGCAGCGTTCCGTCTCCGTGCTGGTCCTGAACACTCACTTCGAGGGGCGGACGCTGCCCCTGCTGGAGGCGGCCGCCGGAACCGGGGCCTACCCTGCCGGCTGAGATGCGCCGGGCGGGCCGAAGCTGCGCCAACATTACGCCACGCGGGGCTGCCCGTACACCTACGTTTGGATTCTGCGGACCAAAGTCCTATCATTAGTTCTAGTCAAAGTGACTTTAACTAACGGCGGTTCCTTCCATGGATTTCCCGTCAAAGGTGGTGATGACAATGCTTTCCGATTCCGCGAATGTCAGCGAGCGGTTGCAGCAGCCTCCGGCGCTGGCCATTTCCACCGTCATCTTCGCCCTGAGGCCCAGCGAATCATCCGGCCGGCCGACTCTGTGGTTGCCGCTGGTACGGCGGATCAGGGAGCCGTTCAAGGATTTGTGGGCGCTTCCCGGCGGCCCGCTCATACAGGCCGAATCCCTCCAGGACGCCGCCGGGCGCAGCCTGCAGGAGACGACCGGCCTGATGCCGAAGTATTTGGAGCAGCTGTACGCCTTTGGCGGCCTGCACCGCTCGCCCAGCCAGCGCGTGGTTTCCATCGTCTATTGGGCTCTGGTCCAGCCGACCGAAGCGGCGGAGGCTGAGGAGTCCGCCAACGTGAAATGGTTCCGCGCGGACCGGCTGGACCAGCTGGCCTTCGACCACAACCAGATTGTGGACTACGCCCTGTGGCGGCTGCGGAACAAGATGGAGTACGGTTCCATTGCCTACCATCTGCTGGGCGAAAAGTTCACGCTGGCGCAGGTCCGTGAGGTGTATGAGGCGGTGCTGGACAGGGCGCTGGACCCGGCCAATTTCCGGCGCCAGCTCAACGCCACCACGCAGATAGAAGCCACCGGCGAGTTTCTGCAGGGCGGCAAGCACCGCCCGCCGCGGCTGTTCCGCTACACCGGCAGAACCGGCCCGGCCATCCCCGAAACAAGCATCAACCCCGAATCAAACACCAGCCCAGAAGCAAACGTCGGCCCCGAAGCAAACGTCAGCACAGCGCAGTAGCATCTACGGAGCGAATCATGTCATCAGTCAACACGGCCATCCAGCTGATCACCCGGGACGAGGCCATCGGCGCCCAGGGCGCCCCCGCCACCCGCGCCCCCGCCACCCCAGCGCCCGCCACCGCCTCGGGCACCTGCAGTCCGGAGCTGGCAAACGGGCCCTGGGAATTCGATCTGGCCGAGGCACTCGCCGGCACGCCGGGATACGGCCCGGGGGCGTCGTCTTCGGACGTTGCGCCGGCCGCCACACCCCGGCAGGGCCAGCTCCCGCAGGAGTACAAGGACGCCGGCAGCGGGGAGCTGGCCGCCCGGATCGTCGCCGCCAAGGAGACACTGGGGGAGCGGGTGGTGGTCCTGGGACACTTCTACCAGCGCGACGAGGTGATCCAGCACGCGGATTTCGTGGGGGATTCCTTCCAGCTGGCCAACGCAGCCAAGGCCCGCCCCGCCGCGGAGGCGATCGTCTTCTGCGGGGTCCACTTCATGGCGGAGACGGCGGACATGCTCTCCGGTGCGGACCAGGCCGTCATCCTGCCCAACCTCGCCGCGGGCTGTTCGATGGCGGACATGGCGGACATCGAATCCGTCACGGAGTGCTGGGAGCAGCTGGAGGAGCTCTACGGCACGGAACCGGACGCGGACGGCCGCGTGCCGGTGATCCCGGTGACCTACATGAATTCCTCCGCCGCGCTGAAAGCCTTCTGCGGCCAGCACGGCGGCATTGTCTGCACCTCCTCCAACGCTTCCACGGTGCTGGAATGGGCCTTTGCCCGCGGCCAGCGGGTGCTGTTTTTTCCGGACCAGCATCTGGGCCGCAACACCGCCAAGGCCATGGGTGTGCCGCTGGAGCGGATGCCGATGTGGAGCGCACGCAAGCCCTGGGGCGGCACCGATCCACAGACCCTGCGCGAGGCGCAGGTGATCCTCTGGCACGGTTTCTGTTCGGTGCATAAGCGCTTCAATGTGGGCCAAATCGAAAAGGCCCGGGCCGAGTATCCCGGCGTGCGCGTGATCGTGCACCCGGAATGCCCGATGCCCGTGGTCGACGCCGCGGATGAGGCCGGCTCCACGGACTATATCCTCAAGGCCGTCAAGGCCGCCCCCGCCGGCAGTACCTTTGCCATCGGCACGGAGGTCAACATGGTCAACCGGCTGGCCGGGCAGTATCCGGAGCACACCATCTTCTGCCTGGACCCGGTGATCTGCCCCTGCTCCACGATGTACCGGATTCATCCCGGTTACCTGGCCTGGGTGCTGGAGGGGCTGGTCCGCGGCGAGGTGCTGAACCGGATCACGGTGCCGGAAGACGTGGCGGTCTCCGCCCGGGTGGCGCTGGAGCGGATGCTGGCGGCGAAGCCGTGAGCGACGGACCGGCAGCGACGGGCGGCCCGGCGACGGCGGCCGGCCCGGCCACCAGCCGTCTGGCCGTCGTCGGCAGCGGCATCGCCGGGCTCTATGCGGCGCTGCTGGCAGCCGAAGCCGGCGCCGAGGTCACCCTGCTGAGCAAGGAGACGCTGGAGCGCAGCAACACGCATTTTGCCCAGGGCGGCATCTGCGCCGTCCTCGGTGACGGCCAGGCCGCGCCCGGGGACACGGTGGAGGCGCATATCGCGGACACGCTCAAGGCCGGTGCCGGCTACTGCGTTCCCGAGGCGGTGCGGATTCTGTGTACGCAGGCGAAGGAGGATATAGCCCGATTGGAGCGTTTCGGCGTCGTTTTCGACGCAGACTCCTCCTCGGGCGTCCGTTCGCTGGGGCTGGAGGCCGCCCATTCCGCGGCGCGGATCCTGCACGCGGGTGGCGACGCGACCGGGGCGGGCATCGCCGGTGCGCTGATCGCCGAAGTGTTCCGCGCCGCAGCCTCGTCCGGGGGCCGCATCACCTTACTGCAGGACGCGTTCCTGACCGAGATCACGACGGCGGCCGGCCGGGCCACCGGGATCCGGTACCTGCGCGACGGCGCTGAGTATGGGCTGGCCGTGGACGCGGTGCTGCTGGCGACCGGCGGTGCGGGGCAGCTATTCGAGCACACCACGAACCCTTCGGTCGCCACGGCCGACGGCGTCGCCGCCGCGTGGCGGGCCGGCGCGGCGGTGGCGGATGCGGAGTTCTTCCAGTTCCACCCCACGGCGCTGGCCGTGCCGGGGAACTTCATGATTTCGGAGGCGGTCCGGGGCGTCGGCGCCGTGCTGCGGGACGGCACCGGATACCGGTTCATGCCGGATTACCACCCGGATGCCGAGCTGGCCCCACGTGACGTCGTCGCCCGCAGCATCGCCGCGCACCTGCGCGCCATCGGGGCGGATGACGGTGCAACCGTCTATCTCGACGCCACCGCTGTGGAGGCGGATCGGGGCCCCGGATACCTGGCCGGGCGCTTCCCGACCATCGACGCGACCACACGACGGCTGGGGTTCGACTGGACCCGCGAATGGTTGCCGGTCATCCCCGCCGCACATTACTGGATGGGAGGCGTGGCGACGGATCTGCACGGCCGCAGCTCGCTGGTCGGGTTGTACGCAGCCGGTGAAGTGGCGTGCACCGGCGTGCACGGAGCGAACCGGCTGGCATCCAATTCCCTGCTCGAAGGCCTGGTCTTTGCCCGCCGCGCGGTCGAAGCTTTCATTGGTTCGGATGGACGCGACGGTTCGCCGGCCAGGACCGCGTGGCCCCGGTCCGCCCCCCGCATCCTCGACCTGCCGGCAACCGGAGAGGAGCCCTTTGAGGCCGTGGAACTGCGCCGGCTGATGGCCCGTGCCGCCGGTGTGGTGCGCGATGACGCCGGCCTGGCCGTGGCCGCCAAACAGCTGGCCGCCTGGGGGGAGTCCGGCAGCGACCGGGCCAGCCGGGAACTGCAGAACCTGCGGACGGCGGCCCAGCTGTTGGTGCACGCCGCCCGGCATCGTGCGGACTCCGCCGGAGGACATTACCGCAGCGACTACCCGGACCGGGCGGCAGCACCAGCGCGAGAGTCCTGGGTCAGGGGACCCGGCACCCACCCGACCGTGGAAAGTGAAACGCGATGACCGCCGTCGAGCCCGGAACCCTGCCCGAAGCCGCCGTCCGCAAGATCCTGGTGGCTGCCCTCGAGGAGGACGCACCGTACGGGGATATCACCTCCGCCACGCTCCTGCCCGCCGACGCGCGCGCCACGGCGTTGCTGGTGGCGCGGGAGCCTGGAATTTTCAGCGGCGGGGGCGTTTTTGCGGCGGCGATGACCCTTGCGGACCCAGCGGCGGAGGTCCGCCTGCTTGTCCCGGACGGGGACCGGTTCGGCGCCGGCAGCCGGCTTGCGGAGGTCAACGGCCTGGCGCGCGGGGTGCTGACGGCCGAGCGGGTCGCACTGAACCTGACGCAGCGGATGAGCGCCATCGCCACGAACGCCGCCGAGTACGTCCGCCGGGTCCAGGGCACCGGGGCGCGGGTGGTGGACACCCGCAAGACCACGCCCGGGCTGCGTGTGCTGGAGCGCTATGCCGTGCGTTGCGGCGGCGCGCAAAACCACCGGTTCAGCCTCTCCGACGCCGTGCTGGCCAAGGACAACCACCTGGCAGTCCTGACCGGCGGGGATTCCGGGCGGCTGGCGGAGGCGCTGGCCGGGGTCCGGGCCCGGTTGTCGCACACCACCCATTTCGAAGTGGAGGTGGACCGGATGGAGCAGATCGAACCTGTGCTGGCGGCCGGCGTGGACACCATCATGCTGGACAACTTCTCCCTGGCGGACCTGGCCGAGGGTGTGAAACTGGTTGCCGGACGCGCGCTCGTGGAGGCGAGCGGGAACGTGAACCTGCAGACCGTGGCGGACATTGCCCGGACCGGTGTGGACATCATTTCCGTCGGCGCCCTGACACACAGCGTGCGGGCGCTGGACCTCGGCCTTGACATCAGCGTCGCCGCCGGCTCCGAGCCGGCGTTCATCGACGTGCCGCTGTGGGAATCCCCGGAGCTGCTGTGATCTTCCTGGATGCCGCCGCAACCACGCCGGTGCGGCGCGAGGCAATAGAGGCGATGTGGCCGTATCTGACCGGGGAGTTCGGCAATCCCTCCAGCCATCACGGGCTGGGCGAGCGTGCGGCCGCGGCCCTCCGCCGGGCGCGGGAGTCGGTGGCCTCCGTCCTGGGCTGCCGGCCTGGGGAGGTCACCTTCACCTCCGGCGGCACCGAGGCGGACAATCTGGCGGTCAAGGGCATTGCCCTGGCCCGTCAGGCCGAAGACCCGGCCCGACGACGGATCCTGATCAGCGCCGTCGAGCATCCCGCGGTGCAGGAGTCCGCAGCGTACCTGGCGCGCTTTCACGGCTTCCGGGTGGAGGTCATCCCGGTGGATGCGGACGGGCGCGTGGATCCTGAGCTCTTTGCCGCCATGCTGGCAGCACCGGCCGGGGTGGCCTTGGCGAGCGTGATGTATGCCAACAACGAGGTCGGCAGCGTGCAGCCGGTGGCCGAGCTGGCGGCCCTGGCACGCGCTGCGCACGTTCCGTTCCACACCGACGCGGTCCAGGCGGCCGGCTGGCTTCCCCTTAACGTAACCGACCTGGGCCTGGACGCGCTCAGCATTTCGGGGCACAAGATCGGTGCCCCGAAGGGCGTCGGCGCGCTGTACCTGCGCGGGCGGGTAGCGGCCGAGCCGGTGCTGCACGGCGGCGGCCAGGAGCGCGGATCGCGCTCCGGCACTGAAAACGTTGCGTTCGACGTGGCCCTTGCCACCGCCCTGGAGCTGGCCGATGCGGAGCGGGCCGCCGCGGCGGGCCGGGTGGCAGCGCTGCGTGAGGCATTCATTGCGGACGTGCTCCGGCGTGTTCCGGGAGCACTCCTGACCGGGCACCGGACGCATCGGCTGCCCTCTGTGGCATCGTTCTGCTTCCCCGGGACCAGCGGCGAATCTGTCCTTCTGGAGCTGGAACGCAACTCGATCATCTGCTCCAGCGGCTCCGCCTGCGCGGCCGGATCCGACGAGCCATCCGCCGTGCTCACCGCGCTGGGAATCGCCGCGGAGGTGGCCCAGACGGCGGTGCGCTTCAGCTTCAGCCGGGACGTCTCGGGGGAGGAGCTCACCGCGACCGCGGATGCCGTCGTCGACGCCGTTGCGGCCCTGGGTAGGCTGCAGACGGGCTGACTAGACCAGGCGCCGGATGCGGCGGAAAATCCAGTAGCGCAGCAGCAGGAACCGGGTTGCGGCCGCCAGGACGTTCGCGGCCGTAATGGCCAGCAGCTCGTCCAGCACCGAGGCGTCCGGCGTCACCGTGTGCAGGGCCCAGAGGCTGCCACTGGTCAGCCCGAGCGCCAGCAGCATCACCCAGAGCCCGCGCCTGTGGTCCTGGAGCCAGAACCGGCGTTCGGTGATGCCAAAGCTGTGCCGGCGGTTCAGCTCCGTATTGAGGACGGAGGTCAGCACCAGCGAGATCAGGTTGGCCCACTGGACGCCGGCCAGCGGCCGCAGCAGCGCGAAAATGGCCACCGAGGCAACCGTGCACACCACCCCGACGGCCAGGAATCCGCCGGTTTGCTGCCAGATGCCGGCGATGGGGGCCGGTTCGGAGACCCCCGGAGTCCCGGGCGTCTGATCCGTACTTTCGGCCAGTGGCTCGGCCGGGAGGTGCATCGCCATATCGAGTACACTCTTGCACCAATCCGGGCCGCCGCCCAAATCCCGCTGAAAGGACGCTGTGAGGCGACCGTTCGGGTTCAGTCCCGGCCGGCCGCCGCTACGGGGTTGCGCAGCTCGCCGATGCCCTCGATCCGGCAGGTTACGGTATCGCCGGGCCGGATCTGGCGGCATTCGCCCGGGGCCCCGGTCAGCACCACGTCGCCCGGATGCAACGTCATGAATCCGCTGAGGTAGACCAGGATCTCCTCCACGTTCCAGCCCAGATCGGCGGTGCTTGCGCCCCTCAGCGCCAGGCCGTTGTGCACAATCTGGATGGCGGCGTCCGCATCGTCCAGGCCCACCACAATCCACGGACCCAGCGGCGTAAAAGTATCCTGGCTTTTGGCGCTGATCCACAGCTCGTCCGTGCGCTGGAGGTCACGAGCGGAGACATCATTGCCGACGGTGAAGCCCAGGATGGCGTCCCGGGCGTTCGCCGGCGTCAGATTCCGGCATTTGCGCCCGACGACGACGGCCAGTTCCGCTTCCGGGTCCACCCGCCCGACGCCGCGGTCCAATTCGATCGCCCGACCGGGGCCGATGACGCTGGTGGCGGCCTTGTGGAACGCCTGCGGCGGCAACGCGCGCCCCGGCGCGCCGGTATTGTGCGCCATGCCGAAGACATTAGCGGGGGAGCAGGGGGCCAGGAATGTGAAGTCGTCCTGACCGACGCTGTTCCCGATCCGCCAGCGGCCGCGCTCCGGGCTGCTCCGGTTGGCGGCGGAGCCGGCGAACGGGGAGCCGATGATCTCCCAGACCCGGCCGGCCTCACTTCCAAAGTCCGCGGCACGGTTGCTGGCGAAGAACTGCTCCGCCGGCGATCCGTCCGCGTCGTTTTCGGTCCCGGCCGGCATCCCTGCTGCGGCGCTCCGATCGGTCGCGTCGTTCGGCCGGACACGGGCAATGCGGTAGGGCGCAGCAGTAGTCATGAGGACATCCTACGTCCTAGGGTACCCTTGTGCCCAGCAGGCCTCCCCCGTTACATCGTCGCCCTACAACTGACCCGCACCAAGTGCACGCAAAACGCGGGTTTCATGCAGTTATCGCGGGACAGTTTTGAAGGTCGTGCCGGATTCAGTCTGCGAGCTCAGTCTGCGAGCTCGGGCAGGTACAGTTCGCCGGCGGGCACATCCACCGCGAGACGGTTGTCCCTGCCGGGCAGCGGGCAGGCCCACGCCTCGTCATACGCGCAGGACGGGTTGTAGGCGAAGTTGAAATCGAGCACAAAACTGCTGCCGCTCTGTCCCAGATACGCACCCTTGACGGTGTCCAGCAGGTAGCGGCCGGCGCCGTAGCTGCCGTCCGGCTTGCCCGCCGTCGAATCCCTGAATGGGACAAAGATCCCGCCACCGTAGCTGCGCAGCCGCCAGACCGCCAGGGTGCCGATTCCGGGAACGGCAAAGGATCCCAGCCTGACGAAGGGCACCACGCCATCGGTTCCGGTGTTGACATTCATTTCCTCGCCGGCGCCGGTCGCAGTGAGTGCACATTCGAACCGGTACGCCGGGTCGTACCGGGACACCGCAAGCCCGGTAAAGCGCTGCTTCTTGGCATCGTTCAGCGGCGACGCCGCGTGCCCGCGGAAGAGCGAATCACGCCGCTGGCGCCACAACTGGTGGGCGGCTGCGGGGTTCAGCACAGCGGCCTCCCGCACCTCCGCATACATGGCGAAAGTCTGCAGCCGCCAGTCCATTACTGCCGTGGCGTAGGCGCCGGCCTCCGGATCAGGTTCCATGCCACCAGACTACGTCCGCTGTTCAAGCACCACCGGGGTAACGGCACATCCGCCGCGCCGCAAGCCCCGCTCGCGGGCAGGCTCCGGGCTGCTGCAATTGGCCGGTAGCTCCGGTAGCTCCGGTAGCTCCGGTAGCCCCTGAAGTTCCCGGAGCGCAGGCAAGGACGGCGGCTGCCCGATCGAAGGCCGCGGAAGATCCTGCAGCTCCTCCAGCAGGTCCTGCACCGCACCGGGCTGCTCGATGTTGGCGAAATGCCCGCTGCCGGCTATCGTGACGAGCCGAACCTGTGGAATCAGTCCCGGCAGTTCCTTCAGGTCCCGTTCCGGGGTGAACACGTCGCGGTCCCCGCGGGTGGCGAGCACCGGGCAGCGGACCGCCCGCCACAGGCTGAAGTCATAGCCGGCCACCGCCCGGGCCGCGGCGCCGAAACTGGCCGGACGGGCGTCGTCGCCCAGCCCGCGGATCACCGAGTCGGCAACGAGGGCCGGATCAGCGAAAAACGGGGCCATCAGCCTGCGCATCAGCGGCGTCCGGCCGATCCCGCGGACAAGCGCGGATCCGGCGCCTCCAAGGGCCGCCATGGAGCGCATCGCCAGCAACATGCCCGCGAAGGCCGGAAACAGCAGCAGGCCCCGGACCGGGCGGCGGCACGCTTCCGCAGCGCCGAAGGTCGTCGCCGATATCGCCGCGACGCTGGCCGTCCGTTCGGGCTGTGTCGCCGCGATATGCAATGCGAGGAAGCCGCCCATCGAGTGCCCCACCAGATTCCAGCGGCGGTAGCCCAGAGTGTCCAGGATCCCCGTGACGGCGCGCGCCATGGCGTCGATGCTGAGGTCCGCAGGCTGGACGCCGTCGGTGGATTCGCCCCAGCCCGGCAGGTCCATCAGCACCGCGTCCCGTCCGGACGGATAGGACAGCAGTTCGATGAAGGTGGTCCACGATCCCGCAGCGCCGTGAAGGTAGACATCCGCATCGTCGGTGTGTCCGGAGCCCCGCCGGGCGCCGCCCGCGGCTGCCGAGTAGCGCACGGCCACGGGACCCAGTTCGGTGGGAAATATGCGCCGCCGCAGGCCGGACGGTGCCGTGCTGAGGGTTTCCTGCTGAAGAATCATGGTCATTTCCTGCTCCTGGTCTTTGTCTTTGCAGGGTATTCGGAGCGCCGCACGTTGCGGACGGGACCTGAAGGCTCCCAACATGGGCAACGGTCGACGGCGGCCGGGGCCACCAGAGTGGCGTGGGCGCCGCCGCGTGGCGTGGGCGGCGGAACGCTCACCGGGGCTAGGCTGTGCGCTACGTGGAGGCGCGGTTGAACCCTAGGTGGGCAGCCGGTTCCTTGAGGAGGAAACAGTGGCAGAGAAACGGCGTTCCTGGTCCCCGGCAACAGCGGCCGCAGCGACGGCCCTGCTCGCACTCGTTCTTTCCGGTTGCGGTGCGGGTGGCGACTCAGGCTCCCAGAGCGCCGGTCCGGGCACAACGGCGGCCGGCGGGGTGTCGTCGTCGGCCTCATCTTCCGGCGGCCCCGGCGCCTCCGGAAGCGCAACACCGTCGGCAGCCGGCTCGACCACCTCCGGCGCTCCCGCGGGCGCTGAAGCAACCGCCGAACCCGCCGCGGCCAAATGGAAAACCTTTACCGACTCCGGGCACAAAATCAGTTTCGAGCTGCCGCAGGAATGGATCGCCCAGCAGCAGGCGCCGTCTTCCGGCGTCCAGCCGGGCGCCCTCCGCGTCGATGTGAAGGATGCCGCCGGCATGCTGATGGCCACCCTTAACACCGGTATGCAGGGACTGGGCGGCGCCTGCCAGCCGGACCGGGCCCGGCCGTACACGGTGCTGGCCAGTCTGCCCATGGACATCCCGTCCAACGCCAGCGATGCCCAGGCGGTGCCGCCGCGGTTTGTCTACCGGCTCCTCCAGGGCGCCAACAAGTTCTACGCCTCCTATGGCATCACCGACCACGCCGCCGGGACGGATGGGAAGGCCTGCCAGGTGTACAACGTCGTCAGCGGGCCTTCCGTGGGGCTTTACATGTTCGGCGACGTCCTGGGGTTCAGCAGCATGGATAGCCCGCCCGCCGGGCTCAAAGCCTTCGACACGATCGCGGATGCGCAGAAATACATGCTGACCAGCGAATTCCAGAACCTGCAGAAAATGATCACTTCGCTGAAGATCACGTCGTAGCGGGCTCCGGAACGCTAGCGACCGGAATCTGAAAATCCGTACGGATCTCCCACCGCCGGCAGATCCGGGAACGTCACGCCGGTGAGCTGCTCGCTGACATCCCAGAGCCGGCGCGCCACCTCCAGATCAGCCACCCGGGCGGCCGGAGCCACCATCGTGACCTCGCCGCTGGACTCGCCCGGGCCGTTGGGCCCGAAGAAATCCCCGCCGGACACATCCTCCCCGGTCGCCGCATAGAGGACAGGGAGCACGCCCGCCTGCTGCGGCTGGGCCGCCAACCGCATGAACACTGTGGTCAGCAGGGCCACCGGAGCGCGCCCCATGCCCGCCGGAAGATTGGTGTTGGCCAAACCCGGATGCGCCGCGGCCACCACAATCGCCTCACCGTGTGCCTCCAACCGGCGGGCAAACTCCATCGCGAAGTAGAGGTTGGCGATCTTGCTTTGGCTGTACGCAGTCCAGCGCCGGTATCGGCTCCGGCTCATCAGGTCATCAAAATTGATGACCCCGCGCTTGTGCGCAATGCTGGAAACGACGACGACCCGCGCGGCTTCGGCTTCCCGCAGGAACGGCAGCAGCAGACCGCTCAGGGCGAAATGGCCCAGGTGGTTGATGCCGAGCTGCTGCTCGAATCCGTCAGTCGTTATCGCCTGCGTGGTGGCCATCAGCCCGGCGTTATTGATCAGGATGTCCAGCGGACCTGACCATCCGGCGGCGAAGCGGCGGATGGAGTCCAGACTGGCCAGATCCAGTTCCCGGAGCTCGCAACTGGTGGTCCCGGTTGTTTCGCGAATTCGGGCCACGGCCGCCTCGCCGCGTTCCCGGCTCCGGCAACCCAGGATTACGTGCGCACCCTTGGCCGCCAGGGCGAGGCTGGCCTGGAAACCCAGACCGCTGTTCGCTCCGGTGACCAGGACACGGCGACCGGTCTGGTCCGCCATGTTTTCCGCACGGAAACCGCTCACTCTGTGCCCTTTTCTGCCGTCGTCGAACCCGGCCGCGCTCCGCAACCGCTGTTGCCTTCAGCTTAGAACGGCGCGGCCGTGCTGTCCTGCCGGACGCCGCCGCGGGGCCGAGGTGTCCGCCGCTGGTCGAGAGCCCCGTCGTCGTGATTTCGACAGGCTCGATCGGCGAGCCCGCCGCAGCGGCCTACGCTCCGGCGGCGGTCCGGTTGACGGATGCGCGCACTTTGTCAGTGAGCTTCTTCAGGGTTATCAGTTCCTCGGCGGAAAGTCCGGTTCCGACCAGTTTGTCGATGTCGCGGACGTGCGCGCGGCCGATGTCGCGTTGCATGTCGCGGCCGGCCTCGGTGAGGCCGATCAGCACGCCGCGGCGATCGTCCTCGACGGTCTTGCGCTGCACCAGACCCTGGCGTTCCAGCCGTTCGACCATCCGGCTGATGCTGGGTTGGGACAGCAGCACATGATCGTTCAGCTCGTTCAGCCGCAGCCAGCCGGACGGGCAGCGCGAAAGGTTGAAGAGCACATCGTATTCACGCATCGTGACCTGTTTGAACGCCGGATCCGCCTGCAGGTTGCGCGCTACCGCTACCTGGGCCCGGAAGAGTGATTCCCAAGCTTCGGCGGCTAAGCGGGTGCGGCTCTCGGAACGGCTCATTGTCTGGCGCTCCCCGCTTGAGGCTCGCGCGCAGGATCCTGGTGCGCGGGCAGGCCCCGGACCGCCCGGTCCTGCGCGGCAGCCTTGCGGGCCGCGAAGGTGGGGCCGTCTGGCACATGCGCAGGCTTGCGGGCGGCAAACTCCTTGCGTAGCGTCGGCAGCACATCGGAGCCGAAGAGATCCAGCTGTTCGAGCACGGTTTTCAGCGGCAGCCCGGCGTGGTCAACCAGGAACAGCTGGCGCTGGTAGTCACCGAAATACTCGCGGAAGGACAGGGTCTTTTCGATGACCTCCTGCGGGCTGCCGACGGTCAGCGGGGTCTGCGAGGTGAAGTCCTCCAGCGAGGGCCCGTGTCCGTACACCGGGGCGTTGTCGAAATACGGGCGGAACTCGCGGACGGCATCCTGGGAATTGCGGCGCATGAAGAACTGGCCGCCCAGGCCCACAATCGCCTGGTCGGCCTGGCCATGCCCGTAGTGCTCATAGCGCTCGCGGTAAAGGCTGATCAGTTGCTGGTAGTGCTCCTTGGGCCAGAAGATGTTGTTGGCAAAGAAGCCGTCGCCGTAGTAGGCGGCGATCTCCGCGATCTGCGGCGTCCGGATGGAGCCGTGCCAGACAAAGGGCGCGACGCCGTCCAGCGGCCTGGGTGTGGAGGTGAAGCCATGCAGCGGGGTCCGGTGTTTCCCCTCCCAGTTCACGACGTCCTCGTCCCAGAGGCGGCGCAGCAGCGCATAGTTCTCGATGGAGAGCTCCACGCTGTCCTGGATGTTGCGTCCGAACCAGGGGTAGACCGGGGCCGTGTTGCCGCGGCCGAGCATCACATCGACGCGTCCGTCGGCGACGTGCTGGAGCATGGCGAAATCCTCGGCAATCTTCACCGGATCGTTCGTGGTGATCAGGGTCGTCGACGTGGAGAGGATGATCCGTTCCGTCTGCGCCGCCAGATAGCCCAGCATTGTCGTCGGGGAGCTGGGCACGAAGGGCGGGTTGTGGTGCTCCCCGGTGGCGAAAACATCCAGTCCCACTTCCTCGGCGTGCTTGGCAATGCTGAGTATCGCCTTGATCCGCTCATGCTCGCTGGGCGTGCGGTTGTTGGTGGGATCAGTTGTCACGTCACCCACACTGAATAGGCCTATCTGCACGGCAGGTCCTCTCCGGTCGGCATTCCTCATGCCTCCAATATATATGCGTTTGCATCTAACATACACGCCAACGCAACCGGAACCGGGTTTGTTCCCGGTCTGCTCCCAGCGTCCTCCGCCTCAGTCCAGGACGCAATCAGTAATCGGCCACGGCGCTTGCCCACCCTCCCAACTGGCCCGCACTAACTGCAGATTCCCGCATTCTTTCATGCACTATCTGCGGGGCAGTTAAGGGCCAGGCGGCCAGCCCCGGCTGACGAGGGCAGCGCGGATCTTGCCGACGGCGGTTCTGGCATCGTCGGTCATGTGACGTTTGGAGATTCTCACCTGGATCCAGCCAGCCCGGCTGAAATCCTCTTCACGGCTGATGTCGCGGACTACCTGGGGCGGCTTGTGAAAAAGTAAAATATCCGACGCTAAGGTTTTGCCGGTCGTCGTAGTGGCCTGTACTTTCCGGGTTTGATGTGGTTGGCGCGGGGCCAGGTGTAGTCGCCGGTGAGGTTGATGTGTTCCCATCCCAGGGGTGAGAGGAACCGTAGGAGGTCGGGGTCGATGTCGCCGCCGTTGCTGGTCAGGG
>JALYYI010000107.1 GCA_030946705.1 Actinomycetota bacterium | reverse complement strand
CCTTCTGGACGCTGGCCGCCGTGCTGATCCTGTTCTCTTTCCTGAAACCGGGCCACAGCCGCAACGCGGAGGATCTGAACCGTGCACGGACCTTACTGATGACGCAAGAAGGCAGCTCCCTGTCCTGGATGACGACATGGCCCGGCAACACCTACTGGTTTTCGGTCACCGGAAACGCCTTCGTGGCCTACCGCGTCATCTCCGGCATCGCCCTGGCCCTGGGAGGGCCTGTCGGCCCCACGACCGAACGACGCGCTTCCGTCGACGGCTTTAACCGTTTCTGTAACGACAACGGCTGGACTCCCTGTTTCTACTCCGTCACGGTCGACGTAAAGGAAATCGCCACGTCCTCGGGGTGGGGTTCGGTCCAGGTTGCCCTGGAAACCATCCTGCCCCTGGAATCACTCGCATTCAAAGGAAAAAAGTTTCAGGACATCCGCACCACGCTGAACAAGGCCCCCAAGGAGGGCATCCGGGCAGAATGGGTCACTTACGGTACGGCCCGGAAAGGGATCAGGCATCAGATAGATGCGATTTCCGAAGAATGGATTGCGGAGCGGAGACTGCCCGAAATGGGCTTCACACTTGGAGGCGTCGACGAACTCAAGGACCCACAAGTGCGATGCCTGCTGGCCATCGACGAAGACAACATTGTCCACGCCCTTACGTCCTGGCTCCCGGCCTACCGCAACGGCACCATCGTCGGCTGGACCCTGGACCTGATGCGCCGGCGCAATGCGGGATTCCCCACCGGCATCGAATTTCTCATCGCCACCGCGGCACTGACTTTCAAGGACGAAGGCTACGAATTCATCAGCCTCTCCGGAGCACCACTAGCCTGGGAACAGGAAAAGGAAACCTGTGTCCCGCCCCCCGTCCTGGACCGGCTACTCCACCGCCTTGGAACTGGCTTGGAGCCGGTCTACGGATTCAGATCCCTGCAGAAATTCAAAGACAAATTCGGGCCCCGCTACGAACCCCTCTACCTTGTCTATCCCGACGCGGCCGCCCTTCCCCGCATCGCCAACGCCATCAGTCGCGCCTACCTGCCCGAGGTCTCCGTGGCGCAAAGAATATCCCTGGCCACTCAACTGTTCTACCGTCCCCCAAAGCAGAAAGACCGTCCCGGACCAAAGCCAAGAAGACACCCGGACAGTGCCATCGCCGCGGACCGTAGTCCAGGGCCCGACGCCGAGGTCGTCCCCCGGGCCGGAACCGACCAGGGACCTCTATCTGAAGGCCACTGCCGCAAGGGCCCGGATTAGGAACCTGCCCGGGCAGCCACCACCTACGCGGCCTGCGCACAGCGTGCGGGTCCCCTACCGCCTGAATCCGGCCGAATCCCTGGGATGTCCGGTGCGGGTTGCCAATAGACGGCAATAACGCGCCAATAACGCCCCAGAGTCAATGCTCGCATAACAACTGACCACAAAAGGGATTAACCGAGGTGCGCCAGGGGGCCTGGATTAGTCCAAGTCGCGCTGATGAAATCACGTCCGCTTCCGCCATCAGCGGCCTCGACAACCAGCGCGAGGATGCGTCCGTTTGCGGGCGGCCGGGGCGGGAGGCCGTACCACGCAGGGATGCGTTACGCGGACGGTTTGCAGCCATTGACGTTTAACCACGCGCCAGCCGCGAACCTAGGATGGTGCACTGGCTGCTCGCCGATTCCAGCCAGATCGGACATAAAGGAAGACGGAAAAAAGATGGACCGAAACGTCGCCAGAACTCTGGGGCCGAGCGCCCACGGCCGTGCCACGTGGCTGATTGTTGCGATTGTCCTCACGCTGGCGGCCACCGCGTGTCAGTCCCCGCCATCCGGCCCTGCAACCTCCACGGGGACAACCTCAACGGCCTCAGCCGCCCCAGATACCCCCACTGAAACGCAGTCCCCGGCCGCCCTGCCGGCCTCCGGAACACCGGGACATGTGTTCGTGATAAAC
Organism: Actinomycetota bacterium; assembly: GCA_030946705.1. Lineage (GTDB taxonomy): Bacteria > Actinomycetota > Actinomycetes > Actinomycetales > Micrococcaceae > Arthrobacter_M. The sequence goes on along the minus strand of JALYYI010000107.1, from coordinate 17,588 downwards.
CTCGAGAACAAGGGCTATACCAAGGTCTGGGGCGCCGGCTCAGTAGCTAACTACCTCTCCAAGACCCTGCGCGCGAAGGGCATGCTTCTCTCCGCGTACTACGGGATCGCCCACAACTCAAACCCCAACTACCTGGCCCAGATTTCGGGACAGGAATCGAACGCCATGACCCGCAATGACTGCCCGACATTCACCCCGTTCCAGCAGACAGGAACCTCCCCACCGGGTCAGGTCCAGGGCACCGGCTGCGTGTATCCGGCATCGGTCCCCACCGTCGCGGGCCAGCTCACTTCGTCGGGTAAGACCTGGAAAGCCTATATGGAGGACATGCGGACCCCCTGTCAGCATCCCAAGCTGGGCGCCGAGGACGACCACCAGAGCGCCAAGGTCGGGGACCAGTACGCAACCCGGCATAACCCGTTCGTCTACTTCGAGTCGATCACCTCAACCCCGGCCTGCCAGAACAACGTTGTCGCCTTCAGCCATCTGGCCAGTGACCTGAAGTCCGCCGCGACGACACCGAACCTGTCCTACATCACAGCAAATTTATGCAACGACGGGCATGACAGTCCCTGCGTTGACGGCAGCCCGGGCGGACTGGAAAGCGCCGACGCATGGCTGCAGCAGCAGGTCCCGTCGATTCTGAACTCCCCCGCCTACAAGAAGGACGGCATGCTCGTCATCATTTTCGACGAATCCGAAGGCAACACCACAGGACCCGCCGGGTTGCTGCCCGGCGGTACGGGCGGCGGCAGAGTCGGTGCGCTCATCCTCTCGCCCTTCACCAAGGGCGGCACAACCTCCAACACGGCCTACAACCACTACAGCCTGCTGGCCACCATCGAGGACATCTTCTCCCTGCCCCGCCTCGGCTACGCCGGGGCCCCTGGACTGAACAGCTTCGGAGCGGACGTCTTCAACAACAGGCCCTAGCCAGCACCAACAATTTTCCTACGGCCGAACCAGTGCCCGCAGCGCCGTCCGCATCGACGCCGAAGGCCGGAGAACCACAACGCTCCACGGGACGTAACTCACCCACCCAGCGCCAAGCACCGGTTTCGCACTACGTCCAAGGACAAGGCAGCCTTCCGTTAGGCAGCATTGCACGAGAAAAGAGGGCAACCACCATGACACCGAAAGCAGAAGACCAGGAATTGGGGCAGAAAGCCGCCGAGAGCGACTCACCTAAGGTGCGCTGGCTGAACAAGCCACAGCACCATGACTACCGCAGCGGCTTCCTACCTCTCACTTAACGCCAAGGCAAAAGCCATCCGCAAGGCGCTGAAAAAGCTGGAGTCAGCAGACTGCGTCTCCTTCAAGGCCAAGGACCTGCTCCGGGCCACGAACCTGCCCCTGCTGTCTCGTGATGACAGCGACGTCGCAAAGGAACTCAAGCGCATCCGATCCGGACAACCGCTCTCCCCCTGCCTGATCCTGCGGGGCCGCATCTCCAAGGGGTACCAGACCCAGATCGTCGACGGATACCACCGCATCTGTGTCTCCTATCATCTCGACGAAGACGCCGATATCCCCGTCCACATCGCCGACTTCTAAGGAATACCCCCATGGCCCCTGGTACGTCGGCATCCAACGTGTTCGCAGGAAGAAGCCATCCGGCTCTCTCCGATGTGGAACGAGACCTGGCCAGGGGCTTCGATGATCTATCCCTGGAGTGGAAGCGGCTGTTCAGCGAACTTTTCGGCACCTTCCTGCTCGTTCTCACCGCCGCCGGGGCCGGCACCATCGACACCTTATCCGGCGGGGCCGTCGGACGGGTGCCCAGTGTCACGGCCCCGGGACTGATGGTCACCGCGATCATCCTCTTCATGGGCGCCGTCCCCGGGGCGCATCTGAATCCGGTGGTGACTCTCGCCTTCACCCTCCGCGGAGATTTCAGGTGGCGCAGGGTCCCCGAATACATTCTGGCCCAGGTGGCCGGAGCGGTCCGGGGTGCGGTTTTCCCAGCCGGCATCCCACCGCGCCAGCGGGGTCTGCCCGGTCGTGGAATGCACGCCCCGGTGGTAAACCATCTCGACCCAGGAGGTGAACAGGGCGTTCAGTTCCGCCATCCCGGAAATCGCGGTCCCGGCATGCTCTTCCCCGGCCGGTACGGTGTAAGATCAGGACCCCGGCGCTGTCGGGCCGCCGACCAACAGTCAGCTGAGCCCGGGGTGCTCGAGAGCATTGGGGTGGGTCATGGCCGTCGTCCCCGCAGTGCCGACATTTGCGTCCTGAGGCTGGCGACCGGCCGCCCACGCACTACGCCCGACGCAGTGGTCGCTGATCGTGCCTACTCGGCGGGCGTGACCCGTCGGATGCTGGCCCGGCGCGACATTAAGGCCGTGATACCGCAGAAGAAGGACGAGATCGCCGCCGCAAACGCAAGGACTCCGCCGGCGGCCGATCACCGCACCTGGACGCCGCGACCTACAAGAGCCCCAACGTCGTCGAGCGGCAATTCAACCTCGCCAAGCAGTGGCGCGGCCTGGCAACCCGCTACGACAAGCTCGCCATCACCTACCGCGCCGCCTACATCCTCTGCGTCTGCATCGCCTGGACGCGTGTTTAGGAGCCGAGACTCTGCGTCAGCCCGGGGTGAGGACGCAGAACTCGTTGCCCTCTGAGTCGGCGAGGCACACCCATGGCACATCGCCCGGGCCGACGTCGGCATCAGTGGCGCCCAGAGCCCGCAGCCGGGTCACTTCTGCCGCTTGATCATCACCGGGGTACGGCCTCAGGTCGAGATGGACACGGCCGCACACGGTCTTCACGGCGGGCGTGCGAAGGAACTCCAGATACGGCCCGACGCCTTTGGCCGAACGCAGCCTCGCATGATCGTCGGTCACCTCGTGCAGGGTCCAGTCCATCGCCTCGCTCCAGAACCGGGCCATGGCCCGCGGATCCGCACAGCTGACCACCCCCGCGGCGATCGGCCCGGTGTCCCGGTAGATCGATCGAGGCTCCAACACGCGGAAGAGGTTGCCCTCCGGGTCGGCCAGAACCGTCCACGGCACATCACCCTGGCCCACGTCGGCGCGCGTCGCACCAAGCTCCAACAGGTGCGCCACCAGCTCCGCCTGATGGTCGGCAGAGGTGGTGGTGAGATCGAGGTGCGCGCGGTACCTCACCGTCTCGGGGTCCGGGACGGTGACGACATCGACGCAGACGGCGACGGGGTCCGGCCAGACGAAGCCCACGGGTTCAACATTGGTCACACCGGGTCCCTCGCTGGAAACACCCCAGCCGAGCGCTTCCGCCCAAAACCGGCCGAGCGCTGAGTCATCCCGAGCCTTGAAATTCACCTGAACAAGTCGCAGCGCCATAACGCATGACCCTATACCCAGGTAATACCCGATATGGGGGCACGCCCTAGATGTCGAGTTTGTCCAGGGCAGCCTGGTAGGCCTCGTTGTAGGTCGGGTACTGGGCGACCTGGTCCCGGAGGGTGTCGATGGGGATCCGGGCGCGGATGGCCAGGGAGGCCTGGTGGATCCATTCCCCGGCCATCGGGGCGACTGCCCAGGCGCCGATCAGGACCTTGCGCTCGGTATCGGCCAGCAGGCCCAGGTGCCCGCGGGGATCCCGTTCGTAGGTCCAGGGCCGGGTAATGGCGGCCGCGAGTTCGATTTCCACCGCGGCGGTGCTCAGGCCCTGCCGGTCGGCCTGGCCCCGGGTGAGGCCGGCAGCGGCGATTTCCGGGTCGGCGAACACGACCCGGGGAATACCTTCGTAGAAGGCCTTCCGGGGTGTGCCGAGAATCGCGTCGGCCGCGATCCGGCCCTGATATTTGGCGACGTGGGTGAAGGCCATGATGCCGGTGACGTCCCCGATCGCCCACACGTTCTCGCCGGCACGGCAGTGTTCATCGACCTGCACCTGGCCGCGGCCACCCAGGACCACGCCTGCCTGCTCGAACCCCAGGTCCCGGGTGCGCGGGGTGCGGCCGGTGGCGAAGATGACGACGTCGGCCGCTACCTCGGTGCCGTCGTCGAGGTCAAGGACGCTCTGCCCGCCCGCACGCCGGCCCCGACGGGCGCTTACCCCGAGACGGATGCTGATCCCGGCTTCGGGGAGGTACTCGCCGGCCAGTTCACCGGCCCGGGGTTCTTCCCGTTCCAGGAGCCGGTCCCCGCGGTGGATCAGGGTGACTTTGACTCCGAAACGGGCCAGGAACGTGGCCGTCTCAATCCCGACGGCGCTGCCACCGACGACCACGGCGCGCTCCGGGAGGGTCGTGGCCGTATAGGTTTCCCGGTTCGTCCAGGCTGTGATCTGATCCAGGCCCTCCAGCGCCGGGGTGACCGGTTCGGAGCCGGTGGCGATGATGATGTGATCCGCGCTCAGCTCCCGGGCACCGGCCAGGATCCGTCCGGGGCCGGTGATCCGGGACTCCTCCTTAACGACCACTGCCCCGTGGCGGGCGTACCCGTCGATCTGGTCTTTGTCATCAAGATGCCTGATCATGTAATCGCGGTAGTCGCTGGTTTCCGCCCAGTCCAGCTCCGCCCCGGACACCCCGGCAGCCCGGTGCACTTCCGTTCGGGCCTCGGGTGGCCTGAGCACGGTTTTAGACGGCACACAGGCCCAGTACGCGCATTCCCCGCCGATGAGCTCGCGCTCGATGACCGCGACCTTTTTCCCGGCTTTCAGCAGACGGCCGGCGGCGACTTCCCCGCCGGGTCCCATGCCCAGCACGGCCACGTCAAAATGTTCGCTCATAACTATCCCCTTGATCTCGGATGATATTTCGGGTTCTGTTCCTCAAGCTGTGGCTTCGGGCCGCGGGCGTCCCGGTGCCGCCATGCAGGCGTCCTCTGGTGTCCGGTCCGGTCAGAGGCCGTCCGGGAACCCGTCGTTGGGCTCAATGAACGCCGGATCTTCCCCGGAGACCCGCGCAATCTGGTCATGGGCACCCAGGACCACACCTGTCACGTCCCAGGTCTTGACCTTTCCGTTGCCCGCCGCTGTAACCGGGCGGGTCCTCAGCATGGACATCCGTGGGCGCCCTTTCCGGGGGCGGCAGGCTGTGCGGGCAGGATTTCATCGAGCAGGGACCCGGCCATGGCCGTGCCGATCCGGTGGGCTTCGGCGATGGGAACGACGGAGCCGCCCGGGTGGGCGGAAAGCCAGGGCTGTGCGGCCTCGTCCGAGGCGAAGAAGTGGACCTGGTTGCAGAACGCCGAACGCACCGAACTCATGTCCTCGGGGTTGACCAGGGAGACCACGGCCGCGGCCGGCTCCACTCCGGTCACGCCGGACGCGCCGACACTGAGCCGTACCGGGGCTCCGGTGGCGTGGCATGTTGATTCGATCCGTGCGGTGGTGGCGAGCAGGGCCGGGAAGATCAGGGTGTCCAGGGCGCACCAGGTGTAAAGCTGTTCACCGGCGAGTTCCAGGCGGTGCGGGGTGGGGCGCAGGGTCAGGCCCTGCCCGATGATGCGCCCGTCCCCGTCGTACTCGGTGTCCGGCACCGCGGCTAGCGCGGCGCTGACCTCCCGGACGGTGCGCCCGGTGACGACGGCCAGTTCCGCCATGGCCACGGGCTCGCCCTGCGAGAGCAGGTGCAGCAGGGGCAGCCAGAGCGCGGGTTCAATGCCGGTGTCCGGTGAGGTCAGACGGTGGGTGAGGTCGATGAAATTAGTGCTCATGGCGGGTCTTCTTCCGGGGTGAAGGGGGCAGTGGTCAGGAGGCGCAGCAGGAGAGTTTGGAGACATCCGTGGTGAAGGACTGGGCGGCGATCTTGATTCCCTCGGCCATGGTCAGGTACGGACTCCACAGGTTTGCCACCTGCTCCACGCTCATCCCGGCTTCCAGGATGTAGACCCCGGCCGCGGCCAGGTCCCCGGCGTCCTTCGCGACGGCCGTGATTCCCACAATCCGCCCGGTGTCGGCGTCGGCGACGATCTTGATGAAGCCCCGGGTGTCCCTGTTCACCAGGGCCCTGGGGACGTACTCCAGGGGCAGGACCCGGCACTCGCACCGGATTCCGGCCTCGTTGGCTTGCCGGTCGGTCATCCCGACCGCGGCCAGGGCGGGGCTGGTGAACGTGACCCTGGGCAGGTGCCGGTAGTCGACCTCGCGGCCAGCCTTGTTGAAGGCGTTCTCCACAACCAGGGAGCCGTGGGCGGCTGCGACGTAAACGAATTCGCGGTGTCCGGTCACGTCCCCGGCGGCCCAGATCCGTGCGTTGGAGCTGGCCAGCCGGCTGTTGACCAGGATCTCGCCGCTGGCCCCGGTCTTGACGCCGACCGCGGCCAGGTTCAGCCCCTCGGTGACCGGCCGGCGGCCCGTGGCGACCAGCACCCTGGCGGCCCGGAATTCCTCCTGCCCGCCGGAGACGGCCGCGGTCGCAACGATCCCGCCGGTGGCCGGGTCCGTGCGCACCCAGGACACGGCCGCCCGGCGGACGACATGGATACCCTCGTCGGCGAAGACACCCATCAGGGTACGGGAGGCGTCGGGTTCCTCCGCCGAGGCCAGGCGGGAGCGGACCAGCATCGTCACCTTGGACCCGAGCCGGGCGAAGAGCTGGGCCTGTTCCAGCGCCACATACCCTCCGCCGATCACCAGCAGGGAGTCAGGGACCTCCTCGAGTTCCATCGCCGTGGTGGAGGTCAGGTAGTCCGTGTCCCCCAGTCCCTTGATCGGGGGCGCCCACGGGGCGGACCCGGTGGCCACCAGATAATGCGCGGCCCGCACGGATTCCCGGGCCCCCTCGCCTCCGGTGATTTCCAGGACGGGATCGTCCTGGGTGCCGGCGAACACGGCATTGCCCTGGCGCAGCTCCCAGCCGTAGTCCGCGGCCAGGTCGACGTATTTATCCGAACGCATCGTCTCCACCAGGGAACGCTTCCCGCCGATCAGCCCGGCCATGTCCACTTCCCCGGCCGAGGTGCTGATGCCGGGGAACCGGTCGGTTCCGTCCAGGGCAACGTGCCTGGCCTCTGCCGCGGCCAGGAGCGCCTTGGACGGAACGCAGCCGGTGTTCACGCAGGTGCCGCCGACGGTGGAACGCTCGATCATCAGGACCCGTTTGCCCAGGCTGGTGGCCCGGATCGCGGCCGCGAACGCCCCGCCGCCGGAGCCGATCACGGCCAGATCAAAATCAGGTGTCCGTTCAGACATGAAATCCTCCAAAATCGTACAGCGGCACCGTCCCGCAATGCCCGCAACGGCGCCTCATGTAGGGTCTGCCCCCAGTCTGCACCTTCCACCATGGGGGAAGGTCAAGAGGCCGGCCCGTCACGGGCACGGAACCGCGGAGCCCTGACCACGCTCAACACCCCCAGAAAAGGCGGGCTTCCCTATCGCGGGGCGCACGCACAGGTTCCTGTGCCCGTTCTTGACCTTCCACTAAAATGGAAGGTCAAGAGGGGATCCCCCGGGACAAGAGGTGCAAGATGCGTATTGGCGAAACCGCCGCAGCCGCCGGCATGACGGTCAAGACACTGCGGTTCTATGAGGACCGGGGCCTGCTGCCGGCCGCCGACAGGGCACCGAACGGATACCGCGAATACCCCCGGGAAACGTTGAACCGGCTGGAATTCATTCGCCGCGGCCGCACCGCCGGACTGACCCTGGCCCAGATCGGTGACATCCTCTCCGTCCGGGACGTCGGCCAGGCCCCCTGCATACATGTGAAGGATCTGCTGGCCAAACAGCTGGCCGACCTGGAGGTCCGGATCGCAGAACTTACCGCGCTGCGTACAACCGTCGCCGAATTTCATGACGCCGCGGCCGCAGGGGATCCCTCCGCCTGCGACCCCGAGCGCATCTGCAGCTACCTCTAAACCCGACCAGGCCAAAGCCCTCCTCGGCCGCTGGACTCCCCTCGACCCGAGAAGTACATCAGCCGGGGCAACCGCGGACGGGAGGAGGCCGGCCGGGCATGTCCATGGTTTCTCTGCCGTCCTGTCACCGCACCGGGAGTTCTCAGTCGTCGTTTCTGTGGCTGACGTCTTTGCCTTTTCCTTTGCCGTTACCGGTCGGTGGCGGGACGGCCGGTAACGGTGTCTGGAGTGGCGGTGTCGGGGTTGTGGCGGGGGCAGGCGTCATGGCGGCCAGGTCTGCCCGGATGAGGTCGATGGCGTTCTGGATGTCCTGCCGCCGCCCCGCTGAGAGATTACCGTTCGCCGCGGCGGTGGAGACGTCCCTGGCGAGCAGATCCAATTCCGTCCTCGCCGCCGGGAAGTCTTTGTCGGCAGCTGACCGGGCGAGTGACTGGAGGTATTCCTGCAGCTTCTCGGCGGTGCCCGGTTGCAGGTCCGCCTGAGGATTCGCGCATCCTGTGAGGATTCCAGCAAACAGCACGGCTGCGGCTGCGGTCTTCAGGAGTCTGCTAAGTGCCCGGTTCATGGTGTGATGCTTTTCTTTAGCTGGTCGATGTGTTGACCCAGGGGCCCGGAAATGCTCGGATATGGCTTCGGAACCGGGGACGCCGGCGCCGGGGCGTGAACAACGCTCACGACCACGACCACGAGCACGGCGAGAAGCAGCCCGGCACCGGTGATCCAACGCGTCCCGTGCGAGAATATTGGCCATTGCAATTTCAGCCGCTGTCGCCGCATAAGGGCCCCCGGGGCGGCCGGGGGGCGGGTTGGCTCGTCGTCCTCCCCTGGCAACGCAGGGATGAGGATGCGGGTGCGTGCGGCGGCTTTGCCGATGCGGGGCGGCCGGTCGGGCCTGCCGGGCAGGGCCCGCGTCGCCACGCCCGGCTTCCCGGACACCGCGGTGGCGGAGGCGATTCCGGCCCGCAGTGCTGCTTCGACGTCCCCTGCGGAGGGGCGGCCGGATGGTTCTGTCGCTGTCATGGCGGTGAGCAGGTCAGTCCACTGCGGGCCCAGGCTGGCCGGGACTCGGGGCGGGCGGTGCAGCCGGGCGACCGCTGATTCCACGGCGGTTCCCGGGTACTCGAGGGTTCCGGTTAGGCATTCGAGCAGGACAAGTCCCAGCGAATAGATGTCGCTTTCCGGGGCGAGGGCGGCCCCGGCTGCCTGTTCGGGGCTCAGGTAGGCTGCCGTTCCGACGGTGGTGCCGGTGACGGTCAGGCGCGTGTCTTCCAGGATGCGGGCGATCCCGAAATCAGTGAGCCTGGGCCCGGGTAGGGATCCGGGGCCGGTATCAGCCAGGAGGATGTTCGCCGGTTTAATGTCGCGGTGGATGATCCCGCGCCCGTGGACGTAGTCCAGGGCCGAGGCCAGGTGGGCCCCGATGCCGTACACGTGCTTGGCCGCAAGCGGTCCGCGGCGCAGTCTGGCGTGCAGGTCCGGTCCGTGGATGAGTTCCATGGTCAGGAACGTCCGGGGCTCATCAGGGACCCGCGTGTCGGTGCCTGCGTCGTAGAGCGTCACGAGTGTCGGGTGGTTGAACCCGGCCACGAGCCGCATTTCAGCCTCGAACCGTCCCTGCCCGGCAGGTCCGCCGGGCTGCGGGAAGAACAGCTTCAGCGCGACATCACGGCCCAGGTCTTCATCCAGCGCCCGATACACCGACGCTGTCGCGCCGCGCCCGATCAAGGCGCCGATCCTGTACCGGTCGGCGACTAGAGCACCCGAATTGCCGGTGAAAGAAACCTCGGACACGACGACTCTCTTTCTTTGACCGGGTGAAAACCCGCACCGACCAGATGTTCCGGCCTGGCGGGGCGGGGCCAGGTGCAGGGCGGCTGGCGGCCCGGACACCGCCCTCATCATACTTGCGGCCCGGGACATCACACCCGTCCACGACCTCCCGACAGGGCAGGTGCGGTGCTTTGGAGCAGTCCGGCTTGCAGATCGTTCAGGGAGAAGAGTTTCGGGTTGGCGGGTACGTCGCCGCCGGCGCATGTACGAATCGGGCATGAATCAGCGTGGCTTTCTGTTCGACTCAAGGGAAACTCCGGAGCAAGAAGTGGCAGCTGCCCAATATCTCAGCGGACTCAATGACCGCACAGCGGCCCTGGTGGCGAGATGGGGCACGCCCCCACGACCCAGCACGGGAAGCGCTCTAATGGCAGTAGAGGCACTGAATCCATATGAGCCGTTGTCCCAGCAACTCCACAATTTCATCACAGTCGGCATGGACAATGTAGGGTCCACCCTCGCCTACATTAACAAGACTCTAGAACAAGACTCGAGAAATCCCGATGATGGCGCCCTGACACCGTGACCTGCGTCTTCATGCGGCCGGCAGTGTGAGGGTGACCGTTGTTCCGTGCGGACCGGTATCGGTGACGGCTACATCGCCGCCGTGGCGCAGGGCCGCTTCCTTGACCAGGGCCAGCCCGATGCCGTAGCTGCGGCGTGAGGGCTCCTGCCCAGCGGGGTCGCCACGGGCAAAACGGTCGAAAACCTGATCGGGATCTATGCCCGTGACACCGGGTCCTGTGTCTCCGACACTGATCCGGGCCTGACCGGCCCTGGCGGAGACGGTGATGCCGATCTGCCCGTCCGGAGGGGTGTGAGAGAGCGCATTCTCCACCAGTGCGGTGACCATGCGGCACAGCAAGTGGGCTTGGACGTGCACCCGGGGTGCAGCGGTGGCGACGCAAACCAGACCGACGCCGGCCTGAGCTGCCAGGATCTGCAGGTCCTCTACGACGGTGGAGACGGCACCCGCGGCATCGACCGGTTCGGGTTCGGCTTCGTCCTGGTCAGCGGACATCAGCAGCAGGTCATTGACCAGCTCCGTGAGAGCGGCACTGTCCCGGCGCAGCTGTGCCAGGGTGTCAGTGGCCGGTGAGTCCGGCCCGATCCTTCGCTGGGCGAGCTGAACCCGGGCATCGAGGACGGCCAGCGGGGTCCGCAACTGGTGGCTGGCGTCCTGGACGAAGCGGCGCTGGCGCGCCAGGGCCTCACCGAGCGGCCGGGCCGCCCGGCGGGCGCTGAGGAGTCCGACGACCCCGGCCAGGGCCACCCCGAGGACGCCTGCCAGGACCAGGGCGAGCAACCCGTCCCGGGCATCGATGTAGATGCGCCCCGGAGCGGCGGAATGGTCAATGATCTCGGCCGGCTGGGAGCGGTGGATGACAAAGAGCACCGCAGCGGCGATGACGACGGCCACGACGGAGGCGCACACCGCGGCGATCTGGATACTGACCTTGCGTGAAGCGGCACGCAGGATCAGCCGGTCCGCGTCGGAGGGGTTCATAACGGATCTCCCAACTGGTAACCGGTGCCATGAACGGTGTGGATAATGCCCTTGCCCAGTTTCCGGCGCAGATAATGCACATAGGTGTCCACGGAGCCCGGCTGGTCGTCCCGGCTAAAGGCCGCAGCGAGGATCTCCGCCCGGGAGAACACCCGCCCAGGTTCTCCGACAAGCACCGACAGCAGCCCGGCTTCCCGGGGCGAAAGGGCGACCCTGTCACCGTAAGGGGAGCTCAGGAAACGCCCCCGTACATCAAACACCCACTCCCCCACCGGGACAACCGGCGCCGGCAGGCCGTAGGAGCGAGTGAGAGCCCGGAGCCTGGCCGCGAGCTCCTCGGCATCGAAGGGCTTGACCAGGTAGTCATTGGCCCCCGCATCAAGTCCTTCCACCCGGTCCCGGACCGAACCCAGCGCCGTCAGAACCAATATCGGCGTGGCCACACCCCGACGCCGCAGCGCTGCGATCAGCGCAGTCCCCTCCAACAGGGGCAGGCCACGGTCAATGACCATCACGTCCCAGCCCCGGGCCAAACCCAGATGCAGGCCCTGCTGCCCGTCCCGGACCAGTGAGACATCGAAATCGTCCGCAAGCAATTCAACGATCAGCGGGCCGAGCTGACGGTCATCTTCCACCAACAGCACCCGCGGTCTGACGTTCTCCTCCATACCCGCCCAGTCTGCCACCAACGCACGCAGCCCGGTTCAGGGGAACAGTCAGGATTGCGGGGCCGGGATGGGACCCAGCCGGTCCAGCCACGGTACCCGGACCAGGACCTTGAGCGCATACCTGTTCCACCATCCGGTGCAGAACAGGATGCCGGTCCCCGAAACGATAAAGGAAGCCGCCACGTCCGTCGGGTAATGCACCCCCAGGTAAACCCTGGAGACTGCCACCCCGACGGCGACCGCCGCCCCGCAGGCAAGGGCCGCCCACTGCCAGCGGGTACCTCGTGCGAGCAGGAAAACCGCAACCGCCAGGGACACGGCTAGAGAGGTGTGGCCGCTCGGAAAACTGCCCGTGCCCGGCTCCCGGACCAGCGGATCGAACAAAACTGCCGCCTCGGGCCGGTGCCGGGCAACGAGGACCTTGAACACCTCGCTGCTCAGCCAACCCGCCGACGCCACCGCCCCGGTTGCCACCGCATTCACCGGGCTCCTGCGCACAAAAAGCAGAAACAGGCACAACACCGCGATCATCACCACCCCGCCGGCAGGGCTGAACACCGCAGCCGTGGCCAGGGCCAAAAAGGTCAATACGGGGGAATGATCACGGCTAAAAGCCTGATCCACGCCCAGATCGGCCGCTGTCAGGGCCCGCGCGGATTTCAACGTCAGACCAACGGTCAAGGTAAATGCTGCCAGCAGCAGCGGCCACAACACCCAATGACGGATCTGCGGCAGGACCGCCATCCGTGTCCGTCTTGAGAACCCCTGCAATGTACCAACCGCGCTCACACGCCCTCCAAACCTCGAATAACCCGACTGGTGCGCCGCCGGGCGGCACACCAGTCATAGCCTGAACCATGGCTTCCAAGAAGCTCATAAGAAACTCCCGCCGCCCCGTAGACCGGGCGCCATCGGCCAGCATTCAGTGATGAGCCGGACGCACAGATCACTTGTGCTGGCTACCGGATTCTCCACGCTGGGGCTGTTCACAGCAGTATGCGCGACCCCGTGCCCGTTGCCCGTCGCCAGCCGGATGCCTTCCCCGTCGGCATCCAGCCCCGGCTTCTCGACGCCCGTCCCAAGCCCGCAGGCGGGCAGCCCGGCAGACATTGTGGGGACGCACGGCGGGCCGGATCATGTCGTCATCATCGTCGAGGAAAACAAGCCCTCACGAACATCATGGGAATCGGGATGCGGCGTGCAGCAACAAGCTGGCCACCGACTATGCACTGGCGAACAACTACCAGGCGGTGACGCACCCGAGCCTGCCCAGCTACCCGGCCCCGACCAGCGGCACCAACGCCGCCATCACGGATGACTGCGATCCCGGCGCCCAAATGCACGGCATATCTAAAACGCCGCACCCGACCCAAAGATCATCGGTGCATCAAGGCTTAGCGACCGCCGCCGCCGATCACACCCTTTTCAACGGCCTTCGTAACGGCGTCGGCTTCAGCCTGCGTCAGCGTGCCATCAGTCACGGACTTGCCCAGCTTGGTCTTCAGAGCAGCCGCGCGCTTCGCCTGCTCCGCGGCATGGATGTCCGTCAAGGCTGTGGTGACCTTCGCTTCGTCAATGCCCAGAGTCGTAGCCAGCGACTTGGCCATCGCTGCGTCCATAGCGGCGTGGTCAGGTTCGGTGCGCTCCGCCGGCTTCGTGGCGGGCTTGTTGACATCACGGAAGGCCTTGAGGGCGGCGGTGACCTTGGCCTGGTCAACGCCAAGCTTCGCCGCAAGGTCTGCAGCCAGTTGGCCTCGGTCGCCGCCGCGGCCGCCGCGCATCCCGTTGTAGTCGGGTTTATCAGTGGTGGCGCTGGAGCTCGTGCCGAGGGTGGGGGTAGTACTCGCTGAAGCCATGCCTGTGACTCCCAAGCCCAGGCCCAGGCCCAAGGCTGTGGCTGAGATTCCGAGCGTGATGTTCCTCTTACGTGACAACGTATCGTCTCCTCGCTTTTCGGCCGGCGGTTTTCACCGCCTTCACAGACCACGCTGCGGCATCAAAATCGGCGGGAGCTGTCCGAAAACTGTCTTTGGCCTGTGAGCGCCAGCGGAGGTGCGGGGCATTCAAGCTACTCGCTGGGATTACGTCCCGTTGAATGGTGGAGTTTCTCGACACCGTGCAGGTCAGTTCCGGCGCGGCGGGGGGTCCTGTCCATGGCCTTGAGTTCGGCCATGGAGGCCTCGGAGAGGTAGAGGCGGTCGCCGGATTTCCCCTCGTCGTGTTGCTCGACGAGAACCGCGCCGGCAAGGCGCAGGAGGGCTACCGGGTTGGGAAGGCGCCTCCAGGCCCTTGAGCCGGGGATGCCGCGCCATTGTCAGCTTCGCTCCTGAAACACACGATTTTCTCCACATGAACGGCCATCACCTCCTTGACAGCATCACCGTCCCGGCCGGCAACGACCCCGCTGGGCCGGAGCTGGCGCACCGCCGTCCACGTCCGCGCGGACAGCGACCTGCTCTTCTCCCTCGACGCGGCCTGACAGCCCGGCGGACCGGCAACAGGGCCCCTGCCCGTGCAGAAGTGAAGGAGGAGGCTCCGATCTCCTCCTTCTTTGCCGTCCGCCGGGCATACAATTCTCATACGCCGCACTCATGAGGGAACTTGACCTTCTCACGCAAACGCCTCGCCCTACTCGCCACGCTCATCGCTGCTGTTCTGGCCGTTGCCGGCTGCACGACCTCCGGCCAGCCGACGACCCAGAGCACGGCAGCTCCGGCGTCGATAGTTGCTTCCCCGTCAGCCTCCGCATCCGACACCGAAGACACCTCCGCGGGCGCACCGGGAGACACAACCGCACCTTCAGTGGCAGCTGTTCCCTTCGCGGCCCTGGCCGCCCCGGCCCCGGGTGTGAAATCCATCCACTCGCCGGACAAGGTCGCCATCGACGAGACCCTGACACCCGGTGAATGCAAGGTGCGCACGGTCGACGCCGCCGGCGGCGACTACCTGCCGGACCCGGCCTGCACCCCGGGCGCGATCGATCCTGCCGTCACCCAGGACAACCTCGCCTCCACGATTTGCAAGTCCGGCTACACGACCACGGTCCGGGCACCCGTCGCGGACACCGACAAGGTCAAAGTACTCAGCCTGCGGCAGTACGGCCAGACCCCGGCATTCACCACCGAATTCGACCACGAACTATCTCGCTCCAGCTCGGCGGCACCAACGCAGTATCGAACCTGTGGCCGGAGCCGAACCGTGCAGGAGCCCCCGGGAACGACTAACCCCAAAGACCCCGTCGAGACCCAGCTGAACAAGGCCGTCTGCTCGCACAAAATCGCACTGGCGGCCGCGCAGAATGCGATCGCCCACAACTGGGTCACCGCCGAGAAAGACCTCGGCCTCTAGGAGTGCGCCGAATAATCGGCGGGATTCTGGCGTGCCTGCTGGATTTTCGGGACCGGTTGATTAAGGCTGGTTTCATGCAGGGTCCTGAGGATGCTCAACGCGGGTATTTGGATGTGGAGGCGCTGGCCGGGGAGTTGTTTGTTGGGTCCCGGTCGGACACGCCCGGACCGCAGCCGGAACCAGGCCTGAAGAAGCGGACGGCACGACCTGGAACCAACCAAGACGGAAATCCTGGCCGGATACAGCCGCACCCGCCACGCCCTCGACGCCTGCCTGGAGAGCGCAACGTCCGCGGATCGATAAACCGAGCCAGCCGCTGCTGCTGGCCGCCCGATAACTGTTTGAATCGATTTCCCAGTTCTTCGCCAAGCCCGACGGTGCGCATGCTCTCGCGGATCTGCTGAAGCGGGAGTTTCACTCCGTCGAGGCCGACGTAGAGTCTTGCGATCTGGTCAATGCTCAATTTGGCTTGGAAACTGGACGACTGCAGTTGCACTCCGAGGCGGGCTTTGGCGTCCAACGGCTGCCGTTGTACATCTACACCATCTACCGGCAGGCGGCCTGACTTCGGCCTGACCAGCCCCTCGATGGCGCTCAGCGTGCTCGTTTTGCCAGCACCGTTGGGGCTCAGGAGGCCGAAGATCTCCCCGCGATGAATCTGGAAGCTGACACCGTCAACCACTGTCCGCCCGCCATAGGCGACGCTCAGCTCGTGGATGTCCAGGACGGATGGTGGTGCCGGTTCGTTGACTTCACTTGTCACGTTGCGTTCCCCTCAGAACGGCCGGAGCACCGGATTACAGCTAGCCCTTGTGGTGGGTCTAGACGCAATACACAGGCGAACGGCTCGGCGAAGAATTCCACCAATACCGCGAGAGGTGCGCTGATGGATCTCTCAAGTATCGAAGACCCAGCGCTCTCCGAGACGATGACTGTGTCATTTTCACGAGTCGTCTGCACTGGTTTGTGTGGCCAGCCGGTGCGAGTGCCGGGTGCATCTCTGACAGGGACTGGCGGAGGCGAAACAGAAGCCGCATGGAAGACAAGGCCTTCCCGCTGGCGGCCACGGAGGCCTAGGCTGTGAGTCACCGTCTCCGTGCAAGGTCTCCACGCGTCATATTGGGAGAACGGTGAGCGTCCCGTCCAGGTTGTTCGATCCGGGCGGGACGTTTCCATTCCCCTGACAACTACGCAACAGCTGCGGCATCGATACAAAAAACCCCCCAAGCGAGTTGGGGGCAACTCAAGCGTGGGGGCTTCCCTGATGTTTGACGCTTCCGCAACTTGGGGGTATGCGGAAAGGCCATGGGTAGCCTACCGCGCTTCGCTGTGGCTACAAAAACCAGTGCATTTGCTTGGTGACCTTCGGCCGGTCCTAACGGCACCGGAGGAGGGGTTTATGCTTTTGTGGGCCCAAAAAACTGTCCAGGCTGTCCGGTTCCACCAAAGCGTCCCGGCCTTTCCGTCCGGATCAGGGACAACGCATGCAACACCGCCAGATACCGGAACGGATCAAGACCCGTCAGCGCGGGCCGGGCCTGCGCCAGAACAGATCGAGGGAAATTACCGATGACCGCATCCGATGCCGGCAAGCCGGTCTGTCCGGCCCCCGGCATCCTTCACGTGGTTGCCGAGACCCCGAAGTCCTTGCAGGACGGACTGGACCGCGCCGTGGAACAAATCCGCGAGGCCGCCGCAGCCGAAGACCGGCGCGGTATCCTGATCACCCGCCGGAGCCGGTCGCTGTTCACCGTGGAGGCCAGCACTGACGTCCCCCGTGGCACCACCCTGGAGAAGGACCGCTGGCACCGACCGGCCGTGACAGCTCGCATCGGCGCGGGAGACGAGGCAGGGCTCTGACGTCCGGTCCGGTGCACACCCCCGCGGACATCTGGCGGACGGACCCGGTGACAATGCGGGACGTCGTGCTGAACCATGAGGCCATGCAAGGCCGCCTGACCAAGTGCCCGGCACTGGAACGGGCCTGGTTTTGTGTCTGCTGGACCCAGAAAGCGATCACCGAGGGCCTGGAGCTGCTGGCCGGATCCGCGGACAGGCTCGGGCCCCTGCTCGTGCTCGCGCAACGCGTGCACCGCAAACGCCGATAACAGAGCATCCGTCAGCAGTATCGTTTAAGGTCCTTGATTGCGATCCGCCCCTGGACGCGTCCTGTCCTTATCGCAAGGGAACGAAGCGCCGCCTGCTGACTGCGCTTTCGTCCCGTACGCGGACGGCGAACCGCATCTGAAGAGAACTTGTTGTGCTGCAAACCGTCGACAGCGCTGCGGTCGCCAAGGCTGCGCGGCGTGGATCGCTGACTCAGAACTGCGGGGTGATTCTGGGTATCGAACGGTGGAGCATCTTGAATGCCCGCCAGGAGTTTTCCATGTCGATCAGGCTTCGACGAGTCCGTTCGGGATCAAGCCTCGCAAGGCTGGCGATGAT
>JALYYI010000098.1 GCA_030946705.1 Actinomycetota bacterium | reverse complement strand
GCGGGGACACGGCACCTCAGGCGGCCGGGGTGATCCACACGGACTTCCAGCGCGGCTTCATCAAGGCCGAGGTGGTCAGCTTTGACGAGCTGATCTCCGCCGGTTCGATGGCGGAGGCCAAGGCGCGCGGCAAGGTCCGGATTGAGGGCAAGGACTATGTGATGGCCGACGGCGACGTGGTGGAATTTAGATTCAATGTATAGTTCCTGACCTCCCTGAAACCTTTTGCGATAGCCGCTAAGAACACGTGTTCTTAGCGGCGACCGCCCGCCTAGTCAAAATGATGCCGCCAGCATTTCGCAGGGCAACGAATGATTGGCCAAGGCTTCGACGTGCAATCGAAGAATCCGCCACCGTTCACTGCCGTCCATGACGCAGCTACGTCGTTGCGCTGTCGCGAGCAACGAGAGCCTGTTGCTGACGGCAGACTGTGGCCCGGCTCCACCTGACGAGACGTGCCGCTTCTTCAGCGGTGCGGCATTTCACGCGGGCGTCTTAGGCGATCGCGAGCTTGTCCGCGATTGTGCCTCAGAAACCCCCGGCCAGCGCCCGCCTGAGACGATCCACGGTGAGACATCTTTCCAAGACACGGGGCAGCCCGGCAGGACGCCGATTTGTTCGGCCCTCCCCGACACGAAGTCCGTTTCTCGAAAACTGTTGTTTTCCAGGACAGCAGCGGATACGGTCGCTGCCGTGTTTCTCACTGGGGTCGTCTACAAGGGTCCTGCACGGCTCGGTCCTGATTGGCAGAACGAGGTGCGACCTAGAAGCTCAAGAGGGTCTTCCGGCCACTCTTTGATGGGCGCCGAACGACAAGCAGTAGAAGAGTGCACTGGGAGTGCAGTATGATGCACTTATGGATGACGGTACAACGAACTTGGCGCTGGCAATCGGCTCCCGGGTTAAGCAGGAGAGGCAGTCGCGGGGCTGGACCCTCGATCAGCTGGCGGAGTCTGCCGGGGTAAGCCGCAGGATGGTCGTCAACGTGGAGCAGGGTGCCGCGAATCCCAGCGTTGGAACGCTCCTGAGGATCAGTGACGCGCTCGGGGTGGGGCTACCGGCGCTGGTCGAGCCACCTCGGCCGAAGCCGGTGAAGGTCACCCGCAGTGGTAAGGGCGCTGCGTTGTGGAGCGGTGAGTCCGGGGGCCGCGGGGTGTTGGTGGCCGGCACCGAGCCGCCGGACGTGGTTGAACTGTGGGACTGGACGCTGGGTCCCGGGGACCGTCATGTGAGCGAGGCCCACACGTCGGGCACCAAGGAGCTCCTGCAGGTCCAGCAGGGCACGGTCACGGTAGAGATCGCAGGCCAATCGGTCACCCTCGATGCAGGCGACGCATTGACGTTCCCGGGCGACGTGGCACACTCCTACTCCAATTTAGGCACGGAGCCGGCCAGGTTCTCCCTGGCCATCTTCGAGCCGGGCGTCGGGACAGGACACCGGCCGGAGGCATCCGATGCCTGAGCTGAGCATGCTTCAGAAATTCCTCGACGGCGGCCAGGTTGACGCCGCCGTGTTCGCGCTGCGGCCCGACTACCGGGCGTTGCTGCTGGCCGTTGACGGACTCGTCCCGGGCCCGAGCGACCAGGCCGGTGAGGAGCTGATCCAGGCGGCGGAATCCGCAGCCCGCGAGCTGCTTGGTGACCGGCCGGTCGAGCAGCTCCCGCACGTGGCGGCGTGGCGCACGGCTTACCAGGCCTTCGGAGCCAAACCCAGCCGCACGCGCAACAGCCTGGAGGCGCTCCTGCGCCGTGCGGTGTCCGGGTTGCCCCGGGTGAACCGTCTCACCGACCTCTATAACGCGGTTTCAGTGCTCCACCAGATCCCGCTGGGCGGGGAGGACCTAAACCGCTACAGCGGTGCGCCCCGGCTGGTCCGCGCCACCGGCACGGAACCCTTCGATACCGCCGCCGGCGGCGCCGCGGTGATCGAACACCCGGAACCTGGCGAGGTCGTGTGGTGCGACGACGCCGGAGTGACCTGCCGACGCTGGAACTGGCGCCAGGCACGTCGCACCCAGCTCGGCGAGGACACCACCGCCGCACTGTTCATCCTCGACGCGCTCGAACCCATGACCGATGAGGCGCTTCACGCCGCGGCCGAGGACCTGGCCGCCAGGCTGACCCGGCTCGGTCCCGACGTCAAGGTCGCCCGCCGTCTGATAGACGCCGGCATGACCTCGGAAGTAAGAGGCTGAGATGATTCTCCAACCGTTCGATGCCGTGACCGGTGACTGCCCGGGAGGCCGGCCATGACAAGTCGATCCTCCTACAATGTCCCTGTGCCGCCGTGGGGGCTGGCCGTGGCGGCCATGCTTTCGGTCCAGCTGAGTTCGGCCCTGTCAGTGGATCTGATCGCGGCGGTAGGGCCGGCCGGAACCGCCTGGCTCAGACTCAGCGTGGGGGCGCTCGTCTTCTTGGCCGTTGCCCGGCCTCCGTTGCGCACACTGCGCCGCCACGACGTCCCCGTGCTTCTGGGGCTGGGCGTCGCCACCGGACTGATGACCATCGCTTTCCTCGCCTCCATCGAACGCATCCCGCTCGGCACCGCCGTCGCGATCGAGTTCCTCGGTCCGCTGACCGTCGCCGCGGTACGCAGCCACAGCGCACGGGCGCTTATCTGGCCGGCCCTGGCGCTGCTCGGAGTCGTCCTTCTGACCGAACCCTGGGCTGGTGACATCAACCTCGCCGGTATCGGGTTGGCAGGGCTCGCGGCGATCGGGTGGGCCGTCTACATTGTGCTCACCCAACGGATCGGCGACCGCTTCACGGGCATCGGCGCACTTTCACTCACAGTTCCTGTCGCCGCTGCCACGGCAGCGGTCGTCGGCATCCCGCAGTCCGCAGGACACCTCACCCTCGGTGTCCTCGCCGCCGCCTTGGGGCTGGCCGTCCTGATGCCGGTGCTGCCAATGGCGCTCGAGATGCTCGCCCTGCGCCGGATGACGCCCACCGCGTTCGGCACCCTGATGGCCCTCGAACCGGCCTTCGGCGTTCTCCTCGGGCTTCTCGTGCTGCACCAGCAGCCCTCGCTCACCCAATTCGGCGGCATCACGCTCGTCGTCCTCGCCGGCGCCGCCGCGCAACGCGGTGGCCGACGGCAACCGCGCTCCCGCGAACACGCCGGCCCCCGCATCGCCCCCGACCTCATGGGCCAAGGGCCGAAGTAGACGACAGTCCTCCAGCTAGGCGGGTCCGCCAGACTGTCGCTGCGCGAGAATTCCGAGGTTGAGGTGCCCCCGCAGCGCAGCCCGCCCAGGCAGCGGCTGGCGCCTCAGACTTTGCTTCCCTGTTGTTCTGACCAAAGGAGTTATGACCATGTTCACCGGCTTGAGTGCCTTCCCCTTGACCCCGCTGGCACATGATGCGGTGGACGAGCATGCTTTCGTTCGCCTGATCGAGCGGCTCTCGGAGGCGAAGGTTGACTCCATTACCGCGCTCGGATCCACGGGATCCTACGCGTACCTGAGCGGCGAGGAACGGAGCCGTGTGGCCCGTCTTGCCGTCTTGCACGCCGGCGATACACCGGTGTTCATTGGTGTCGGGGCCTTGCGGACCTCACAAGTCCTCGCGAACGCTGAGAAGGCAGAGCAGGCGGGGGCTTCCGGGCTCCTGCTGGCTCCCATGACCTATCAGCCCCTCACGGACCATGATGTGTTCGAACTCTTCCGAACCGTCACCGCGAACTCGTCGCTGCCCGTCATCGTCTATGACAACCCGGGCACCACGCACTTCAGCTTCACGACCGAACTCTACGGACGCATCGCGGAACTGCCCGGTATCGCTTCCATTAAAATCCCCGGCGTACCGGACGATCCGCAGCAAGCACAGGCTCGGGTTCAGGAAATCCGGGCGTCCGTCCCTGGGCACGTGACTATCGGAGTTTCCGGCGACGCCAAGGCCGCCGCTGGACTGGCCGCCGGGTGCGATGCCTGGTACTCGGTCATCGGCGGCACGTTACCCGCCCTCGCGATGCGGATCGCCAGGGCCGCCCTGGAAGGGCGGTTCGCCGAAGCTTCGGCCGAGTCCGAACGGCTTGCACCGTTGTGGCAGTCGTTTGCCGAGTTTGGCGGGAGTATCCGGGTCGTTGCGGCTATAGCGGAACAGCTGGGACTGGCGTCAAAATCGTGTCTGCCGCTTCCCGTCCAGGGATTGACCGAGAAGCAGCGTGCCCAGGTTGGCAGGATTGTCGATGAGCTCGGGCTCAACCCGTAGCGCTGACCTCGGCGTTCCCTACAGGAAGGACCGTCGAGTCGGGGCGCTGGCGCGTTACGTCTTCGCCTCGACGCTGGTGCGCAGCGCAGACGGCGGCGCCGGTGTCGCTATCGTGCTGCTCGCGCACGCCTGCGGGATGCGCCAGGGGTGGCTGGAATGGAATCGCGAGCAGACCTTCGCACGGACTCGACGCTCCGGTTCCGCGGGCGCGACGAGCTCGCGCAGTCGCTGGAGGAATCCGGCTATGTCGTCGACGAGGTGCGCGACGCACCCGACCGATCCGGCCGCGTGTTCGTTTTCGTAGCCTCACTCGGGCCAGGTGACCAGGTGAGTGGCTGCCCAAATGAATTTTGGTCGAATCTGTAAAAGGGCTGGGTGCCATCTGTGTGTTTAGGTTACATCTCGATAACAACAGGCCCCAGCGCTTCACTTTTTTACCAAGGGGTAACAATTCCGGTTTAGGCTTCTGACCATGTGAGACAGGCCACTGACCGCTCCGGTTGGGGATGTCGGGCCAGCGTGACAGCACCCTGGTTTACGCACAACTTCAGAAATATAGGAGGCGGAATGCGTTTCGGACGTATTTCCAAAGCAGTTGGAGTGGCGGCAGTAGCTGCACTCGCACTGAGTGCCTGCGCGAGCACCTCGAGTACCCCCTCGAGCAGCTCCAGCGCAGCCGGTGCAAAGCAGGGTGGTAGCGCCACCGTGGTCGAGGTCAACGCGTTCAACTCGTTCAATGCCAACACGGCAAAGGGCAACGTCGATATCAACTCGAAGATTGCGTACGCAACGCACTCGGGCTTCAACTACATTGACAACAACCTGAACATCGTCAAGAACGAGAAGTTCGGTAAGTACGAAAAGCTCTCCGACAATCCGCTGACGGTCAAATACACGATCAACGATGGCGTCAAGTGGTCGGACGGTTCCCCGGTGGACGCAAACGACATGGTCCTGTCCTGGGCCGTGGACTCCGGCCACTTCGACGACGCCAAGCTGGACGCAGATGGCAACGTCGTTGCCGGCACCACGTATTTCCAGTACGCGGGGGACACCTCCGGGCTGGGTCTGACGGACTTCCCGGTAATCGGCGATAACGGCCGCTCGATCACCCTGAAGTATTCTAAGCCGTTCGCGGACTGGGAGAACTCCTTCGGCACCGAGGGCGTATCTCCGCTGGACATCCCGGCCCATGTGGTCGCGCAGAAGGCCGGCCTCAAGGATGCGGCCGCGCTGACCGCGCTGCTGAAGGGAATGCCGAAGGGTAACCCGGATGCTCCGGTTGCCGCGAACCCGGACCTGAAAAAGGTGGCCGACTTCTATAACACGGGCTTCGACACGAAGACCATGCCGACGGATACATCCCTGTTCCTGTCAAACGGCCCGTACGTCGTCAAGAGCATCGTTCCGGACCAGTCCATGACGCTGACCCGCAACAAGGACTACAACTGGGGTCCTGCTTCCAGCCTGGATGAAATCACCATCCGCTACATCGGTGACTCGGCTGCACAGATCCAGGCTCTGAAGAACGGTGAGGCGGACATTATCGCGCCCCAGGCGTCCGCCGACACGGTGTCCCAGCTCCAGGCTCTGAAGAGCCAGGGGATCACCATGGACAAGGGTGCCCAGCTCTCCTACGACCACCTGGACCTGAACTACAGCGGGCCGTTCAAGGACAAGAATGTCCGCGAGGCCTTCATGAAGACGGTCCCGCGTACGGACATTGTCAACAAGATCATCAAGCCGTTGGACCCGGAGGCTAAGCCGCTCGATTCCCAGATCTTCGTGCCGGCCCAGGCCAAGTACGCGGACTCGGTCAAGAACAACGGATCTGCCAATTACGCGAGCGTTGATATCGATGGGGCCAAGAAGCTCCTCAATGGTGCCACCCCTGAAGTGAAGATCATGTACAACAAGGACAACCCCAACCGTCTGGATGCCTTCACCCTGATCTCGCAGTCCGCGACCAAGGCCGGCTTCAAGGTGGTCGACGGCGGCCTGAGCAAGTCCGAGTGGAGCAAGGCCCTGGGCAACGGAACCTATGACGCGACCATCTTTGGCTGGATCAATGCCGGTATCGGTGTCAGCGGTGTGCCGCAGATCTTCAAGACCGGTGCGGCCTCGAACTTCAACAAGTTCTCCGACCCGGAAGCTGACAAGCTGATGGACCAGCTGATCACCACAACGGATAAGTCCAAGCAGGCCGACCTCGAGGCGCAGATCGACCAGAAGATCTGGGCTTCCGACTACGGACTGCCGCTGTTCCAGTCGGTGGGCGTCGACGCCTACAGCGACCGCGTCACCGGTGTGAAGTACATGCCGAACCAGACGGGTGTCTGGTGGAACTTCTGGGAATGGTCGCAGAAGTAGACCTCCCGCAGTTCTGAGATATTAGAGATGGGCGCCGGGACCGAGCACGTGGGTCCCGGCGCCTTTCTGATGGCTCATTGGGCCCTCGGG
Organism: Actinomycetota bacterium; assembly: GCA_030946705.1. GTDB lineage: Bacteria > Actinomycetota > Actinomycetes > Actinomycetales > Micrococcaceae > Arthrobacter_M. Next base: position 11,217 of record JALYYI010000098.1, on the reverse strand, counting down.
GAACAGCAGCTGAACCCACCACGGGAATCTCCGTGGTGCAAGCCCACGAAGCTCGGGTTCAGGCTCCTACAGTAGAATTCTGCAACAACACCGGGGGATCCCCGGCTCACGACAATCGAGGTTGTAAACATGGTGACGTATATCGTCCGGCGGATTGTGACCGCCGTACTGATCCTGTTGGGTGCCTCCTTCCTGGTCTATCTCCTGACAGCGGCGTCAGGAGATCCACTGGGAGAGCTGCGGGCAAGCAGCGCACCCAACAAGGCCCAGCTCATCCAGCAGCGCACCGAACTGCTGAACCTGAACGTTCCGGCGCCTTTGCGCTATTTCATCTGGCTGAAGGGTGCGGCGGGATGCCTTATCCCGTTCGCCAACTCCTGCAACCTGGGCGTCAATCTCCAGGGCCAGCCGGTGACCCAGGCGCTGGGGATCGCCATGGTGCAGACATTGTCCCTCGTGACGACGGCGGTGCTGCTGGCCATCATCATCGGCGTCACGCTCGGCATCATCACGGCCCTGCGCCAGTACAGTGCGCTGGACTACGGGGTGACCTTCATGGCGTTCCTGTTCTTCTCGCTGCCGATCTTCTGGGCCGCCGTGCTGCTCAAGGAGTACGGGGCCATCCAGTTCAACGACTTCCTGAAAACCCCCGATATACCGCTTCCCGTCGTACTCGGAATCGCCGCCGTCGTGGGCCTGATCGCCATCGCCGTTGCGGCCGGAACCTGGAAGAGGCGCGGCATCGCGTTCGGCGGGGCGTTCGTCGCGACCACAATAGTGCTCCTGTATGTTTCCCTGACCGGCTGGTTCCGGACACCCGGGCTTGGCCCGATAGTCATTGCACTCTCCGGGGTGGGAATTGCCTTCGGCGTCACCACGCTGACGGCCGGGCTGAAGAACAAAAAGGCGCTCTATTCGGCGCTGATCGCGGTGGCAGTGGGAATCGTGGCATACTTCGCGGTCCAGCCGCTGCTCAACTATGCGACCGCCATCATGATTGTGCTGCTGGCCGTGGTCGCCGTCGGCATCGGCCTTGCCGTCGGCTATTTCATGGGCGGCTACGACCGCGGCCAGAACATGCGGGCCGCCGCCCTGACCTCCTTCCTGGTGGGCGCGCTCATCATGGTTGACCGCTTTATGCAGGCTTGGCCGCAGTACTTCGACAACAGCCGGATCCGAGGACGTCCAATCGCCACGATCGGCGCGGCAACTCCGGGTATGGAAGGCGACTTCTGGTCACTCTCCCTGGACCGGATGACGCACCTCATCCTTCCCACCGTTGCCCTGATCCTGATTTCCATTGCGTCCTACACCCGCTACTCACGGTCCTCCATGCTGGAGATCATGAACATGGACTACGTCCGTACCGCGCGGGCCAAGGGACTTTCCGAGCGGACGGTGGTGATGCGGCACGCATTCCGCAACGCGCTGATTCCGCTGGCGACGATCGTTGCCTTCGACATCGGCGGGCTGATCGGCGGCGCCGTGATCACGGAAACGGTTTTCTCGTTCAGCGGCATGGGGTCCCTGTTCGTCAACGGGCTAAAGGCCATCGACCCCAATCCCGTGATGGGATTCTTCGTGGTGGTCGGCATTACCGCCCTGGTATTCAATCTGCTGGCGGACCTGGTGTACTCCGCCCTTGATCCGCGAGTGAAGGTGAAGTCATGACAACAGTTGTATCTCCCGAAACGACTCCGCACGAGCCGGATGCCAACGCGGCCCAACTGGCCGCCGAGGAAACGAAGGGCCTGAGCCAGGGCCAGATCATCCGTAAGCGTTTCTTTGGACACACGGGCGCCATGGTGGGACTTGTTGTCTTTGCACTGGTGGTGGTTCTGGTCTTCAGCTCGAGCGGAATAAAGCTCTGGGGCTTCATCAACATCCCGGGCTGGTGGCACTACAGCTACACTGACACACCGGCGATCGTGAACAATGCGGTCCCCACCTACAAGTTCCCCTTCGATTTCGGGGACCATCCGTTCGGCCAGGACCGAGTCGGCCGTGACATGTTCGCCATGACCATGCGCGGTGCGCAACTGTCGATCATCGTGATGTTTACCATCGGCATCATCGGCACCCTCATTGGTGTACTGGTGGGAGCCCTGTCCGGCTTCTTCCGGGGCATCACCGAGGCCATCCTGATGCGCTTCACGGACATGATCATCATCATTCCGGTGATCGTCACGGCCGCCGTCCTTGGTGTGCTGGTCAGCCACGGCGGCAGCGGCCAGACAGCCCTGGACGCTGCCGGAAACGTGATCGTCCAAAAGTCCTGGGTTGACGACACCTTCTCCTGGCTGCAGCAGAACCTGGGTGTGGTCCTGCTGGGTATTTTCCTGGGATTCGTGGTCTGGACGGGCTTGGCCCGCCTGGTGCGTGGTGAATTCCTGACCCTGCGCGAACGCGAATTCGTCGATGCCGCCAGGATCGCCGGTGCGTCCAACTTCCGCATCATCTTCAAGCACATCCTGCCGAACGCGGTGGGCGTGATCATCGTCAACTCCACGCTGCTGATGTCCTCCGCCATCCTGCTCGAGGCTGGCCTGAGCTACCTGGGCTTCGGCGTGAAGGCGCCGGATACGTCCCTGGGTCTGCTGGTGGTCCAGAACCAGGAAGCGTTCTCCACCCGACCGTGGCTGTTCTGGTGGCCGGGTCTGTTCATCGTGGTGATCTGCCTGTGCATAAACTTCATTGGTGACGGTCTGCGCGATGCCTTCGACCCGCGCCAGAAGAAGTTCAATTCCAAGAAGGCCAAGACGGTTTCGGCCCCGTAGGATGCAAATGCGTGCAGAGCACCGGCCGGCTTTCCGGCCTGGGTCAGCCCAGACCGGAAAGGGAGAGGGCGACGGCGAGCAGCGCAACGACGGCGGCACCAATCAGCGGCCAGTTGTAGCGCACAAGGACGGCGGCCGATTCCATCTGGTCGACGTCCAGCAGGCCGGCCTCGATCATGATGGCCCAGCGCGTCCGGATCAGGTAGGCGGCGGCGCCGGAATCGGAGTGCTTCAGGTCTCCCGGGCGCATCGAGCCGCCCGGACCGTAGCTGGAGCTGGGCAGGTTCACCACGTCCTGGGGTTTGGCCCGGAAGGTGCCGACAACGCCCGGTGCCGGTGCGGCCCAGGCCGTGTAGGCTCCGGCGGGAGTGAGAAGCTTCAGCGCGAATTTGGTATCGACCGTGATCAGTGCAGCCCACGGAACGCTGACGGTGCGCACCGGATTCACCAAGGTGACGCCGTCGTCGTCGAGCCTTACTTTGGGGAACCAGAAGAGCCAGTAGCCGGCGAAGGCCACAGCGAGCGCCAGCGGGATGGCCGGCAGACCCGCAACGCCGCCGGCCAGCGACGGCACCAAAGTAATACCGGCCAGCGCCCACATCACAAAGGCCAGCATCGTGCTGGTCCGCGGACGGAAATCTTCCGTGCCGGGCCCGCCGTTCGGATTTTCCGGGGTAGTCATACCCCCATCGTTTCAGGATTCCAAGTCAGTTCACTAATCACTGTCAGTGCGCTGACTTTGGGTGGAAGGAAGTAACCAGTCATGACCGAAAACGTCAATCCGAACTCCGATGGGGCGGACGCCAATAACGTCGATCCGGTCAATACCGACCCGGTCAACATCGATCCGAACAGCGTCGATCCGAACAGCGTCGATCCGAACAGCGTCGTCCCGGCCGGTCAGGCGACGCGCCGCGGCAACCGGGGTGCCCCGGTGCTGGAGGTGCGGAACCTGTCCGTGGACTTCGGCGTGGAAAAGCAGTGGATCCCGGCGGCCATCAACCTCAACTACGAGGTCAGGGCCGGGGAGGTCCTTGCCATTGTGGGCGAGTCAGGTTCCGGCAAGAGCGCCAGTTCGATGGCGGTCCTGGGCCTGCTGCCCTCCAACAGCCGCGTGACCGGCAGCGTTAAGCTCAATGGCCAGGAAATCCTCAACGCCAGCCCGGGCAAGCTGCGGCAGATCCGGGGCAAGGACGTGGCCGTCATTTTCCAGGAGCCGATGACGGCCCTGAACCCGGTCTACACGATCGGTTTCCAGATCGTGGAGACGCTGCGCCTGCACAACGCCATTTCGCCGGACGAGGCCCGGGTGCGGGCGATCAACTTGCTGGAGCTCGTGGAGCTGCCGGACCCGGAGAAGGCCTTCAAGTCCTACCCGCACCAGCTCTCGGGCGGCCAGCGACAGCGCGCCATGATTGCCCAGTCCCTCTCCTGCGACCCGAAGCTGCTGATAGCCGATGAGCCGACCACGGCACTCGATGTGACCGTGCAGGCGGAAATCCTGGACCTGATGCGCAACCTGCGCAACAAACTGGACTCCGCCATCGTCCTGATCACCCATGACATGGGTGTGGTGGCGGACCTCTCGGACCGGATCGCGGTCATGCGGAAGGGCATGATCGTGGAGACCGGCACGGCCGAGGAGATCTTCCACAACCCACAGCACGAATACACCCAGGCGCTGCTGGCCGCCGTGCCGCACCTGGGCCAGGGCGCCGACGGCAATGAGGGCGTTGACGTGACGGCCGCTCTCGCCGCGGCCACGCATTCGGAGCTGCGCGGCGTCGATCATGAGGAGCTCGAACGCCGCGAAGCCGAGAACCTGGCGGCCCTGTCTGCGGCGCGGGTGGAGAACGTCAAGTCGCTGGGCGAGCCGGTGCTGGAACTGACCGACGTCGCCATTGAATACCCCAAGCAGGGCCGCGTCGCGGCCTTCCGGGCAGTCGAAGGAGCCAACCTCTCCATCTACCCCGGGCAGGTCGTGGGCCTGGTGGGGGAATCCGGTTCCGGCAAGACCACCGTGGGCCGTGCCGCCGTCGGACTTCTCCCGGTCGCCGCGGGAACCCTGCAGGTGGTCGGCCACGATATCACCGGGGCCCATGCCAAGGATCTGCGCGGCCTGCGGCAGAAGGTCGGCATGGTGTTCCAGGATCCGTCCTCATCGCTGAATCCCCGGCTGCCCATCGGCGAGAGCATCGGCGAGCCGATGTACCTGGCCAAGACCGCCAAGGGGGTTGCGCTGCAGAAGCGGATCGAGGATCTGCTGGACCAGGTGGAGCTGCCTCGCTCCTACCGCAACCGCTACCCGCATGAGCTCTCCGGCGGGCAGAAGCAGCGCGTCGGCATTGCCCGGGCGCTCTCGCTCAAGCCGCAGCTGCTGGTGGCCGACGAGCCCACCTCCGCCCTGGACGTCTCGGTCCAGGCCACTGTCCTGGCGCTGCTGCAGAACCTGCAGCAGGAACTGAAGTTTGCCTGCCTCTTCGTCACCCACGACCTGGCGGTGGTGGATTATCTGGCGGACCGCATCGTGGTGATGCAGCGCGGACGCATTGTGGAGCAGGGCACCCGCGACGAGATCCTGCGCAACCCGCAGGAGGCGTACACGCAGCGGCTGCTGGCCGCGGTGCCGCTGCCGGATCCGGGCAAGCAGCGCGAGCGCCGCGAGCTGCGGGCGCAGCTGCTGGCGGTCGGCGCGGAGTAGTTCCGGCCCGGACCTGCCGGTCATCGGGCGGCCAGCCGGATTATCACAATACAGGCTCATCTTGAGAGCGGCTTTTTCACGGCCCCTGCCCTTGAGGTGGGCCTGTATTGCGCCGATTTCCGGGGTCCAGGGAGCCTTTGTGCCGGTCGCAGACGCTCGTGCGCTATGCAGCTGTGTACTGACTGGTAGCAAACTGCGGTTAGGCTATGGACTGCGAGTCTCAAGATGTGGCGACCGTCACGTCCTGGCTTATGTGCACGCGACCGCGGGCACTTTCCTGTCTCGCACTGATCAATCCATAGGAGGCGGAATGCGTTTATCGCGCACTTCCAAAATACTTAGCGGCGCCGCGATCATCGCCTTGGCGATGACCGGTTGCGCAGGCGGCAGCACCGCCGCGACCACTAGCGGTTCCGGCGACGCAACCAAGGTCATTACCGCATTCGGCGGAGAGCCGCAGAACCCGCTGATGCCGGCCAACACGAATGAGGTCTACGGCGGACGGGTCATGGACCTGCTCTTCTCGGGCCTGGTCAGCTATGACGCTGCGGGCAAGCCGGTCAACGAAATGGCCGACTCGATCACCACCACCGACTCGCAGAACTACACGATCAAGATCAAGAGCGGACAGAAGTTCAGCGATGGCTCGCCCATCACGGCCAAGAACTTCGTGGACGCCTGGAACTTCGGCGCGCTGAGCACCAACGCCCAGCTGAACTCCTACTTCTTCGAGTCCATTGACGGTTATGCCGCAGTGAGCGCGATGTCCGCAGACGGCAAGTCCGCGGCACCGACCGCGAAGACCATGTCCGGGCTGAAGGTCGTCGATGACACCACCTTCACGGTCAAGCTCGTCGCGCCGCAATCCGACTGGACCCTGCGGCTGGGCTACACGGCCTTCTTCCCGCTTCCGGAAGCCGCCATCGCGGACCCGAAGACCTACGGCGAGAAGCCGGTCGGCAACGGCCCGTACATCCTGAAGACCTGGGCCCACAACACCGAGCTGGACCTGGTGCCGAACCCGGGCTACACCGGCCCGCGCAAGGCCAAGAACGCCGGAGTCACCTTCAAGGTCTACACGACCGCGGACGCCGCCTACCAGGACCTGCTATCGAACAACCTTGACGTGCTGGATGGCATCCCGGCCAGCAGCATCAAGTCCTTCCAGCAGGACCTCGGGGACCGCAGCATCGTGAAGGCCTACGCCGGCAACGCCACGCTGACCATCCCCAGCTACCTGAAGGCCTTCCAGGGCCCGGCCGGAGATCTGCGCCGCCAGGCCATCTCCAAGTCGATTGACCGCCAGCTGATCATCGACAAGATCTTCAACAAGACCAAGAAGGCTGCCAAGGACTTCACGGCTCCGGTCATTGACGGTTACTCCGCCAGCATCCCCGGTGCGGACGTGCTGACCTACGACGCCACCGCGGCCAAGAAGCTGTGGGACCAGGCCAACGCGATCACCCCGTGGGACGACTCGACGTTCACGATCTCCTACAACGTCGACGGTGCCGGTAACAAGGAATATATTGACGCCGTAGCCAACCAGATCCACAACTCGCTGGGCATCAAGGCCGAGGGCAAGCCGTATGCGACCTTCAAGGAGCTGCGCAACGTCATCGGCAAGAAGAGCCTGACCGGTGCCGCCCGCGCCGGCTGGCAGGGCGACTACCCGTCGCTGTACAACTTCCTCGGCCCGCTGTACGGAACCGGTGCCGGCTCCAACGACGGGGACTACTCGAACCCCGCGTTCGACGCCAAGCTGAAGGCGGGCCTGTCCGCCACGAGCGCCGCTGATGGCGCCAAGCTGTTCAACCAGGCCCAGGAGATCCTGTTCAAGGACCTCCCGGTTATCCCGCTCTGGTACCAGTCCCAGACGGGTGGCTGGAGCACGAACGTCACCGGAGTCGACTTCGGCTGGAACGGCGTTCCGCTCTACTACAACATCTCAGGCAAGTAATTTAGTTGTGCCGATGATGGGGTCCGGCCACCGCCGGGTCCCATCATCGGCATGTCCGCATATTTCAAAAAGGTGATTATGTTTACCTCCCCCTGTTGCAACGATTCCAAAAGGATCCTGTGATGCTTAGGTTCATTCTGCGGCGGGCGCTCCAAGTCATACCCGTTTTCTTCGGCGCCACGCTACTTGTCTATTTCCTGGTCTTCTCCATGTCCGGCAGCCCCATCGACGCGCTGTCCGGCGGAAAGCCGATCAGCCCGGCCGTCGCGGCCGAGCTGACCGCCCAGTACCACCTGGACCAGCCCTTCATCGTCCAGTACGGCATCTACCTCAAAAACCTGGTGACCTTCAACCTCGGCACCAGCTTCTCGGGCCGACCGATCGCCGCCATCGTGGCCCAGGCATTCCCGGTCACGGCCCGGCTCGCCGTCATGGCGCTGGCCTTCGAGGCCGTCTTTGGCGTCACCTTCGGCGTCATCGCCGGGCTGCGCAAGGGCAAGCTCTTCGACGGCACCGTCCTGATCGCCTCGCTCGTCGTGATTGCCGTACCCATCTTCGTACTGGGCTTCCTGCTGCAGTTCGTCGTCGGCGTGAAGCTCGCCTGGGCCAAGCCCACCGTCGGCAGCGCCGCGGACTGGGGGGATCTGCTGCTGCCCGCCATCGTACTTGGCCTGGTGTCCTTCGCCTACGTGCTGCGGCTGACCCGCACCAGCATCCTGGAGAACATGAATGCGGACTATGTCCGCACGGCAACGGCCAAGGGCCTCTCACGCCGCCGCGTCGTCGTCGTCCATATCCTGCGCAACTCGCTGATCCCGGTCGTCACCTTCCTGGGTGCCGACCTCGGCGCCCTGATGGGCGGGGCCATTGTCACCGAGGGGATCTTCAATGTTCCCGGCGTCGGCAACACGCTGTACAAGGCGGTGCTCGCGGGGGAGGGGCCGATGGTTGTCTCCATCGTCAGCATCCTCGTGCTCGTGTTCGTCCTCGCCAACCTGCTGGTGGACCTGCTTTATGCCTGGCTAGACCCAAGGATTCGTTATGCCTGAAAATACGCACAGTACTTACGTGATCGAGCACTTTGTCGCGGACCTCGAAGAGACCCCGTTGCAGAGCACCGACCAGCTCAATGAGCAGGCCGCGCCGCTGAGCCTGTGGGCCGAGGCCTGGAACAACCTGCGCCGGCAGCCGCTGTTCATCGTCTCGGGTCTGCTGATCCTGCTGGTTTTGGTGGTGGCTCTGCTCCCGGGACTGTTCACGCAGACCAATCCGACGCAGTGCGACCTGATCAACTCCAATTCCGGCCCCACCGCCGGACATCCGCTCGGCTTCACCCTGCAGGGCTGCGACGTCTACGCCCGCGTCATCTACGGCACGCAGGCGTCGCTGACCGTCGGCGTGTTTTCCACCATCGGCGTCCTCATCATCGGCGGCACCATGGGCGCGCTGGCTGGCTACTACGGCGGCTGGATCGACGCCGTCCTGGCCCGCCTCGGCGACATCTTTTTTGCCCTGCCGCTCATCCTGGGCGCCATTGTGATCAACTCGCTGCCGGCCCTGCGGCAGAACCGCAGCGTCTGGACCGTGGTGGCGACCCTGGTGGTGCTGGGCTGGCCGCAGATTGCGCGCATCACCCGCGGCGCCGTGATCGAGGTCCGCAATGCGGACTTCGTGGTGGCAGCCAAGTCCCTGGGCGTGTCCCGGGTCAACGCCCTCCTGACGCACGTCATCCCCAATTCGCTCTCCCCGGTCATCGTCATTGCGACGGTCTCGCTGGGAATCTACATCGTGGCGGAGGCGACGATGTCCTTCCTGGGCATCGGGCTGCCGGGATCGGTGATGTCCTGGGGAAACGATATTGCGGCCGCGCAGACATCCCTGCGCAATAATCCCTCGACCCTGCTGTGGCCCGCCGTGGCCCTGTCGATAACCGTACTGAGCTTCATCATGCTCGGCGATGCCGTGCGTGACGCTCTTGATCCGAAGGCTCGTAAGCGATGAGCGGAGATAACGTGGCGGAAACCGTCACCATTACCGAACAGACCACCGCCGGCAAGGACAACGCCGCACGCCGGCCGCTGCTGGAAATCCGCGATTTGGCCATCACGTTCAACACAGCATCCGGCGATGTGCCGGCCGTGCGCAAGGCCAACCTGACCATAATGCCGGGGGAGACCGTCGCGATTGTGGGCGAATCCGGTTCCGGGAAGTCGACGACGGCGCTGGCCGCCATCGGTCTGCTGCCCTCCAACGGCCAGGTCACCGGCGGGCAGATTCTGTTCGACGGCGAGGACCTGACGCATGCAAACAGCAAGCGGATAATCGAGCTGCGCGGCCGGTCCATCGGGATGGTCCCGCAGGACCCGATGTCCAACCTGAACCCGGTGTGGAAGATTGGCTACCAGGTCAAGGAGACGCTGAAGGCCAACAACCTGGCCCGCAAGGACCTCGACCGCCAGGTGGCCGAGGTGCTTGCCGACGCAGGGCTGCCGGATGCCCGGCGCCGGGCCAAGCAGTATCCGCATGAGTTCTCCGGCGGCATGCGCCAGCGCGCGCTGATCGCCATCGGGCTCTCCTGCAGTCCGCGGCTGCTCATTGCCGACGAGCCGACGTCCGCTTTGGATGTGACCGTCCAGCGCCAGATCCTGGACCACCTGGGCAAGATGACCGACGAGCTGGGGACCGCCGTGCTGCTCATCACCCATGACCTGGGACTGGCGGCCGAGCGGGCCGAAAAGGTGGTGGTGATGTACAAGGGCCAAGTGGTGGAATCCGGCCCTGCGCTGGATATTCTGCGCAACCCCCAGCACCCCTACACCCAGCGCCTGGTGGCCTCCGCCCCGTCCCTGGCCTCCCAGCGCATCCAGTCGGCCAAGGCGTCCGGCCCGGTATCCGCAAGGGAACTGGCACCGGCCGGTGCTGCGGTCAGCACATCGGAGCACATCATCGAGGTCAAGGACCTCAGCAAGGTCTATAAACTCCGCGGCGGCCTTGGCGCCTCCACGGATTTCAAGGCCGTGGACGAGGTGTCCTTCGGCATCAGGCGCGGGACGACGACGGCCGTCGTCGGCGAGTCCGGATCGGGCAAGTCCACCGTGGCGAAAATGGTCCTGAACCTGGAGAGGCCCACCGGCGGCAGCATCATCTTCGACGGCGTGGACATGGCGACGCTGGACCGGAAGGCGCTGTTCAACTTCCGCCGCCGGGTGCAGCCGATCTTCCAGGACCCGTACGGCTCGCTGGATCCGATGTACAACATCTTCCGGACCATCGAGGAGCCGCTGCGCGTGCACGGCATCGGGACGAAGAAGAGCCGCGAGGACAAGGTGCGCAGCCTGCTGGATCAGGTGGCACTGCCCGCCTCCTCGATGCGGCGCTTCCCGAACGAGCTCTCCGGCGGACAGCGCCAGCGGGTCGCGATAGCGCGCGCGCTGGCACTGGATCCGGAGGTGGTCATCTGTGACGAGGCGGTATCCGCTCTGGATGTGCTGGTGCAGGCGCAGATCCTGAACCTGCTGGCGGATCTGCAGGCCGAGCTGGGCCTTACCTACCTGTTCATCACGCACGACCTGGCGGTGGTCCGGCAAATCGCGGACCACGTCTGCGTCATGCAGAACGGGCGGATCGTCGAGGCCGCGGCAACCGATGAGGTGTTCAACAACCCTCGCCAGCAGTACACCCAGGACCTGCTCAATGCGATCCCGGGAGCCAAGCTGGAATTGGAACCCGAGGTCGCCTAGGCACACTCCTCGACAGCGGCGCGGGCTCCGGGCGATGAC
>JALYYI010000080.1 GCA_030946705.1 Actinomycetota bacterium | reverse complement strand
ATCGGACGCGAACGCTACCGCGTGCCCAAACGGCTGCGCCAGTGGCTGCGCATCAAGGACAAGACCTGCACGTTCACCGGCTGCATGAACGTCACCGCGCACACCCAGCTGGACCATCTGAAGGCCTGGGAACACGGCGGCGCCACCGAGGAAGCGAATCTGGCCGAGGAATGTAAACGCCACCACCTCGTCAAACACCTCCGCGACGGCAAGGACCGCCACGGCCGGCGCAAACCGCCCCCGGACGCCGGATCCGAAACGGGCGTGGGAGCGGATCCGCCGCTGTGGGTGCGCGGCTGGACACCCACCATGACCGAAAGCGGGCTGCCGTCCTGGACCGCGCCCTCGGGCCGGACCTACCCGCCGGCACCGCCCGACTTCAGCCCGCCGGAACTCCCCGAGGCCTTCGCCGGCCACCCCGGGCGGACAGCCGATGCCCGGGACGCGCGGAACGCACGGGACGCCCGGCCGCCCTGGCCGTCGCTGCCCGAAGACCCCGAAGCCGGAACCTGGCGGCAGCACCTCAGCCATGAAGAGCCACCGGATCCCGCCAACGAAGAACACGAACACCACGACGGAGACGCCGGACATCCCAGCCAACACCCGGACGCCGCCTAAGAGCCCCGGAGCCTCACGGACGTCGCCTGGCTTAGTGCATGGAGCCTGGAAAGTCCGACCCTAGAAAGAGTGCTCCGGGCCGGGAAAGGTTCCGCTGCGGACGTCGTCGCCGTATGCCTTCGCCGCGTCGGACAGTACCGTCCGGAGATCGGCATACTGCTTGACGAACTTGGCGATCCGGCCGGTCCGCAGTCCGGCCATGTCCTGCCAGACCAGCACCTGGCCGGTGGTCGAGTTTCCGGCGCCGATGCCGATGGTCGGCACGCTGATCGCCTGATCCACGGCCTCGGCGACGTCGGCGGGAACCATTTCCATCAGGACGCAGAACGCGCCGGCTTCGGCCAGGGCCACGGCATCGTCAATAAGAACCTGGCCCGCGTCGCCGCGGCCCTGCACGCGGTAGCCGCCCAGGGCGTGTTCGCTTTGCGGAGTGAAGCCGATGTGCGCCATGACCGGAATGCCGGCGGCGGTCATGGCCCGGACGGTGTCGGCATAGTAGGCGCCGCCTTCCATCTTGACGCCGTGCACCAGGCCTTCCTTCATCAGCCGGACGGAGGAGCCAATGGCCTGCCCGGGCGAGGTCTCGTAGCTGCCGAAGGGCAGGTCGGCCAGGATCAGGGCCCGGTGGGCACCGGAAGAGACGGCGCGGGAGAAGATAATCAGTTCATCCAGCGTAATGGGCAGGGACGTTTCATAACCCAAAACGTTGTTGGCCGCGGAGTCGCCGATCAGCAGCACCTCAATGCCGGCCTCATCGAAAATCTGTGCGGCGTACTGGTCGTAGGCCGTCAGCATGGCAAACTTCGTCCCGTTGTCCTTGGCCTGCTGCAGATGATGTGTGCGGATCCGCTTGATGGGCGCGGCTGGCGCGGCTGGCCCGGAACCGTAGGGCGGGGCAACTTCTGCGGAACTCATGGAATGAGCCTACTGGAAAGCGGTAGGCGCGATTGTCGGTGCTGCAGCGGCCGCGGCGGGATATTGGCGCACTGCCGAATTAGGATGGGACCAGACGTTTGTCGCGTACCGGAATGAGGAGTTCATGAACCGTCAGCAGGAGTTTGTCCTTCGGACTATCGAAGAGCGTGACGTGCGCTTCGTGCGCATGTGGTTCACCGATGTCGTGGGCTCTTTAAAGTCCGTGGCGCTTGCACCGGCGGAGGTCGAAGGGGCGTTTGAAGAGGGCCTCGGTTTCGATGGGTCCTCCATTGAGGGTCTGGCCCGTGTCTTTGAGTCGGACATGCTGGCCCAGCCGGACCCTTCGACGTTCCAGATCCTGCCGTGGCGCGGTGAAACGGAACAGACGGCTCGCATGTTCTGCGACATACTGACCCCGGACGGCGAGCCCTCCGCGGCAGATCCGCGCAATGTCCTCAAGCGCACGCTGGCCAAGGCCGCGGACATGGGGTTCACCTGCTACACGCATCCGGAAATCGAGTTCTATCTGCTCAAGTCCCAGGAGTTGGGGGCGGACGGCATTCCCGTTCCAGTGGACCAGGCCGGGTACTTTGACCATGTTCCGGGCGGGGTGGCACAGGATTTCCGCCGCACGGCCGTGACGATGCTGGAAAACGTGGGCATCTCGGTGGAGTTCAGCCACCACGAGGGCGGTCCGGGGCAGAACGAGATCGATCTGCGTTATGCGGATGCCCTGCAGACGGCGGACAATATCATGACGTTCCGGACCGTGATCAAGGAGGTTGCGCTGCAGCAGGGAACGTACGCGACGTTTATGCCGAAGCCGTTCTCCGATCACCCGGGCTCGGGCATGCACACGCATTTCTCGCTCTTCGAGGGTGATGCCAGCGCTTTCTACGAGGCAGGGGCCGAGTTCCAGCTTTCCAAAACGGCCCGCCAGTTCATTGCCGGGATCCTGCACCACGCCCCGGAATTCACGGCGGTCACCAACCAGTTTGTGAATTCCTACAAGCGGCTGTGGGGCGGCGGTGAGGCTCCCAGCCACTTGTCCTGGGGCCACAACAACCGTTCCGCGCTGGTACGGGTTCCGCTCTACAAGCCGGGCAAGGGCCAGTCGGCCCGGATCGAATACCGCGGGATCGATTCGGCGGCCAATCCGTATCTGTCCTATGCGGTGCTGCTGGGCGCAGGGCTGAAGGGCATTGAGGAAGGGTATGAGCTGCCGCCGGCGACGGAGGACGATGTCTGGTCACTGACGGCGGCGGAGCGCCGGACGATGGGCCATGATCCGCTGCCCTCCAGCCTCCATGACGCGGTCCGCCAGATGGAGGAATCCGAGCTGATGCCGCAGATCCTGGGTGAGCAGGTCTTTGAGCACTTCCTGCGCAACAAGCGCGCGGAGTGGCAGGAGTACCGGATGCAGGTTACGCCCTACGAACTGCACCGCAATCTGGGCATTCTCTAGGATGCGGCTGTGGTGAGCCTGCAGCGCACTCTCATTGCCAACGGCTTCGCCGATCTGGAGAAGAGCGAGCGGTTCCTGAGGGCGCCGGAGCTGGCGGGCATCGCGGAGCCGCGGCTTTTCGAGGGCCTGGCGATGGCGGCGGATCCGGATCTGGCGCTGCAATCGCTGGTCCGGCTGCTGGAGCACAATCCGCAGCTGCGGCACCTGATCAACAACGCCGACGACGACGGCCCGGAACGCAGCGAGCCGATGTTCCGTTTGCTGGGCGCTTCGGAAGCGCTGGCTGAGTTTCTGATCCGGCATCCGGACCATCTGGACCTGCTGGAGCAGCGTGTCGGTCCTGAACCTCGGGCCCGGGCGGCGGCGGACCTGCGCTCGTCCTTGCTGTCCGCCGTCGGCGCGGATCCGCGGGCGCCCACGCCGGTGGCCGGGCTGGGAGGGGCCGAGGCGTATGTTGCGCTGCGCACCCGGTACCGCCGGCATCTGACCGACCTCGCGATCCGTGATCTGTGCGCGGCTTCCCCGCAGGACTTCATGCCCGCCGCCGGGGCCGAGCTGGCGGACCTGGCCGGCGCCGCCCTGGAGGCCGCCCTTGCGGTTTCGCGGCACGAGCTGGCCGGCCAGATCGGCGCCGACGACGTCGCGGCGGTGCAATTTGCGGTGATCGGCATGGGCAAATGCGGCGCCCGGGAACTGAACTACATCTCCGACGTAGACGTCATCTACGTCATTGAGGCGCCGGATCTTGACGAGGCGGACGCCGTGTCGATTGGCACCCAGCTGGCCAGCGGGATCTCCCGTGCCATCAATGGGCTGGCTCGGGAACCCGGGCTCTGGGAGGTCGATGCCAACCTGCGGCCGGAGGGCAAGGACGGCCCGCTGGTGCGGACGCTGGAATCACACCTGAGCTATTACCAGCGCTGGGCGCACAGCTGGGAGTTCCAGGCGCTGCTGAAGGCGCGGACCGTTGCCGGAAATGCGGCCCTGGGCGCGCGCTACGAGGACGCCGTTGCTCCGATGATCTGGAGTTCTTCGGAGCGTGAGGGTTTCGTGGAATCCGTCCAAGCGATGCGCCGGCGGGTCACGGAACACATTCCGGCGCAGGAGGAATCCCGCCAGATCAAGCTGGGCCGGGGAGGTCTGCGGGATGTGGAGTTCACGGTCCAGCTGCTGCAGCTGGTCCATGCCAAGGCGGATCCGTCGCTGCGTTGCCGGGACACGACGTCGGCCATCGCGGCGCTCTCCTCCGCCGGCTACATCGGGCGCACCGACGCCCGGGACTTTGATGGAGACTACCGGTATCTGCGGGTGCTCGAGCACCGGATCCAGCTGGTGCAGATGCGCCGGACGCACCTGATGCCGGCGGCGGACAGCCAGCTGCGCGCGCTGGCCAAGGCCGCGGCGGGACCGCTGGTGTCGGTCCGGCCCTCCGGGGATGCGCTGCTGGCGCAGTGGCAGCGGGTCAAGCGGAGCGTGCGCTCCCTTCATGAGCGCATCTTCTACCGGCCGCTGCTCAATACGGCGGCGCATTTGAGCGCCGACGACGTCACGCTCACCTCGGAGGCGGCGCAGGGCCGGCTGGCGGCCCTGGGGTACCGGGATGCTCCCGGTGCGATGCGGCATATCGGGGCCCTGACCGCGGGGGTTAGCCGCCGGGCCGCGCTGCAGCGCCAGCTGCTGCCGGTGCTGCTGGACTGGCTGGCCGACGGGGTGGATCCGGACGCCGGTCTGCTGGCATTCCGGCGTATCAGCGACGCGCTGGGTACCTCGCACTGGTACCTGGGGATGCTGCGCGATTCGCAGGCCGCGGCGGAGCGGTTGTGCCACATCCTCTCCAGCTCGCGGCTGATCACGGATCTGCTGGAGGTGTCGCCGGAGGCCACGGCCTGGCTGGGGACGGATAAGGACCTGGTCCCGGTCAGCTTCGCCGCGCAGTGGCAGGAGATCCGCTCCAAAATGTCCCGGCACGCGGATCCGTCCCAGGCCATGCGGCTGATCCGGCTGATCCGGCGCCGGGAAGTCCTCCGGATTGCGGTTGCGGACAGCTCCGGCCTGCTGGATCAGGACCAGGTGGGCAGGGCGCTGTCTGATACCGACTCGGCGGCGGTGCTGGGCGCCCTCCATGTTGCCGAGGGGGTCGTGTACGAGGCGGACGGCGGCCAGAAGACCAACATGCTCGTCGTCGCGATGGGGCGCCAGGGCGGCCGGGAGATCGGCTATGGCTCGGATGCCGATGTGATGTATGTCCACCGGGCTCTGCCCGGGGTCCCGGAAGAGGAGGCGCAGGCGCAGGCGGAGGCCGTCGTCGGCCGTATTTCCAGTCTGCTCACTCAGCCGCTCAAACCGGCCATCCTGGCGGAGCGCGTCCTGGTGATGGACGCGGATCTCCGTCCCGAGGGCAAGAACGGGCCTATGGTCCGATCCTTGGATTCCTACCGCGAGTACTACCGGCGCTGGTCCCTGGTCTGGGAGGCACAGGCCCTGCTTCGTGCCCGGCCGATGGCCGGCAGCGACGAGCTGGCCGCCGATTTCATGGCGCTGGCGGACCGGGTGCGGTATCCGTCCGTGCTGGGGGAACTGGACGTCCGGGAGGTCCGGCGGGTCAAGGCGCGGGTGGAGTCGGAGCGGCTGCCGCGCGGCGCGGATCCGGCCCGGCACCTCAAGCTAGGCCGCGGCGGGCTGAGCGACGTCGAATGGCTGGTCCAGCTGTGGCAGCTCCAGCACGCACACGCCCATCCGGAGCTGCGCACCACCTCCACCCTCGAGGCCCTGGATGCTGCACACCGGCTGGCGCTGGTCGGTGCGGCGGATGCCGCGCTGCTGGCGGCAAGCTGGCGGTTGGCCAGCCGGATACGCTCCGCCAACGTGATCTGGAGCGGGAAATCCTCGGATCTGCTGCCGTCCTCGCGCCGGGATCTGGAGGCCGTGGCACGCTGGTGCGGCTACGAGGCCGGTCAGGCCGCCAAGCTGGAAGACGATTACCTGAGGCTGACCAGGCGCGCCCGCGCCGTGTTCGAGCGGCTGTTCTACGGGTACTGACGGACGCGCTCGCTTCTGAGTCGCGTCAACTTTAGTTGACGTTCGGCGCGTCCGTCAACTAAAGTTGACGGATGGAGGTGGAGCGATTGAAAACACTGGTCGGATCAATGGATGGCAAGGGCCCCGCGGAGGCGCTCTACGCCGTGGCGGAGTTGCACAGGGAAGTGGGCCGCACGGAGGCTGCCCTGGTCCGCCGCGCCCGGCAGGCGGGGCTGTCTTGGGAGGCGGTGGCCCTGTGCCTGGGCGTCAGTAAGCAGGCCGTGCATAAGAAGTACGGCAAGCAGTAGTACGGTACGGCAATATTGAGGCGGCGCCGGGGTTTTCCGGCCAAGCACGACGACGGCGGCCCCACTTCAGGTGGGAGCCGCCGCCGTCGTCGTGTTCTGTCTCAGCCGGAGACGATCCGGCCCCGTGGGTGCCTACACGCCGTAGTAGAGCTCGAACAAATCATAGCTGATTGGCCGTAGTGGGATGCCGCAAAATCCGCGTGATTCCGGGGTTTTTACCATTGGTGCTTGCGGGCCAAAACTACCCCTTTGCGGACTTCTTGCGGACTTTCTGCGGACTGGGCCGCGTGGCCCGAAGGTTAGAATCGAGATCATGAAACAACACGGCCACGCAGCTCTCTGGGATCTGATCGAAAAGTGGGAGGACATCCCGAACAACCAGGACTCTCCAGTGAAGGTAGCCACCCAAATGGCCTATGAAGATGCGGCAGACGATCTGCGCGCAAGCCTGGGCTATCCGTGGCTGGAGACGCGCACGGAATGGGGATACCAGGACGACGCCGGCATCAGGCACATTCTGAAAACTATCGACTCGGGATCTATCCCGGCCGGCCATCATCTGGAAGTCCGGCAGGTCATAGAAGTAAGCCCCTGGAAATAAGCCCTAGGGACGCAAGGAATCCCCCGGCCGGTCATCACGACTAGCCGGGGGATTCCTGCGCTTCAAGGACTAGGCCATAAGCGAAATAGTCCGGCGAATAACCTCGTGGGAGGTTGCTATCGGGTTTTCCTGGCCGGTGATGTACCAGTTATTGGTAACCGGCGCGGATGCCATGGCCGCGCTGCTGGATGAGTAATTGCCGGCCGGCTGGAGGTTGTGCGAGGGCCTGTACAC
>JALYYI010000075.1 GCA_030946705.1 Actinomycetota bacterium | reverse complement strand
CCAAGGACGAGGCTCCCGCCGCCGAGGCTCCTGCAGCCGCGGCTCCGGCTCCCCAGGCTCCCGCAGCCGCAGCCGCAACCGCAGCCTCCCCGGCTCCGCATCCGGGCCCCAGCGCACCCTCGCCCGCTGCCTTTGCCGCCCGGCCCAAGTCCCCCGTGCCGGCAGCCCGTCCCGCCGGGCAGCCATCCGCTGCGGCGCATCTCCTCGTCCCGGCCGCACCGGGCATGACGGCGGCGGAGGCCGCCAAGTGGGGCCGCGCCGAGGAGGACGGGCACGTTTTCCTTCTCCTGGACGGCGAAGAGCTCCCGGTGGGCCAGTATCCCGGTGCAAGCAAGGAAGAGGCCCTGGGCTACTTCGCCAGGAAGTTCGATGACATTGTTGCGCAGGTGGCGCTGCTCGAGCAGCGTGTCGAGGCCAAGGCGCCAACCAACGATATGCATAAGACCGTGACACACCTGCGCAGCCAGCTGGACGAGCGCAA
Organism: Actinomycetota bacterium; assembly: GCA_030946705.1. Taxonomy (GTDB): domain Bacteria; phylum Actinomycetota; class Actinomycetes; order Actinomycetales; family Micrococcaceae; genus Arthrobacter_M. Next base: position 7,139 of record JALYYI010000075.1, on the reverse strand, counting down.
CGCGGTCGGGGATGTTCGGAGCGCCGAGGCCCGCCTCACCGCCCTCGACGGCCGGATTAAAGCCCTGGAAGCCGCCGAGCGGGCCCAGCATGACGCGGCGCGTGCCACGGAATTGCAGTCCCGGGAGGCCATTGTTGCCGAGGCCGAGCAGATCTCCGGACAGGATCCGGCGTCCATCCAGTGGAAGACCAGCAGCGCCCGGATGAACGAGCTGTTCGAGACGTGGAAGACGGCCCAGAAGGGCGGCCTGCGGTTGGGTCGGAGCACCGAAGATGCGCTGTGGAAGCGATTCCGCTCCGCCCGGACGGTCTTTGACCGCCACCGCCGCGCCTACTTCTCCCAGCTGGACAGCAACAACTCCGCCGCCCGTTCCGCTAAGGAAAAGCTGATCGCCGAGGCGGAGGAGCTGGCCACCTCGACCGACTGGGGCTTCGCGGCCGGAGAATACCGCCGGCTGATGGACCAGTGGAAGGCTTCCCCCAGGGCCAGCCGCAAGGACGACGATGCGCTGTGGGCGCGCTTCCGCGCCGCACAGGACAAGTTCTTCGCCGCCCGGCAAAGCGTCAACGCGGCCTTGGACGAAGAGTTCACGGCGAACCTTACCGTCAAGGAAGCCCTCATTACCGAGGCGCGTGCGCTGCTGCCGATCAAGGATCTGGCCGCCGCGAAGAAGTCGCTGCAGTCCATCCGGGACCGGTGGGAGCAGGCCGGGAAGGTCCCGCGGGCGGAGATGCATCGGATCGATGCGGGGCTGCGCGTCGTCGAAGACGCCGTCCGCAAGGCCGAGGACGAAAACTGGCGCCGTACGGATCCGGAGACCAAGGCCCGCACCAACAGCGCGCTGAGTCAGCTGGAGTCCACAATCGCCTCTCTCAGGGATGATCTGGCTACGGCGGAAAAGGCCGGCGACCAGCAGAAGATCAAATCCGCGCAGGAGGCCCTGGAAGCGCGGGAACTCTGGCTGGAGCAGATCCAAAAGGCCGCCAACGACCTCGACTGACCGCCAGTAACCGCTTCCGCGCGGCTGCCGAACGCCGAAGGCCCCGGCAGGGAGTTTTCCACACTCCCGGCCGGGGCCTTTCGCGTTTCCGGCCGGGGCGCCAAGCTGGGTGAATGATTCCACCGGCACCGAGTACTGCGGCCCGGGGCCAGGAAGCCCCCGATGAAACGCTGCTGAGCCCGGGCCGCAGCTTCAGCCGCACGGAGCTGCGTGCGATGAGCCTGGACGGCGTTCTGGCCCCCGTATTCGCCGATGCCTACACCCAGGCCTCGCTGCCGCACACGCCCGCCCTGCGTGCCCGGGCCGTTGCACTGGCGCTTCCGGCCAACCTTGCGGACCGAGCCGTGATCGGCCGGCTCAGCGCCGCGTGGATCTATGGTTGCTCGGCCGCGCCCGCACGGATTTCCCTGCTCATCGATGTGGGGCACCGCGTGGCCGCTCTGCGGCCGTGGAGCGGCTGCATTCTGCACGAGGTGAGCCTGGGCAGGTTCGACGCCGTCAGCCTGGCCGGAACGCCCGTCACCACCCCGCTGCGCACCGCCGTCGACCTTGCACTGCATCTGGATGCGGAAAGCTGCCTGCCGGCCCTGAGGGCCATCTCCAGGGACGCCTCACTGGGCTGCCCGCTGGGGCTGATCAGGCAGGCCTTGAAGGCCGGCCACCGGATTCCGCACAAGGGCGCGGCACTGGAGCGGATCCGGGCCCTGATGGAAGAAGCGGGTTAGCTGCGGCGCTGGGTGCCGGTGGTCCGATACACGTCGAAGACGCCGTCGATGCGCCGCACCGCACTGAGTACGTGGTGCAGGTATTTCGGGTCCCCCATTTCGAAAGCGAACCGGGACAGGGCCACCCGGTCGCTGGAGGTATGGACGCTTGCGGCGAGAATGTTGACATGGTTGTCGGAGAGCACCCGCGTGACATCAGAGAGCAGGCTCTTGCGGTCCAGTGCTTCAACCTGGATCTCCACCAGGAACACGCTGGACTGGGTCGGCGCCCATTCCACGTCTACCAGCCGCTCCGGCTCGTCCCGGAGGGCCTGCATATTCCGGCAGTCCGTGCGGTGCACCGAAACGCCGGATCCGCGGGTCACGAAGCCCACGATCGAGTCAGGTGGAACGGGGGTGCAGCAGCGTGCCAGCTTGACCAGCACATCGCCGACGCCGCGGACCATCACTCCTGAGTCCGAGAAGCGCGGGCGGCCCGGCGCGCTGGGCGAGATGGTTTCGGCCGCCTCATCTTCGGCGGCGGCATGGCCGCCGAGCGAATCGACAAGCTTTTCGACGACGGACTGGGCGGAACTGTGCCCGTCCCCCACGGCGGCGTAGAGAGCCGAAATGTCCGCGTACCGCAGTTCCTGGGCCACGGAGAGCAGGGCGTCATGGGTCATCAGGCGCTGCAGCGGGAGATTCTGCTTCCGCATGGCACGGGTAAGCAGTTCCTTGCCCTTTTCGATCGCCTCTTCGCGGCGTTCCTTGGTGAACCACTGGCGGATCTTGTTGCGCGCCCGTGGGCTTTTGACGAAATTCTGCCAGTCCTGGCTGGGCCCGGCCCCCTCCGCCTTGGAGGTGAAGATTTCCACCCAGTCACCGTGGTTGAGCTCACTGTTCAGCGGTACCAGTTTGCCGTTGACCCGGGCGCCGATGGTCCGGTGGCCCACTTCGGTGTGCACGGCGTAGGCGAAGTCGACGGGCGTGGACCCGGCGGGGAGTGCCATTACTTCGCCCTTGGGCGTGAACACAAACACCTCGCGGGCGTTGATTTCAAAGCGCAGGGAATCCAGGAACTCTCCCGGGTCCGAGGTCTCCTGCTGCCAGTCGACCAGGGTCCGGAGCCAGTTCATGTCGCCCTCGCCCGGGTTGTCCGTGCCGGTGCCGCCCTTGGGCTGCGTCTTGTACTTCCAGTGCGCGGCGACACCGTATTCGGCGCGCTGGTGCATCTCATGCGTGCGGATCTGGATCTCGACCGGCTTGCCGCCGGGCCCAATGACCGTCGTGTGCAACGACTGGTACATATTGAACTTGGGCATGGCAATGTAGTCCTTGAACCGGCCCGGCAGGGGGTTCCAGCGCGAATGCATGGACCCCAGGGCCGCGTAGCAGTCCCGGACCGAGTCCACGAGTACCCGGACGCCCATCAGGTCGTTGATGTCATCAAAGTCCTTGTCGCGGACAATCATCTTCTGGTAGATCGAGTAGTAGTGCTTCGGCCGGCCGGTGATGCTGGCCTTGATCTTGGCCGCGCGCAGGTCCTCGGCTATCTGGTTGCGCACCACGGCCAGGCTTTTCTCGCGCTCCGGTGTCCTGTCGCCCACCATGCGCACGATCTCTTCGTAGACCTTCGGGTAAAGCGCCGCGAAGGAGAGGTCTTCGAGTTCCCACTTGATGGTGTTCATGCCCAGCCGGTGGGCCAGCGGGGCGTAGATCTCCAGGGTCTCCCGGGCCTTGCGGCCGGAGGATTCCGCCGAGACGAAACGCCAGGTCCGGGCATTATGCAGCCGGTCCGCCAGCTTAATGACCAGCACGCGGATGTCCTTGGCCATCGCAACGACCATCTTGCGCACCGTCTCGGAGTGGGCCGCTTCGCCGAAGGTGACCTTGTCCAACTTGGTCACACCATCCACCAGCATGGCCACTTCGTTGCCGAAGTCGCGGCGCAGCTCGTCAAGGGTGTAGGAGGTGTCCTCCACGGTGTCGTGCAGCAGCGCGGCCGCCAAAGTGGTGCCGGTCATGCCCAGCTCCGCCAGGATTGTCGCCACCGCCACCGGATGGGTGATGTACGGATCCCCGCTCTTGCGTTTCTGCCCCTGGTGGCTGCGCTCGGCCACCACGAACGCGCGCTGGATCAGGTCGAAATCTTCCTTGGGGTTGTTGACCCGGACCGTGCGGAGCAGCGGTTCCAGGATGGGCGAATAACCGCCGTTTCCACGCCCGGTGAGCCGGGCCAGCCGCGCCCGGGTGCGCTCCCTGCGTCCGGGGAAGGTCGGGCGCAGATCAGCCGCCCCGGGGGCGACCTGCCGGCCGGCTACATCCCCGGGGTTTGCTCCGGGCCGCTGTGGGGCGGCCGGAGAAGATTCCGCAACCTGTTCGGTTGAGGTCCCATGCTCGTCCACTGCTGCTTCCTTAACCCTCCATTGTCCCAACACGTTCTTCCGTTGGGGAATTCCCCTAGTCTATGCCGCCGGATTGGCCGGCGGGCGCAGACGGCGTTAACCCGGTGTTAAGGCGGAATCGGCCGGCACCAGGTGCCGGCCGATCCGTGTGCTGCCGAGGTCAGGCTAGGCCGTGACGGCGGTGCCATCCGCGGACGCAGCCGCGGACTTCTCCGCGGCGCGGCGCTGCTGCACACGCTTGGCCTGCTTCACCAGTACCGCCTCACGCGATCGCAGCCAGGCATACATCGGGGCGGCGATGAACACCGTTGACAGCGTGCTGATGATGATGCCGATGAACAGGGACAGCGACAGGTCCCGCAGGGTCCCCGCCCCCAGCAGGAACGCGCCGATAAACAGGATGGAAGCCACCGGCAGCACCGCGACCATCATCGTGTTGATCGAGCGCACCAGGGTCTGGTTCACCGCCAGATTAACCTCCTCGGCAAAGGTCCGCCGCGTGGAGGACGCAATGTCCGAGGTGTTTTCGCGGATCTTGTCGAAGACCACCACCGTGTCATAAAGCGAGTAGCCCAAAATGGTGAGGAACCCGATGACGGTGGACGGCGTCACCTCGAAATCGCTCGCCGAGTACAGTCCGGTCGTGGTGATCACGACCACCAGCAGCCCGATGACGGCGGCAACGGACATCCGCCAGGTCCGGAAGTACAGGGCCATCAGCAACGCGGCCAGGGCGATGAAGATCCCCAGCCCCAGCAGCGCCTGCTTAGTCACATCCGCACCCCAGGTGGGGCCAATGAAGGTGGAGGTGACCTGGTCCGCATTGACGCCGTAGGCCTTGATCAGAGCGGCCTTGACCTTCAGGGTCTCGTCGTCGGTGAGCTTGTCCGTCTGGATCCGCATGGTGTTGCCGGCAATGTTGGCCACCCGCGGGATGGTGGTGGCCACGATGTCCGTCACGGCCCTCTGCCCCCGCACCGTATCCGTGTTCTGGACGTTGGAAACGGTGAACTCGGAGCCGCCGCGGAACTCGATACCCAGATTGAAACCGCCCTTGACGATCGGTATCAGGATGGACAGCAGCACGGCGACGGCGGCAATGGTGAACCAGATCTTGCGTTTGGCGACAAAATTGTACGAACGCTTGCCCGAATAGAGCTCGTTACCGAAGGTGGCGAAGCTGGTCATTTGTTGTTCTCCTTAGCTGCACCCTTAGAAGCGTCGGTTGCGGACCCTGAACTGCCCGAGGACCTGCTTCCGGCCATCTGCTCCTGGCGGGCCGCCAGGCGCCGCTCGGCGATCGTCTGCCGCCGCTCGGCCTCGGCCGCCGCTCCGGCGTTCTTGCCCTTGGCCTTCCCGGCAGGCATCAGGTCCGGGGTCCGGAGCCGGCCGGCGCCGCGGTACAGCGGGATGGCACCGAGTCGCTTCGGGTCCAGCCCGGAGAAACGGTGGCCCTCGCCGAAGAACCGCGTGCGGGCCAGCAGCTGAAGGGTCGGGTGCGTGAACATGAAGACCACGATCAGGTCCGCAATGGCCGTCAGCCCCAGTGTGAAGGCAAAGCCGCGCACGTTTCCGACCGCCACGTAATACAGCACGACGGCGGCGAGCAGGTTCACCGCTTTGGAGGCTAGCACGGTGCGCTTGGCCCGGCGCCAGCCGTTTTCGACCGCCGCAATCAGGCCGCGGCCCTCCCGCAGTTCGTCACGGATACGTTCAAAGTAGACGATGAATGAGTCCGCGGTCTGGCCGATGGCCACGATCAGGCCGGCCACGCCGGCCAGCGAGAGACGGTAGTTGGCGGTCCAGCCCAGGATGGCAATGACCAGGTAGGTCATGCCGCCGGCCACCACCAGCGAGAAAATAGTGACGAAGCCCAGGGCCCGGTACTGGAACAGCGAATAGACCACCACCAGCAGCAGGCCGATGATGCCGGCCAGCAGACCCATCTGCAGCTGTTGCCCACCCAGCGTCGCGGAAATCTGCTGCTCGCTTTGGATGTCGAAGCTGATCGGCAAGGCACCGAATTTCAATTTGTCCGACAATGACTTTGCGGACGCCTCGGTGAAATTGCCGGTAATCTGCGAATTGCCGTCCGTGATGACGGCCTGGGAGCGGGGCGCGGAGATGACCTCGCCGTCAAGGACAATGGCGAACTGCGACTTAGGGTCGTTCGGGTTCGCGTTGTAGTAGCCGTTCAGGCGCGTCGTGACGTCCTTGAACGTCGTGGCGCCCGCACCGGTGAACTTCAGATTCACGGCCCACTGGTTGGTGGTGGTGCCCTGCGCCCCCTGCTGCAGACCGTAGCTGGCGTCGCTGATGTCCTTGCCGGGCACCTCGACCGGCCCCAGGATGTACTTGGTCCCCGTCCCCGGTTCGCAGGCGACCATCGGCTTGGCCGGATCCGCATTCGTGGGCGGCGTGGTGATCGGAGCCACGCAGCTGGTGGTCTCAAAGGTCTTGTACAGCGCAGCATCGATCCAGTTGTTGTCACTGGCGTTCTTGGGCGCCGCGGTCGGCTTCGGCAGCTTGGCATCGGGGAGCAGCTGGGCCGTCGGCGTCGCCGCACCGGCACCGGCCTGGATCACCGGACGGAAAGCCATGTTGGCTGACGCCTTGATCAGGTCACGGGTTTCCTTGCTGGGCGTCCCCGGCAGGCTGACCACCACGTTGCGGCCGGACTGGGTGCTGATTTGCGCCTCGGAGACGCCGGTACCGTCCACACGCTGCCGGATGATGGCCACCGCCTGGTTCAGCTGTTCAGCGCTGATGCCCGTCCCGCCCTCCACCTTCGGAGCGAGGATCATCTGCGTTCCACCCTCCAGGTCCAGGCCGAGCCTGGGCGCCCAGCTGGCCTTTCCCCAGATTGAGCCGCCGCCAAGCAGCAGCGCAACGGCGATGAAAATTATCCCAAGCCACAGGAGAGTTCTGCGGGCCGAGGACTTCGGGCCAGATCGTGCCATCAATGGTTCTTTCTGTTCGTCACAGGCCAAGGACACCGCCGGGGCTTCTCCGGTACCGAAGGGCCTGAGT
>JALYYI010000019.1 GCA_030946705.1 Actinomycetota bacterium | reverse complement strand
TTCGGATTAATGCAAGGCCAGACGAAGACCTGCAACGCCATTGCGTTTGTTAATTTCGGCATGAGGTGCGGATCACATCTGGGGTGCGCAGGATCAGGCTGCCTTCTGCAGCGGCTGTCCCAACCCGAACGAACCACCCGATCGATCTTCTCCAGTTTAGCAATCTTCCGCGGTCTACGGGTCCAGGCCGGAGGAGGCATGATTGAGGTCGTGCGCGATGAAGGTGCAGGCAGGCGGCATGCGCCCCCACCTACCCGCCAATACGGTGGAGATGGCGGGATTTCACCGCACCAATTGCGTCACGACGCGGATCGGCATTCCATCCAGATTGGGCATCTCGTGGCTGACCCTGAGCCATGCCTCGGCTGCAATGGCTCCGGCCCCTGACAGCGGACCGTCATCGACCAGGATCGAGGCTTCGCCATGCAGCCGGTGGCCCGCCCACCGCAACCGAAGAGCGCTGACATCATGAACACCGGGCGTTTCCCGCAAAGCAGTCCCGGCACGTTCGACAAGTCCCGGGTCAATGCCGTCCATCAGCCGCCGGCCGATGCTCTTAACGGTTCCCCAGAGCAGGACCAAAATGGCCGCTGCGATCAGCAGCCCCACAATTGGATCGGCCAGCGGGAAGCCCAGCCAGACCCCGAGGACGCCAGCCACGACGGCAAGGGAGGTAAACCCATCTATCCGGGCATGGACGCCGTCGGCCACCAGGGCCGCTGAGCCGATCCTCTTACCGATCCGGATCCGGTAGACCGCCACGGCCTCGTTCCCGGCAAAACCGACCAGACCCGCCACCAGCACCCAGCCAAGGTTCGAGAGGGTGTGCGGATGGAGGAGCCGGTCGATGGACTGCCAGCCGGCCACCACGGCCGAAAGGGCCACCACAACAACGATGAACAGACCCGCGAGGTCCTCAGCCCGGCCGAAGCCGTACGTGTACTTCCTGGTGGCGATGCGGCGCCCCAGCACGAAGGCAATCCACAAAGGAACAGCGGTCAAAGCATCCGAGAGGTTGTGAATCGTATCGGCCAGCAGTGCCACCGACCCGCTCACCAGCACCGCTGCGAACTGCAGAAGCGTTGTTCCCAGAAGGATGAACAGGCTGATCTTCACCGCCCGGACGCCCTGCTCGCTGGCCTCCAATGCGTCATCAATGGAGTCCGCCGCATCATGGCTGTGCGGGACGAACAATTCATACAGCCAGTCCTTCAGGCCCTGACCGTGCTCATGGTCATGACCATGCCCGTCGTGGTGGTGACCGTGGTCGTGGTTGTCGTCTTTGGGTAAGTGGTTTTCGTGTACGTGATTGTTCTCTTTGACGCTCATCATGCATCCGCCTTCATTGCTTCTGCATGGTGGTGCCGGGGCGCCCGATCCAGGGAATGCTCGGCCTGGAAGATCGCGTCATTGACCAGCTGGCTGGCGTGACCGTTATCCAGACGGTAGAAAACGCGAGTCCCGTCCTGGCGCGTCGACACGATGCGCGCGAGCCGGAGTTTGGCAAGATGTTGCGACACAGCGGCCGGAGACTTTTCGACGATGTCGGCCAATCGGTTGACGGACAGTTCCTGATCCTTGAGGGCAAGGATGATACGGATCCGGGTCGCGTCAGCGAGCATCGCGAACACCCGCCAGTTCTACGTACTGGCTGTCGGGCAATCGACCGCAAAGCTCTTTATCTGCATCCATACGCAGATTATTCCACATATCGTCACGCCTCCGCCGCCTGTGGAATCGGTCTCGGCCTTGGCCTGTTCACACCGGCCAACAATGCCGCCGTCGTCGTCCTTGCAGCCCTCGCGGCGATGGCCGCTGGCCTCTCCCTCATCGGGAAAAAGCGGCCAACACTGTGACAGGCCGCATTTAACGCGAGACCGTCATCTCCTACAACGGCACACCCCGGCTAGGATGCGGGCGGCCCGCTCTCAGCCGCCTCGGCGTCCATCCACAGCACCTCCCAGTGGTGGCCGTCGAGGTCACGGAACGCGCGGCTGTACATGAAGCCGAGATCCGATGGGGCGTAGGTCTGTGTACCTCCGGCCGCGATTGCCTTGTCTGCGAGGGCATCGACACCCTCTCGACTCTCGGCGGAGAGGGCGAGAATCGCCGCCGTCGACGTCTGGGTGTCGGCTATCGGTTGCTTAGTGAACTCGGCAAATTTGGCGTGCGTGAGCAGCATTGCATAGATCGTGTCGCTGAGCACGATGCACGCGGCTGTCTCATCGGTGAAGTTCTCGTTGATCGTGTAGCCAAGGGCCGTGTAGAAAGCCTTCGATGCCTCGAGATCGCTGACGGGCAGGTTGACGAAAATGGAGGTATTCATGGTTAGATCCTGCCCTTCTTGCCCTCAGGCGTCGAGCATGGATGCCAGGCTCTTGACAAGCTCGGCGGCTCCCTGCGCGTGCATCACCGGGTCGACGCCGGAGCGTTAAGGTTCGCCACGCGTAGCCCCTCCCGATCGGTGGGCGTAGGCTCGTCGTGTGGGTACTGTCAGTGAATATCTGGGCACGATCGAGGGAGCGGATCGTGCCGCGCTGGAGCGTGTCTACGCAATCGCACGCGAACTCGTGCCCGAGGCGGATGAGGGCACCAGCTACGGTATGTGCGCGCTGCTCTATCGGGGAAATGGGCTAGTCACTACGCTGAGGACAACAAAGTTTCTGTCACTCTACCCATACAGCGGCACGGTGATCCCCGCTGTCATCGAAGACCTGGCAGGTTTCGAGACGACCAGCGGCAGCATCCATTACTCGGCGGAGCATCAGCTGCCCGAGCCGGTACTGCGTCGGATCGTGGGGCTGCGCCGCGCTGAGCTCGACGCGAAACACGCGAGCCGCTAGAGCCAACACCTTGGCCGCAAAAACCAGCAGGCCAGAGGCAATCTGCCCCTGGCCTGTTGATTAAAAGTGGAGATGGGGGGAATTGAACCCCCGTCCGATGTCGTGTTGTCAGGTCTTCTCCGGGCGCAGTTTGCGTCGGTTTTTCTCAGCCCCAGCTATCCTGCAAACGAGTAGCTGCCGGGCTCAGTCATATAAGTGTCCCCTAAGCCCCTATGACAAAGGCTAAGAGCAGTGGCCCTCTAAATGACGCCAGGATCCGGGGCGAGAGCGAACCCGGTCTGACGGACTGTCTTACTGCCTAGGCAGCGAGAGCGAAGTCAGTGCGCGTTTTGTTGGCACTTATTGTTTTACAGAGATCGTTTACGAGATAACCCTGTATCCTCGGCCCGCTTCATCTGTCGCGACTAACATCGTCGAAACCAATCATCCCCGTATTTTGTTATCAAACCCACCAAACTTCCGTGGAACATCTAGTCTAACGCAAGCCCGACGGGATGTATTCCGCGATCACGACCACGGGCAATCACCGGCCCAAAAGCTTCACCTGGGCCTTGACTTCCAGCACCTTCAGCGCCGCAGCATCCACCTGCGCCGCGAAGGCCGGGTCGGAGGCGGCCCGCTCCATCACGCCCTGGTACAGCTGCGGCAGGATCTTCTGGTTGGTGCACAGCGCCATGGTGCCGCCGGCGGCGATGAAGTTCGACGCCCGGTGCGCGGGCAGGAAGGGCGAGAGCTGGACGGCATCGCAGATGTCGTCGGAAATGATGATGCCGTCAAAACCCAGGTCGCCGCGGATCATATCGTGCACGATGACGGGGGAAAACGGCGCCAGATGGTTCGGGTCGATCGCCGGATAGAGGGCGTTGGCCACCATCACCCAGCGCACGCCCGCCTTCACCGCGTCACGGAACGGCGCAATGTACGGGTCATTCCGGGTCGTGGCGCCGTCCGTGACGCCGGTGCTGGTGTCCGTGTTCTCGGTGACGCGGCCCAGTCCCGGAAAGTGCTTCACGGCCGGGGCCACGCCGGCCGCCGCCATCCCGAGGGCAAACGCGACGCCATGTCGGGAAACGGCCTCGGGCGTGAAGCCGTACTCACGCTGGTAGTGGCCGATCGGAATGTTGCTGGGCGCGAAGCCGGGCCCGGGCACGGTGCCCAGCACGGGCGCCAGGTTCACGTTCACGCCGGCGGCGGCCAGCTCGCTGCCCCAGACCTGGGCATCGGCGCGCAGCTGCCCGGGATCCATCGCGCCCTGCGCCAGCGCAGAGGGTATGGGCGAGAAGCCGGGCCCGTTGAGGATCTGCACCTTCCCGCCCTCCTGGTCCGTGGCGATGAACTGCGCGACGCCGCCGGTCGACGGCATGGATACCTGCGCCTTCAGCTGCCCGACGGCGGCGGCCGCGGCACCGACGCCGGCCTGGCTACGGCCCTTCAGGAAGACGTTACCGACGTGGTAGCTGGTCAGCGCGGCCAGCGTAGCCGCGTCCGGTCCGGCCACCGGTGAGCTGACCATCAGGACCTGGCCCACCTTCTGCCCGAGCGTCATATCCGCCAGCACCTGCTGGGCCGCGGACTGTTTTGCTGGTTGAGGGGCGGCCGACGACGGCGGTCCGGCCGTTGCGCTTCGGCTTGCAGTGGGGTCGCCGGTAGCCGACGGGGAGCCTGATCCGGAGGCAGAGGGAGAAGCGGATCCGGAGACCGTGGACGGGCTTGTGGAAAAAGCTGCCGCGGGCCCGAAGGCGGCTGAACCGTTGACGAGCAGTACCACGGCGAGAGCCAGTACGACTGCCCCGGCGATGATCGCAATCCACCAGCGGCGGGTTATTCTTGCCATCGGTCAACCTCCCATTGGTGGGGCCAGACTACCCTTTCCGCGCCCCCTTCCTGCCCTCCCGCGCCGGAGGCCCTTTGCATCCCCGTCACCGCGCGACCCGTCAGCGCGAGGTCACGGCAAGCCTGCCCGACGGGCGTACATCGTCTGCCCCCTCGCAGGGTTCCCCGACCACGCGGAAGTCAGCCACGCTGACGCAGGTGCGCGGTGTTCAGGGCATCCATTTCCTCGTCGCTCATCTCGTCCAGGACCTGGCGCTCGCGCCTGTCCGTCCGGGAGAAGCGCATGAACAGCAGGATGATGATGGGCAGGTCGGCAGCCTCGCAGATGAACCAGAGCCAGTCCCCCGCCAGCTGCTGGTCGCGCAGCGGGTTGGGGAACCAGCCTGGATGCAGACCCGGAACGGCGCCGGCTCCGTCCAGGACGAAATTGTTGAGCCGCAGCAGTATGCCGGGAATGGCATCGGCCAGCAGCTCGATAAAGGCAAACACAAAGCCCAGCATGAGGTACGACGTCGTCGTCCCTGTGCCGGCCTCGGTGATCGGCAGCACCAGCAGCAGCCCCAGCAGCGGTACGCCGATCGTCAGCAGGCCCTCCACCACCGGGCTGAGCCGGGCGAAACCGGCCAGCGGTGTGAGCATGCCGGAGAAGAGCAGCAGGCCCACCAGGGGCGCCACGACGGCGTTGCCAAAGAATTTCATCGGCCAGCGGCCCAGGGCCGCCAGCCGCCGTCGTACGCCCCGATCCGCTATGGCCGCCCGGGCCAGCGCCAGCGGCAGGCCCAGTGAGAGCAGCAGCGGGACGACGAAGAGCAGCACGGCCAGCCGGACGGAAAAGACCCACCTCAGCTCGGGCGAGTAGGTGCCCAGGAAGCCGAACGAGATGACCGCGAAGGAGCCCAGGCCCAGCAGGTAGAAGGCGGCGGTGCGCCACAGCGGCCAGCTGCCGCCGGACGCGCGCACCCGGGCCACGCCGACGCCGTAGAGGCCGCCGCACACCAGGATGAGCGCCAGCGCCCACGGGTCGAGCGACCAGCTGCCGAAAAACTGTGCCAGCGGCGGCATCTAGCGTCGGTTCTTCTCCCGCATGGCCCGCAGAGCCTCGCGGTTGTCCTGCTTTTCGCGCAGCGTTTCGCGCTTGTCGTAGTCTTTCTTGCCCTTGGCGATGGCGATTTCCACCTTGGCCCGGCCGTCCAGGAAGTACAGCTGCAGCGGCACAATGGTGAAGCCGGATTCGCGGGTCTTGCGCGAGATCTTCTCCAGTTCCTCGCGGTGCAGCAGCAGCTTACGACGACGGCGGGCGGTGTGGTTGGTCCAGCTGCCGTTGAGGTATTCGGGAATGTAGACGGCTTCCAGCCACAGCTCGTCGTTGTAGAACGTTGCGAAGCCGTCCACCAGCGAGGCGCGGCCTTCCCGCAGCGACTTCACCTCGGTACCCATCAGGGCCAACCCGGCCTCGTAGGTGTCCATGATGTGGTAGTCATGCCGGGCCTTCCGATTGGTGGCCACTACCTTCAGGCCACTTTCCTTAGGCACGGTACCGCTCCTTCTTGGTTACACTGCTGGCTGGCTGCATTGCCGGCTGGCCGGTCAGCCGGCCGGCGGGTTGCGACCGGTCCAGTCTAGCAACCCGTAGCGTCAGCCGCCCAGAATGGTCATCGGGTCAACGGGGGTGCCGTTGAGCCAGGTTTCGAAGTGTGCATGGCAGCCGGTGGAGTTGCCGGTGCTGCCGGTGTAGGCAATCAGATCCCCGGTGTTGACATGCTGTCCCTGCCGGACCGTGACGGAGGAGTTGTGGTAGTACACCGTCATCAGCGCATTGCCCTGGATGACGCCGTGGCTGATCCAGACCGAGTAGCCACCGCCCAGGTTGGTCCAGCCGGCCAGCGTCACCGTTCCCGGCGCCGGCGCATAGACCGGGGTGCCGCACGGAGCGCCGAAGTCGATGCCGCTGTGCAGATAGGATCCGGTGCCGTTGAAGTCGATGGTGCCGGCCGGTGTCCGACGCCAGCCGAAACCGGAGGTGATCGGGATACCCGGAGCAAATGGATGCCGCAGGCCGAAGGCGGACGGGTTGCCGGGGGGCGGCGGAACGTAGTTGTTGTTGCCCTGTGCGGCGGCGGCAGCACGCGCGGCCGCTGCGGCTTCCTCGCGTTCCTTGCGCTGGCGCTCGGCAATCTGGGCGGCAACATCATCCTGCTGCTTCTTTACCGCGGCCAGCTGCGCCTGGATCTGCGGCTTCTTGGCGTTCAGCTCCGCTCTCAGGGCGGTCGTGTCGCTGACCAGCTTGTCCACCGCCGCCTTCTTGGCCTCGGCCTCGTCTCGTGCGGACTTCTCCACGGCCAGGGCGGCATCCGCTTTGCCCTTGAGGTCCCTGATTTCCGCCTCGACGGCCACCAGCCGGGCCTGCGCGTTCACGTTCGTGGCGTTCTGCTGGGAGAGTTTTTCCAGCGCCGAGTTCTGGCTGCGCATGGCCTGGTTGGCCATGTCCATGCTGTCCGCCAGGTTGCTCCCCGGGTTGGAACCGAAGAAGAGTGTCAGGTTGGAGGGTACTCCGCCGGATTTGTAGGACTGGGCGGCAATTTGGCCGATCAGCTTTTTGGTATCCGCCAGCTCCTGCTTGTCCGTCTCCATCTGCGCGGTGATCTTGTCCTTGTTCTGCTGTGCGAGGTCCACCCGCGCCGCCAGCGCCTCCACCTGCGCGGTGGCGGCACTCACCCGACCCTGGGCATCGGTGAGCGCCTGTTGCGCCCCGGGCAGCTGGCCCTGATAGAGGGTCAGGTCCGCGGCAGCCTTGGCGATGCCGGAGTCGACAAACTCCAGCGAGGACTGGACCGCGTTGGCCTGGTCCTGCAGCGCCTGGGCCTGGTTGTCCAGGTTGTCCGCCAGTGCGGGTCCGGGCGTCGAGGACATCAGGCCGACGGCGAGCACCGCCACTACAGCGGCACTGAGGACCTGCCGGCGCGCACCTTTCAGCGGCGCGCCCTTCAGACGCGCACTTTTCAGCCAGGCATGAAGCCCCGGGTTAGCCATCGGCATGGGCTCTCTCTCTCCTTGCTGGACATAAACACTTAACTGGCGGCGGAACTTGTCATACAGATGTACGGCGCGTCAGACCTTCAAGTACTTGCGCAGCGTTAGCAGCGAGGAGATCCCTGCCAACAGGATACCCAGCAGCACCAAGCCCGGTGCCAGAACCAGCACCTGATTGGCGGAAATGAACGCCGTGTCCTTGTACTGCTGCGCCAGGTAGTCCTGGATAAAGAACCGGGCCACCGCCCACACCGTACCGGAGGCCAGCACCGCACCGATCACGGCTGCGATCACACCCTCCAGCACAAAGGGCAGCTGGATCACCGCCTTGGAGGCACCCACCAGCCGCATGATGCCCGTCTCCCGGCGGCGGCTGAATGCGGAGAGCCGGATGGTGGTGGCTATCAGCAGGATCGCGCAGATAATCATCAGCCCGGCAATGCCCACGGCCACCAGCGAGGCCACGTTCATCACCGAGAACAGCTTTTCCAGCAGCTGCCGCTGGTCGATGACCGTTTCCACGCCCGGGGTGGCGGAAAAGGTCTCGTTGATAATCTGGTACTTCTCCGGGTTCACCATGCTCACGCGGAACGATGCCGGCAGCTGGTCCGCCGTGACGGAATCCACGATCGGAGAGTTGGCGAACTGCTCCTTGAAGTGCTTAAGCGCATCAGCCTGCGACTCGTAGGTCGAGCTGGTGACATAGGGCTTCACGGCCGGGGAATCCAGCATGGACCGGATATTCTTCTTCTGTTCGTCCGTGGCCGGGCCTGCGGCACAAGTGGGAGAAGTGGAGGAGTCCACGCAGAGGAAGATCGCCACCTGGACCTTGTCGTACCAGTAGCCCTTCATCTGGTTGATCTGCATCTGCAGCATGCCAGCCGTCCCCACAAAGGTCAGGGATATAAACGTCACGAGGATGACGGAAGTGACCATCGAAAGGTTGCGGCGGAGGCTCCCGCCTATTTCACCAAGGATGAAGGCCAGTCTCATTTGCCGACCTCCCCAAAGCCGGAGTCGCTGGGACCGGCCGGCCCCGGAATGACCGGCAGCATGGAGGTGTACAGGGCCTTCGCCTCGTCCCGGAGGATCACACCGCCGCGCAGTTCAATCACACGCTTGCGCATCTCATTGACAATGTCATCGTCGTGCGTGGCCATGACCACCGTGGTGCCGTTCTGGTGGATCTTGTCCAGGACCTTCATGATGCCCATGGACGTGGTGGGGTCCAGGTTTCCGGTCGGCTCATCCGCCAGCAGGATGCCGGGCTTGTTAACTACCGCGCGGGCAATCGCCACACGCTGCTGCTCGCCACCAGAAAGCTCGTGCGGCATACGGTTCTCCTTGCCCTCCAAACCGACCGTCTTGAGCACCTCGGGGACCGTTTCGCGAATGATGCCGCGGCTTTTGCCGATCACCTGCATGGCAAAAGCCACGTTGGCGAAGACGGTCTTGTTGGGCAGCAGACGGAAGTCCTGGAATACGACACCAATCCCCCGGCGCAGCTTGGGCACGCGCCAGCTGGGAATGTTCGCCACGTTCTGCCCGGCCACGTACACCGAGCCGCGGGTGGCGCGGTCCTCTTTGAGGACCAGGCGCAGGAAAGTCGATTTGCCGGAACCGGAGGCTCCCACCAGGAAGGCGAATTCGCCGCGGTCGATTTCCAGCGAGATGGAGTCCAGAGCGGGACGCGTCTTCTGGTCATAGACCTTGGTGACATTGTCGAAACGAATCATGGCGTGTGCTGAATCCAGTCTGCCCTGCACCCGTTCTGCGGACAGCGGCGGCAGGCCGGTGCCTGGGCATTTGCTTGGAGGAAGGATCCACCGGCTTCTCGACTATAGGCATTGCGCGCAGTGATTCCATGGGAGTGGGTTCGGTGTGTCGTCGGGTCTTCCAAAAAGTTGATTGCAATGCCTGCACCGGCAGCACTTCAATCGGGTTTTTTATCCGCTCCTTCTCCGTGGACCAGGCGGCTATGCTCGGTTGGAGTTCTATCGGAAGGAGCCTTCATGGTGACGTTCGGGATCGAGGAGGAATACCTTCTGCTGGATCCGGCCACGGCCCTGCCGCGTTTCATCAGCGAGGAGGTGAGGGGGTTCCTGGAAGGCTCCCCCGACGTTGCCAATGATGACATCCAGTCCGAGCTGCTGACCTGCCAGCTCGAGACCTCCACCCCGCCGTGCCATACTCCGGCGGAAGCGCTGGAATCCCTGCTGACCTTCCGGACCGAACTGGGCAAGGCCACGCTGAAGGCCCATGCCAGGGCGGCCAGCGTCGGCACGGCACCGAAAATGGAATCCGGGTTTCCGGAGGTGACGGACAAGCGCCGCTACCACCAGCTCAGCGACAGCGCCCGCGCCATCGTGGCCGACCAGTACGTCAACGGACTGCATGTCCACGTCGGGATCCCGGACAAGGAAGCCGGTGTCCAGGCCCTGAACCGGATCCGCCCCTGGCTGCCGGTCATCGTCGCACTGGGTGCAAACTCCCCCTTCTGGCAGGACCGGAGCAGCGGGTTCGAAAGCTGGCGCACCATCTCCTACCGCCGTTGGCCGGTCCAGGGCCTGCCGCCACTGTTCAAGGACGCCGCCGACTATGAGACCCGGGTGCAGCACCTGTTGGACACCGGCGTCATTATCGACCGCGGGGTCATCACCTGGGTGGCCCGCCTTTCGGAAAAATATCCCACTCTGGAGGTCCGCGCCGCCGATGCCCAGCTTGAGGCGCGGGATTCGGTGCTGCTGGCCACGCTGATCCGCGCCCTGGTGACGTCGGCCGTAGAGGATGCGGACGCGGCCCGGCCGTATGCCGACCCCCGGCCCGAAATCCTGGACGCCTCCCTCTGGCAGGCCGCCCGGCACGGTCTGACCGGCCGGCTGGTGGACCCGCAGACGGGCCAGCTGGCCCCGGCTGCCGCCGTCGTCGCCGCCCTGGTGTCCTGCGTCGGGCCGGCGCTGCGGAGCGCGGGAGACGAGGACTTCGTAGCCGAGGAGCTCAGGCGGTTGCAGCGCGACGGCACCGGGTCCCAACGGCAACGCCGTGCAGAGGTGACCGGCGGCCTGCCGGCCCTGCTGGATCTCTACCAAAGGTCGCTCACCACCAGCTGACCCATCGCGATGGGTCGGGGTCCGGGTTCCCTTGCGCCCCTGGTGAACCGGTGTAAGAATCGCATCACGGCGGCAAGCGGGCAGTTTCCCCCGATGGTGCGCGTCAGCGGACCTGTTGTTGAGCCAAAGTTTTGGCCAGGTGCTCCTGGGCCTATGCGGTCCCCGATGCGGCGGCGTTCCGGTTGTCGGCCCGCCAGCGGATGCCCGCGTCTATGAAGTCGTCTATCTCGCCGTCGAGCACAGCCGAGGTGTTCCCGACTTCGTGCTCGGTGCGCAGATCCTTCACCATCTGGTACGGATTCAGCACGTAGGAGCGCATCTGATCTCCCCAGGAGGCCTTGACGTCACCGGCCATCGCCTTCTTCTCGG
>JALYYI010000290.1 GCA_030946705.1 Actinomycetota bacterium | reverse complement strand
GCCCTGCACCTCGGTGACATGCGTGACGCGCCGCGTGCCGTCGCGCAACCGGGTGAGCTGGACAATGACATCCACCGCGGAGGCAATCTGCTCGCGCACCGCCCGCAGCGGCAGGTCCATGCCGGCCATCAGCACCAACGTTTCCAGCCGCGAGATCGCATCCCGCGGCGAGTTCGCGTGCACGGTGGACAGGGAGCCGTCGTGGCCGGTGTTCATGGCCTGCAGCATGTCCAGGCTCTCGCCGCCGCGGCACTCGCCCACCACAATCCGGTCCGGCCGCATCCGCAGCGAGTTGCGCACCAGGTCCCGGATGGTGATTTCGCCCTTGCCCTCGATGTTGGTCGGACGGCTCTCCAGCGTCACCACGTGGTCCTGCTGGAGCTGCAGCTCCACCGCGTCCTCGATCGTGACGATCCGCTCATCGGCCGGAATGAAGGAGGACAGCACGTTCAGCAGCGTGGTTTTTCCGGTCCCGGTCCCGCCGGAGACAATGATGTTCAGCCGCCCCTTAACGCAGGCGTCCAGCAGTTCGGCCATCTCCGGGGACAGCGTGCCGAAGCCGATCAGGTCGTGGACCTGGAACGGATCGGCGGAGAACTTCCGGATGGTCAGCGAGGAGCCATGCACCGCCAGCGGCGGGATGATGGCGTTCACGCGGGAGCCGTCGGACAGCCGGGCATCCACCAGCGGCGAGGATTCGTCGATCCGGCGGCCCACCTTGGACACGATGCGCTCAATCACCCGGCGCAGGTGCTCCTCGGAGGAAAACCGCACCGGGGTCAGGGTGAGCTTGCCGCGGTGCTCCGCATAAATCTTCTGGTGCCCGTTGACCATGATCTCGGTGACGTCGTCGTCGTCGAGCAGCGGCTGCAGCGGTCCGTAACCGATGACGTCGTCGGTCACTTCCTTGATCAGCCGCTTGCGTTCGTCGCGGGTCAGCAGAATCGCCTCCGCCTCCACCACCCGCACCAGTTCCTCGTGCACCAGTTCGTGCAGGGCCTCCTCGGTCAGCGAGGTATCCAGCAGCCGGGCCCCCATCCGTTCAAAGAGATCCTGGCCGGCCCTCTGCTTCAGCTTGGCGAGCGCGTCCGGCACCGGCTCCGACGGCGCGGGGGAGGATTTGGCCGGTTTGGTGGGTTTGGCGGCTTTGGCTGCGGCGGCCGGCTCGGGCAGCCGGGGGGCCGACGGCGGCGGCACCAGCGTCGGGTGCGTTGCGTCGCTGCCGGCGTGCCCCGCGAGAGGGGTCGGGACCCTGCCAGCCAAGCGGCCGGCGTCGAGCCCTTCGCTGCGGCCCGAGTCCGCGCCAGCAACAGGACCGGAGACAGGGCCCGCGGCCGGCACCGCAGGCGGGCGGCCGTTGGCGGTCGCCAGCCGTTGCGCCAGATTCACAGCGACGCCCGCCGGTGCCGGGCATTGCTCTTACGGCTGGCCGCCGGAACCGGTGCCGGCATGAAGCGGTTGACCAGCCGGATGAGTTCCTTGGACGCCTTGTCCCGCCTTTTGCCCTGCAGCAGCGGCTTGCCCTGGTTGGTCGACAGCCGCACCTCACGGCGGAACGGGATAACGACGTCGGCCTTGTGTCCCAGCGTCGTTTCCACGTCGTGCAGCGAGAGTCCGTCCCGCGGATCGGCCGAGTTGATCACGATGTGCTGCGCGGCCGGGACCATGCCCAGCGCCTTGAGCACATCAAGTTCCTTCCGAAGGCCGCGGATGCTGGGCACATCCATGCCCGCGACGAACACGTAGTCCGTGGATCTGTCCAGGGCGGCGAGGGTGTGCTCGGACAGCCCCGCGCCCGTGTCAATCACCACGTACCGGTAGTGGCTGGCCAACTGTTCCAGCAAATGGTTCACATCCTCGCCGGAAATCGCGGCCTCGGCGGCCGGGGACTCCGGTGCGCAGAGCGCATAGACACCGGCCGGGTGGGCGCTGAGGTAGGACTTCAGCACCATCGTGTCCCGCTTGGCCGGGCCCAGAACCGCCTCGGCCATGGATTGCTCCGGCGTAATCTGCATCGCGTTGGCCACATCGCCAAACTGCAGGTCCAGATCCACCAGCACCACCGAGTGCGGTGCGGAGGCGGCCAGCCCGAGGGCCAGGTTGGTGGCAACGGTGGTTTTGCCCGCCCCTCCCTTGGGTGAAATGACGGAGATGACGCGCCCCTTCGCGCCGACCGTATCGCGCGAGTCCGGTATCGGCGCCAGGACCGCACGCCGCTGCGCGGTCGCCTGCACGGCCCGGTGCAGCAGGGCGCTCACATCCGCGGCACCCGCCTCGGGATCCAACACGTCGCGGATGCCCGCCCGCATCGCCGACAGTGTCAGGTCCGGACCGGTCGCCGCCACCAGCAGCACGCTGATGCCCGGATGCTCCCGGTCCAGGCCGGCGGCGAGCGCAAGGGCCTCCTCCTCGGGAACGCCGGGACCCAGGATCACCACCTCCGGCAGGTTCCGGCCCAGCCGCTGTGCCAACAGCACCTCGGGGTCGCGCGGAAACGCATCGCCCTGCCACTGATGGATTTCTCCCGCCAATTCACCCGCGGCGGCTGCTTCCAGACGCAGCACAAACCCCGGATCCGTGGTGACCAGTAGATAGCGGCTCACTGGAAAACCACGTCCTTGGTTACCTTTCGGGTGCCGCCTTCATCCGCCGAGGCGGGCTCCTTGGACAGCCAGATCTTCCCGAACTCGGCCGCAAAAACAATCTTCTCCGCATCCGGAGCGTCCCGGGCCAGCGTCACCATCACCGTGCCGGTCGGGGCGGTGGAGGGCGTCGACCCCGATTTGTCGCCGCCTCCCGTCGACGGGGCCGGCGTGACGGCTGCCCCCTGCACGGCCGTGACCAGCACCTTCTGCATGGTGAGGTGCGTGACCGGGCCCGGCGTCCCGTTCAGCGCCCCATCGAGGGAAATGAAAACCCCCACGGTGTCACCGGCCGCCAGTGCTCCGCCGGCCACGCGCTGCGGATCGAGCAGGATGCTGACCTCCTGCATCCCCGCCGGCACGTCAACGCGGCCCGTAACGGCCGTCTTGGCCTTCAGCGCGGCGGGATCCACAAAGCGGCTGCTGATCAGCTGCTCCCCCGGCACCAGGTCCACACCGGCCACCTTCCCGGCCAGCTTGTCCAGGGCGGTCACCGCACCGGCGGCTTCCGCCTTGGCGGGGACAGTCTGCTGGGTGACCAGGTCCGCCAGCTTGTCGGCCGCGGTCCCCGCCGGTATTGGCGCCTTGACCACATACACCTGGACGGCGGCCGCCCCTTGGAGGGCACGCTGGTCGGCCCCGCTGACGTAGGCCGTCAGCACCACAGTGCCCAGCAGGGCTAGGACAACCGCGGCAATGGCGGCCAGGACCCGGGCTTTCAAGAAAAGGAACTCCTATTGGGTTAACGAAACGAAAGTGGCATTGAGCGTTGGGCCCCCCAGCCGGCTCACCAGCCATTTCTTGGCATCATCCAGGCTGATCAGGTTCGTGAAGTAACCCTTGATCCCCGTACATTTGCTGCAATCCGCCGACGGGGACTCGGTCCATCTGCCGGGCCAGCTGTAATCCATCAGATGGAAGGCGGC
>JALYYI010000282.1 GCA_030946705.1 Actinomycetota bacterium | reverse complement strand
GGGATTTATTTTGCTCATGAATAGAGCGAAACCCGCGAAAGTGTCCACGATGTCCTGAGACACGCTGTCTACGATGTCTTGAGACAGAACTGTCCATTAAGTCATGAGACTCAACAGAGCCGGCACTCCGACAAAGCGTCGTTATCTCACGCCTCAACGCGGGTGCGACCCGTACTGGTGGCAGCGTCCGCCGTCGCCAGCTTGGCACCCTCCACATCCACGTCGGGCAGGATCCGCTCCAGCCAGCGCGGGATCCACCAGGCGCTGCGGCCCAGCAGGTGCATCGCGGCGGGCACAATCGTCATCCGGACCAAGAACGCGTCCACCAGCACGCCGAACGCCATCGCAAATCCCAGCGGCCGGACCATGGTCAGGTGGCTGAAGATGAAGCCGGAGAACACGGCGGTCATGATGATGGCCGCGGCCGCCACCACATGCCGGGCGTGGCTGAAGCCGGTGCGGACGGCCTGCCTGGCGGACTGGCCGTGGATGAAGGCCTCGCGCATGCCGGAGGCGATGAAGACCTGGTAGTCCATCGCCAGGCCGAACAGCACGCCGATCAGGATGATGGGCAGGAAGCTCAGCACGGCGCCCGGGTTCGGCACGTCGAAGACGCTGGAGAGCCAGCCCCATTGGTAGACCGCCACCACGCCACCGAACGCCGCCGCCAGGGACAGCAGGAACCCTGCCGTCGCCAGGAGGGGGACCACGATGGAGCGGAATACCAGCAGCAGCAGCACCAGCGAGAGTCCGACGACGATGGTCAGGTACAGCGGCAGGGCATCCCCGAGCTTGTTGGAGACGTCCACGTTGGCCGCGGTCTGGCCGGTCAGCCCGATGGCCACGCCGCCGGTTTCCCTGATCGACGCCGCTTTGGCGCGCAGGTCGGCCACGACCCGGACCGTGCTGGCGCTGGCGGGCCCCTCTCTGGGGATCACCTGGAAGACGGCCGTCCGGCGGTTGCCGCTCAGTGCCGCGGGCACGGCGGCCATCACGTTCGGCACCGAGCGAAGCTGATCGGCCACGTCCAGCTCACGCTGCTGGGCCTGGCTGTCGCTGAGCCCGGCGGGCAGGCTGCCGACCACGATAATGGGCCCGGTCATGCCTTCGCCGAAGTTGCGGCCGGTGATGCTGTAGGCCTGGTAGGCGCTGGAACCCACCGGCTCCGCACCGCCGTCGGGTAGGGCCAGCCGAAGGCCTGCGGCCGGAATGGCCACGATGCCCAGCGCCAGGACGGAGCCGACCACGGCGATCACCGGGTGCCGCGTGACCAGTCCGCCCCAGCCGCGCCCGCTGCGCCGCCCGTCCTCCGCCGCATCCTCCGCTGCAGTGAGGAGCATGCGGTGTTCGGCGGCCTTGGCCCGGGCCCTCCTGGAGACCAGCCGGTGGCCGATCAGGCTCAGGAGGGCCGGGGTCAGGGTCAGCGCGATGAGGACGGCGATGCTGACCGTGCCGGCGGCGGCCAGGCCCAGAACGGCCAGGAACGGCAGGCCGGGGACGGCCAGCGCGGCCAGCGCGATGACCACCGTCAGGCCCGCAAAGAGGACCGCATTGCCGGAGGTGCCGGCCGCCCGTGCCACCGATTCCTCCAGCTCCATCCCGGCCAGCAGCTGGCCGCGGTGACGATTGACGATGAACAGCGAGTAGTCGATGCCCACGGCCAGGCCCAGCATCAGGGCCAGCATCGGGGAGATGGAGGACATGTCGATCAGGCCGGTGAGGGCGAAAGTGCCGCCCACGCCCACGCCGACGCCGATGATGGCCATCAGCAGCGGCAGCCCGGCGGCGATCAGGGTGCCGAGCATGACGATCAGCACCAGGGCGGCGACGGCGACACCGATCACCTCCGCGATCCCGAAGATTTCCGAGACGTCCTGGGTGATCTCCTTGCTGGCGTAGACCCGGACGCCCGAATCGCCGGCCCGGTTGACGATCTGCTGGACCTGCGCGCGGACCGGCGGTGTCAGCCCGTCGATGGAGGTGGTGAACTGGACCTGGGCGATCGCCGCCTGGCCGTCCCGGGAGACGAAGCGCAGCCCCTTCGAGGCCTCCGCCTGCCCCCGGCCGAGTGCCAGCTCGGTCTTCTTCTGCGCCAGCTCGGCCACGCCGTCGTCGTAGGTCCTCCGGTTCGCGTCGTATTGGGTCTGGCCCCCGGCCAGCTGTTGCCTGCCGGCGTCCAGCCGGGCCTGGCCGGCGGTGAGCTGCGCCTGCTGGGATGCCAGGCCGGGCGTGCCGGCGGGGGCGGCGGCCAGGGCGGATTTCTGCCGGTCCAGCAGGGCCTGCTGCGCGTCCAACCGGGTGCCCCCGGTCGCCAGCTGCGTGGCGGCGGCCTCCAGCTGGGACTTACCGGCGTCCAGCCTGGCCTGCGCGGCGGCCAGCTGCCGCTCGCCGTCGGCAATCTTGGCCGCGGCGCCGTCCAGGGTCGCCTGGGTGCTGAACGGGTCCACCGTGCTTTGCACGTCCGGAACCGATTTCAGCCTGGCCAGGGACTGGGAAATTGCGTCCCGCTGGGCCTGCGTGAGCGCCTTGCCGTCGGGGGCGGAGAAGACGATGGTCCCGCTTCCGCCGGCGGCCTTGGGCAGGTCCTTCTTGAGCTTGTCCAGCATCTGCTGGGTCTCGGTGCCGGGGATCTGGAAGTTGTTGGACATCTGCCCGTGGAAGAGGCCGGCGGAGCCGCCGACCAGGAGCACGATCAGGGCCCAGGCGCCGATGACCAGCCAGCGGTGCCGGAAGGAGAATTTGCCGAGGCGGTACAGGAGCAGGGCCATGGTGGTTGTCGTTTCTGTCAGGTCTGGAGGCTGGAGGGTGCGAAGTTACTGGGAGAAGCCGTGATGCAGCAGGCCGATGGAGTCAATGAGCAGGCCCCGCAGTTTGGCCAGCGAAGCCGGGCTCATGTCCCCTCCTTGCCGGGCGAACCAGATTTCCAGGGCCGCCTTTCCGCAGGAGAGCACTGAACCCACCAGCGCGTGCAGGTACAGCTCGTCCACGGTGCCGCCGAGCCGGTGGGTGGCCGCGGCGATGATTTTGGTGCTGCAGTTGTCCCAGGCTTCCAGCTGGAAGCGGGAGAGCTGCGGATGGTCGTGGGTCAGGGTGAAGGTCTCCGCGATGGAGGCCAGGTGCCGGGGATCGGCGACGGCGATCAGCGCGTGTTGCGCGGATTCCAGCAGGGGTTCATCCGCCGGACGAGCCAGGAGCTGTTCCAGGACGCTGTCCAGGTAGCTCTGGGTGTAGCTGGCGATCGCGGCTTCAGCACTGGAGAAGTAGTTGAAGAAGGTCCGCCGTGAGACGCCCGCCGCGTCGGCAACATCGTCGGCGGTGAACTCGCCCATGCCCCGGGCACGGAGCAGTTCCAGGGCTGCGGCGGCAATCGCATCCCGGGTGGCGGCCTTGTTCAGTTCGCGCCGCGAGGGCTGGGGGGTTGGCTCATCGGCTGGTGTCACATGACTACACTAAGTGCATCTTTGCACTCTGTGCAAGCTCAGGGCCGCGTTTCAGGGAGGGGAACGGTGCCGGGCTGGGCGCGGCCCAGAGGCGGGCCCTCCGCCGTCGGATGCTGCGCCAGGTAGGCGGACTGGCCGGTGGCACCCGGCTCGCCGGCCGCGATCGGAACGGCATAGACGGCGGTCCCGTAGACGCAGATTTCGGTCCAGTTCTGGGCCATGTCCGAGGCGTCAAAGCGCATGGCGACGACGGCGTTGGCCCCCTTCTGCTGCGCCTCATTGACCATCCGGGCCATCACCTCATGCCGGCTTTCGTACAGCGCCTGCGTCATTTCCGGCAGCTCGCCACCGCCGAGCGAGCGGAAACCGGCGGTGAACTGGGCGCCGATATGGCGCGACCTCACCGTCAGCCCCATCACTTCGCCGAACACCGCGTCGATCCGGTAGCCGGCAATGTCGTTCGTCGTCACAATGATCATGGTTCCGCCCTTGGCTCGCGGTCCTGGAGTTCCTTCTCGGCAAAGCGTACCGCCGGGCGGAGTTGCCCGGTGGTCGGCGAAGACCGGCCGCCGAGACCTCCCGGCCGGCGGATTATCATGGCTCCATAGCCAACGGTTGCCGGGGACCGGCGCGGGAGCAGAGGAGACCGGGATGACGACGGCACCGCGGATCACCGTGGAGGTCCCGGTGCTGAGCATCGGGCGCGGCCCGGCGGACTACGAAGGTCTGGGCAGGTATGTTGACGCCCTTCGACGCCCGGGGAGCCTGCACCTGACCCTGCTCCACCTGGGCATTCTTGAGGATTTCTCCCAGGACGTGGCGACCTGGACCCGGGGCGCAACCAGCGCTGCGGCGGCAAACCGCCGGACGGGGGCGTGGCTGGAGGAGATTCCGGAGCTTGCCGCCTTTTCCGCCAGCACGGACACGCTGATTGTCCTCGGTGGCGGGCGCGTGGCCGGCCTTGAGGTGGCGGTGCCCCGGCACGTGCGCGAGTATCAGGTATCCCTGGTCCGGGCCCTGCACGAGCTGCTGGACGAGCTGGCCGTGGATACCATCGATGATTTCATTCTTGGCTCCCGCGCCCTCGGTTTCAGGTATCCCCGGTGGAGGCCCCATATTGCCGTGGGCAGGCCGAGGGCCGGCGGCGGGACGCTGGAAATTGCTCCCTTGGAGATCGCGTTCGGCGGATCGCGGATCAGGAACCGCCGCTTCCTCCCTGCCGGGGGCGCCGGATAAGTGGCTCGATCAGCGAGCGGGCTTCAGCCCAGGAGCGCGGCCTTGAGCGAGTCCAGCCCCACCGATCCCAGGTTCAGCGCCTGGCTGTGGAAGGCCTTCAGTTCAAAGCCGGCCCCGTCACGCTGTTCGCGCTCGTCGCGGATCTGCTCCCACAGCCGCTGGCCCACCTTGTAGGATGGCGCCTGGCCCGGCCAGCCCAGGTACCGGTTGAACTCGAACTTCAGCTGGCCCTCGCTGATGTCCAGGTTCTTGGCCAGGAACTCATGGCCCTTCTCCGGGGTCCAGGGGCCCGATCCCCAGCGCTCGGGCATCTCCAGCTCCAGATGCACGCCGATATCGAAGACCACCCGGGCCGCGCGAATCCGCTGGCCGTCCAGCATGCCCATCTTGTCGCCCGGATCGGCCAGGTAGCCCAGCTGGTCCATCAGCCGCTCCGCATACAGCGCCCAGCCCTCCCCGTGGCCGGAGACCCAGCAGACGTTGCGCCGCCACTTGTTCAGCAGCCCGCTCTGGTAGGTGGCGGTCGCCACCTGCAGGTGGTGGCCCGGCACACCCTCGTGGTAGACCGTACTGGTCTCGGCCCACGTCGTAAAGGAATCCTCGCCCGCGGGGACGGACCACCACATCCGGCCGGCCCGGGAGAAGTCCTCGCTGGGACCGGTGTAGTAGATGCCGCCCTCCTGGGTGGGGGCAATGCGGCACTCGAGCCTCTTCATGATGTCCGGAATCTCAAAATGGCTGCCCGCCAGATCCGCCACGGCCTTGTCCGAGAGTCCCTGCATCCAGGCCTGCAGCGCGTCCGTGCCCCGCAGCTGCCGGGCCGGGTCCGCGTTCAGAATGGCCTTGGCCTCCTCGATCGAAGCGCCGGGTGCGATCCGCTCCGCCACCTGCTCCTGTTCGGCAATGATCCGGTCCAGCTCGGCCACGCCCCAGGCGTAGGTCTCGTCAAGGTCGACGGCGGAGCCAAGGAATGCGCGCGAGGCCAGCGAGTAGCGTTCCCGGCCGACGGCGTCCTTTTCCGGCGCTGCGGAGAGCAGCTCGTCGCGCAGGAAGGCGACGAGTTCTCCGTAGGCCGCTCGGGCCGCTTCGGCTCCGTCGCGCAGGCGCTCCGCGACCCCGGCCGGCAGCCCGCCGCCTTCCGGCAGTCCGCCGTCGCCCGCGGCACCCCGGCCC
>JALYYI010000271.1 GCA_030946705.1 Actinomycetota bacterium | reverse complement strand
GGCTGGGGGCCTAACGGTCTTACCCGGATCTTTCGTCCGTTGGGCAGCGGGCTGTGGGGCCGGTTTCGGACGGGCCTGCCGGGCCAGATCGAGTGGAGGGCGTGACTGATTAACCCTGAACGGGGGCGGGCCGTCATCGTGGCATGGCTGACCCTGGGCCACTACACCGTGGGCAGCGTCTTGCCCTTCCTGCCGGCACCCGCCCAGCACATCAACGTTGGCGTGCTGGCACTGCTGGCCAACATCGTCGTGTGCGTGGGCGTATCGGCCATCACAGGCCGCCGCACCACAAATCGGAACCTGCACCGACCGAAAGCCCGGTGACATTCCAGGCAACACTCATCCGCCCCTGCGCACCGAACCAGGGATGGCATTGTCATTTCTGCAGCTGGTTCGCCCCGGACCGGGAAATGGGTTGACGATCGGGCGCAGGTAGTCCTAGACTTTCATACAGCAGAATATAACTTCCACCATTCGGAATTCGATTCAAACAGGACAACGCTGCACCCGAAGGAACCCAACGATGACGTACACAGTGAACTGCTCCATCCTCCTGACCGACCTGCCGCTGCTGGAGCGCCCCGCAGCCGCAAAGGCGGCAGGCTTTGACGCCGTCGAGTTCTGGTGGCCCTTCGCCTCCTCCGTCCCCGCCGACGCCGAGGTCACGGAGTTCGAAAACGCCATCACGGACGCCGGCGTGCAGCTGACAGGCCTGAACTTCAACGCCGGGGACATGCCGGCCGGCGACCGCGGCCTGGTCTCCTGGGTGGGCCGTTCCTCCGAGTTCAAGGACAACATCGACGTCGTCGCCGGGATAGGCGAGCGGCTCGGCTGCAGGTCCTTCAACGCGCTCTACGGCAATCGGATGGACGAATCCACGCCCGGGGCCCAGGATGCGCTGGCCCTGAAGAACCTGGTCGCCGCGGCGGAAGGTGTGGCCGGGATCGGCGGCACGGTCCTGCTGGAGCCGGTCAGCGGCGCCCCCCGGTACCCGGTCACGACGGCGGCCCACGCCGTGGACATCATCAGCAAGGTCCGCGCGGAGGGCCCGCAGAACATCAGGCTGCTCGCCGATTTCTACCACCTCGCGGTCAACGGCGACGACGTCGGCGCGGTCATCGAAGAGCACGCGAAGGACTTCGGCCACATCCAGATTGCCGACAACCCCGGCCGCGGCGCCCCCGGAACGGGGACCCTTCCGCTGGGTGGGTGGATCTCCCGCAGCCGCGACCTCGGCTACGACGGCCCCATCGGGCTGGAATACAAGGCCGATAGCGCTTCCGCCTTCAACTGGCTCATCCGCTGAGCCGGCAACCCCACCAACCTCGCCAGCAGTAAAGGACTCCTCATGACCAACTCCAAGAACGTCACCGTCATCGGTCTCGGCATCATGGGTCTGCCCATGGCCGTCAACCTGGTCAACGCCGGGTTCTCCGTCACCGGGTTCAACCGCAGCCAGGACAAGACCGACCAGCTCATTGCGGCCGGCGGCAAGGGCGCCGGCGACATCGCCGAGGCGGTCCGGGAGGCCGACGTCGTCATCACCATGGTGCCCGACTCCCCGGATGTGGAGGCGGTGGTAAGCGGCGAGGACGGCGTCTTCGCCAACGCCAAGTCCGGGGCGCTGTGGATCGACGCCAGCTCCATCCGCCCGGACTACTCCGTCCGGCTGGCCAAGGAAGCGTCCGACCACGGCATCAGACCCCTCGATGCCCCCGTCTCCGGCGGGGAGCAGGGCGCCATTGACGGCGTGCTGTCCATCATGGTCGGCGGCGACAAGGCCGACTTCGACGCCGCCGCGGAGGTGCTCAGCGCCGTCGGCAAGACCATCGTGCACGTGGGCCCATCCGGCTCCGGCCAGACGGTCAAGGCGGCGAACCAGCTGATCGTGGCCGGAAACATCCAGCTCCTCGCCGAAGCCATCGTCTTCCTTGAGGCCTACGGAGTGGACACCACCGCGGCGCTGAAGGTCCTCGGCGGCGGCCTCGCCGGTTCCAAGGTCCTGGAGGCGAAGGGCCAGAAGATGCTCGACCGCTCCTTCGCCCCCGGCTTCCGGCTCGCACTGCACAACAAGGACATGGGCATCGTTACCTCCGCCGCCCGAGAAGCCGGCGTTACTATTCCGCTCGGCGCGCTCGTGGCCCAGCTGGTCGGCTCGATGGTCAACCAGGGCGACGGCGGACTGGACCACTCCGGCCTGTTCAAACTGGTCGAACAGCTCTCCGGCCGCAACCGGGCCTAACCCCACCCACAAACTTCAGTACAAAACTTCCTGTACAAATTTTAAAGGAGAACCCAATGCCTACGATGCGCACCGTTGATGCCGCCATCCTGATCCTGGAAAAGGAGGGGGCCACCGAGGCCTTCGGCCTGCCGGGTGCCGCGATCAACCCGTTCTACTCGGCCATGAAGGCCCACGGCGGTATCCGCCACACCCTGGCCCGCCACGTCGAGGGGGCCTCGCACATGGCGGACGGCTACTCCCGCGCCGCGGACGGCAACATCGGCCTCTGTCTGGGCACGTCCGGTCCCGCCGGCACGGACATGATCACCGGCCTGTACGCCTCATGGGCCGATTCGGTGCCGATCCTGTGCATCACCGGCCAGGCCGCGGTGGCCAAGCTGCACAAGGAAGACTTCCAGGCGGTGGACATCTCCTCGATCGCCGCCCCGGTCACCAAGATGGCCATGACCATCCTGGAGCCTGCCCAGGTTCCCGGCGCCTTCCAGAAGGCCTTTTACCTGATGCGCTCAGGCCGTCCGGGTCCGGTGCTGCTGGACCTGCCCTTCGATGTGCAGATGGCCAAGATCGAGTTCGACATTGACCTCTATGAGCCGCTGCCCGTGGAAAAGCCCCGCGCCAGCCGCAAGCAGGCCGAGAGGGCCCTGGAGATGCTCACCGCCTCCGAGCGCCCGCTGATCGTCGCCGGCGGCGGCATCATCAACGCGGGCGCCTCCGCGCAGCTGGTCGACCTGGCGGAACTGCTGAATGTTCCGGTAATCCCCACCCTGATGGGCTGGGGCACCATCCCCGATGACCACCCGCTGATGGCCGGCATGGTCGGGCTGCAGACCTCGCACCGCTACGGCAACGCGACCATGCTGGCTTCCGACTTCGTGATCGGCATCGGCAACCGCTGGGCCAACCGCCACACCGGCGGCCTGGACACCTACACCAAGGGCCGCAAATTCGTGCACGTGGACATCGAACCGACGCAGATCGGCCGCGTGTTCTCCCCGGACCTGGGCATCGTCTCCGACGCGGGCGCCGCGCTGGAGATGCTGCTGGAGGTGGCCCGCGAGCGCAAGGCCGCCGGCACGCTGCCGGACTACGGCAGCTGGGCCGCGGACTGCGCGGACCGCAAGGGCCGGCTGCAGCGCAAGACCAACTTCGGCAACGTCCCGATCAAGCCGCAGCGGGTCTATCAGGAGATGAACACGGCCTTCGGCCAGGACACCACCTACGTCTCCACCATCGGCCTGTCCCAGATTGCCGGCGCGCAGCTGCTGCACGTCTTCGGGCCGCGCCGCTGGATCAACGCCGGCCAGGCCGGCCCGCTGGGCTGGACCGTGCCGGCCGCCCTCGGTGTGGTGCGCGGCAAACCCGGGGAGACCGTCGTCGCCCTCTCCGGCGACTACGACTTCCAGTTCATGATCGAGGAACTGGCCGTGGGCGCGCAGTTCCAGCTGCCGTACATCCATGTGGTGGTCAACAACTCCTACTTGGGCCTGATCCGCCAGTCGCAGCGCGGCTTCGAGATGGACTACGAGGTTTCTCTGGCGTTCGAGAACATCAACTCCCCGGAGACCAACGGCTACGGCGTGGACCACGTCAAGGTGGCCGAGGGCCTGGGCTGCAAGGCCATCCGTGTGGAAAACCCACAGGACCTGCCCGCCGCGTTTGAGAAGGCAAAGGCGATGATGGCCGAGTACCGCGTGCCGGTGATCGTGGAGGTCATCCTCGAGCGCGTGACGAACATTTCGATGGGCACCGAGTTGGACAACGTCACCGAGTTCGAGGACCTGGCCCTGACCGGCCAGGACGCCCCGACCGCGATCATCGCGCTGCTGGACTAGGGATCCGGGTCAGGCACCAATGCGCATCGTCATTGCTCCGGACAAATTCAAGGGCTCGCTGTCCGCTCCGGACGTGGCCGCACACCTGGAAATCGGGCTCCGCTCCGTGCTCTGCGGCCTTGAGGTGGAGCGCATCCCGGTGGCCGACGGCGGCGAGGGAACCCTCGATGCCGCCGTCGGCTCC
>JALYYI010000231.1 GCA_030946705.1 Actinomycetota bacterium | reverse complement strand
TGTGAGGGTCTTAATTGTGGGCGCAGGAATTGCCGGTCCGACTCTGGCGTACTGGCTTCAAAAGTCGGGACACGAGGTCACGATCGTGGAGCACGCACCCGAACTGCGGAGCGGCGGGTACCTCGTCGATTTCTGGGGTGCCGGTTTCGACGTGGCGGAAAAGATGGGCATTGTGCCTGAACTGCGACGACGCGGATATGTTATGACCGAAGCCAGGGCGGTCAATCGCGACGGTCGCCGGGTGGCCTCGTTTAAGCCCGAAGTTATCATGGAGTCGGTGAAGCGGTACCTGAGTCTTGCCCGATCCGATCTCTCGGCCGTGATCTACGAGGCAATCGGCGGCGCGGTTGAGCTGATCCTTGGTGACACGGTCGGCGCACTCGAGGACGACGGGAACCGGGTTCGGGTCACGTTCGACAGCGGCACAACCCGAGACTTCGACCTGGTCGTCGGTGCTGACGGCCTTCATTCCCGTGTGCGGAGGCTTGCGTTCGGCCCGGATGACCGATTCGAGAAATACCTGGGCATGGTGGTGGCGGCGTTCGAATCCGAACGGTATCCGGAGCGAGACGAACTTGTCGCGTTGATGTACGCCGACGTCGGCTTTCAGGCAGTCCGGCTTTCTCTTCGCGACGACGCCACACTGTTCCTCTTCAGCCTTCGGCATGATGGGGACGTGCCGACCGATCGCTCAGCACAGGAAGACTTGTTGAGGGCGAAGCTCGGCGACAAAGGTTGGGAGGTGCCCGCGATGCTTGACCTGATGGCTCAGGCGAAGGACTTCTACTTCGACTCCGTCAGCCAGATCCGGATGCCGTCCTGGACGACGGGACGCGTGGCGCTGGTGGGTGACGCCGCGGCGTGCCCCTCCTTTCTTGCCGGGCAGGGCTCCGCCCTGGCCATGGTCGAGGCCTACACACTGGCGGCAGAACTGTCCCGCTCTGGTGATTACCGCGATGCCTTTGCCCGTTATGAGGAGCGGCTCGCTCCGTTGCTACGCTCCAAGCAGGATGCCGCCGAGGGTTTGGGTTTGGCGTTCGCGCCCAAGAATCGATTCCAGCTCTTCGCAAGGAACACGCTAATGAGGATGATGGGACTGCCCAAAGTAGCGGACCTTGTCATGGGTAGGAGCTTCCACGACGCCGTCGAGCTCCCACCGTTCACCGACACCGAGCCGGCCCGCTGATCGTATGGTTCGACCACGGTTCGCGAAACTTCCCCCCTCGCAGCAGGAGGCGATTCTGCGGGTCGCCCTCGACGAGTTTTCCTCCCGCGGATACCACGACGCCTCGCTCAATCGGGTGATCGACGCTGCCGGTATCTCCAAAGGCTCGATGTACTACTACTTCGAGGGCAAGGAAGATCTCTATGCCTACGTCGCGCGCACCGGGTTGGCGGACCTCTTCGAGCGTGTCGGCCCGTTGCCCAAGCTCGACGGCGGCGATGCCGATGCGTTCTGGTCTGTTTTGGAGAACTACTACCTGCGGTTGATGAGGGCTCTGGCGGCCTCGCCGCAGTTGGCAGCACTGCTTCGCGGTTGGGCCGCGACGTCGAAGAGTCCCGCATTCCAGCAGGCACAGGGTGAGATCCAGCAAGCATCCGTGCCGTGGATCGAGCAGGTGCTCGTGGCGGGCCAGCGTGTGGGAGCGGTGCGCGATGACCTGCCATCCTCCCTGCTGATCGCTGTCGTACTGGGCATGGGTGAAGCGATCGATGTCTGGCTCATGTCCCAGCAGCCCGACGATGACGCGTTGCCCGGGCTGATCGGCGCCCTCATCAGCATGATCCGGGGGGCGGTCAGCGCGATGAGAATCAGCGAACCTGATGAGGGCCGAAAGCGTGAATCCGGCGCTTAGTGCCTGGCTATGCACCACCGCCAGGTCATGCTCGACCATTCCGTCGCAGAGCGACTGGTGACGACGCAATTTCCCCCATTGTCCGAGGTGCGTCTCCCGTTCGAATCGCCGGGCCGTCCCGCAAGCGGTTCGGGTTCCGGGACACCTGGCGGTATCTGAGCTACCCTCGGAAGATGCGGTGGTTTGGAGCGGTCCTCGGCGTGTACGTCTTCGTGGCCATATTTACTCGCCTCGCGGAGGTGGCTGGATTCCACAGGTGCGGATGCGGCACCGATTGCTGGTGCCAGCGCCCGGTGCTCGGCACGTGCCGTTGGGTGTTTCCGTACGGTCACATATCAGTCGATCCACGGGAGAAGGCATCGCTCGCTCAAGCTTGACCGTCGTACGACACGCGATGAAGGACGCGGGTGTCAGTCGACGATCCTTCAGCAAGCCCCGGCCTGGTTGCAGTCCCGCTGAGGGTTGGTGTCTCATACCCCCGTTGACAAACCGTCCGGGCGGACCCAGGGGCGACCCTCAAGGTCTTGTCCGCCAGCGCACCGGACGGTCCGCGTCCGGGTCGTAGCGGCAGAATCTGCCGGTGTGCACGCCGCCCCGAAGCATCGAGCCGGTGGCCGGGTCCGCTGCTGCAATCCGGTCAAGAGCGGCGGCGACGGCTTTACGCACGGCGACCCGTGCGCGCTCCGGGTCCGAGCCGAATGTCCGCGCCCGGCCCAATAACCCGTAGGCCTGGGCCAGCTGGTCGATGAGCGCCTGACGTTCCTGCCGCAGGGCCAGCACGCGGTCCGGGTCGTTCCATTCGGACGCTTCCTCGACGTCCGCCTCCAGTTCGGCTAGGCGGTGCTTGTACGCGGATTTGGCCCTTTCATCCAGCAGCGTGCCGCCCGCGCCCGCGAGGGCCTGCGCCTCCGGGGCGAAGGCCGCCGCCAGATCCAGGCAGGAGATCTCCCTTCCCGGGTTGCGCACCAGGTGGCGCAAATAGTCGAAGCCCTTCATGCCAGGCAGGAATTTCGGGTCTGCCTCGGGTCCGATCCGCCAGATCCCCTGATCGGCGGGGTGCAAAACCAGTTCGGCGGGCGGCCCCGGAGCAGGCCGGGGGGTGCGCACCTGGACAGACGCCGGAAGGGGCGGCAGCCGCGAGATCCACCAGTCGGCACCCAGGCGTGCGTACGCAGCCCGGGCCCATTCCAAATGCGGTCTGGCCCGATCCACGTTACCCAGCAGCAGTGCCGCGGCGCCCAGATAGTGGTCCACAACGCCATGGAAGGTAACCGCGCCGGCGTTGACCACGCCCTGCCCCGCGAAGGGTTCCAGCAGCCCCGCCAGTAGCGCCGTCGTCGTCGTATCCTCCGTCCGGCAGGCCACCTCGGTGACCGTGCAGGCGGTGAGCAGCCAGTCGACGTCCGGCGGGATGGCACTGAAGTCGGCGCCGGCGACGTGCCGGGCCAGCCGGGCCGCCCGTTCCGGATCGCCGGCTTCCAACCAGAGCAGGGCCGCCTGGGCCAGGATGGAAGGCACGCCCTCGGTCCGTCCGGCCTCCTCGAAGAGCGCAGCTTCGGCGGCCAACAGTTCCGGAGTGCCCCGCTGCCGGGCGATTTCGCCGAGCAGGGCGTGGTCGATGGCGAATGCGTCCACGTCTCCGGTGTAGCGGCCGACGGCGGAAACCTCCGCGCGCAGTGCGTCCGCCTCCTCCGTCCTGCCGGCCAGCAGGGCAACCATGGCGCGACGGCTCAACGCATAGAACATGACACGCGCCGAGCCGGACTGGGAGGCCAAGAGATCGAGTTCCCGCAGTTGGCGGTCCACTCCGAGGGCATCAAGACGCTCAAGGGCGCTGGTGAGGACCCAGCACAGGGCACGGAGGCGCAGCTCGAGGTCTTCGGAGTAGGCCGTCAGTTCCGCCAGCCGCGTGGACATCGCTGCCCTTGCGCTCACGTCCTGCGGCCCCCAGCGGACCAGCAGGCTGGCCTCCAAGGCGTCCGCCAGGTCATCAGTATTGTCCGTGTCCTCGGCGAGGCGCAGGGCGTCGTCGGCAAAGGCCACGGCGCGGGCCGCCTCGCCGCTGTAGACCCAGAGCCGGGCCAGGGCCGCGGCCAGCCGCCCGCGCTCCGATGTGTCCTCAGCCGCCCGGTAGGCCCGGTGGAGCAGGGCGGGAAGCCTGCCCGCCGGCGTGCCGAAACGGTGCCGGCCGATCAACCGGAGCGCGGCGTCGGTGAGCAAATCCAATCGGCCGGTGCGGCTGGCCTCAATGCAGGTCTGCAGATACAAGTCTTCCGCCTCGGGTTCCGAGCGCAGGGCGGCCTCCTCCGCGCGGTGGAACAGCTCTGCTGCGGGGGTGCCGGCGGGCGAATCAGGGGCTGTGGCCGGGGCCATACCCCG
This sequence comes from Actinomycetota bacterium, assembly GCA_030946705.1. Taxonomy (GTDB): domain Bacteria; phylum Actinomycetota; class Actinomycetes; order Actinomycetales; family Micrococcaceae; genus Arthrobacter_M. Next base: position 24,311 of record JALYYI010000231.1, on the reverse strand, counting down.
ATGATAGCCGCCCGCCGGGGATCCGTCAGCGGCGTTTCCGCCGTCCCGGTCAGGGCCGCAGCAGGGTTACCTCCTGCCTGTGCCGTGCCTGCTGGGCGGCATCCCAATCTCCGGTGCAGTAGACGGAAAGCTCCGTGATGACGCCGTCGGAGACATCCGCCCGCACCATCTCGCGGCAGTACCACTGCTGCCCCTCCGCCGTCCAGGTTTCCTCCACCTCAATCACGAACCCCCTTGCCGTCGTGTCGGTCCGCCAGCGCGGGACCAAACCGGGACTGGGATGGCCGCCGCGCCGAACGTCGAGCACCCCGTCAGGACCGGTGGCCTGGAGCCGCCATTGCGGGATCGTCATGTCGATGAAGACGTCCTCGGCAAAGAGGCCACCGGGGATGCTGCCGGTCTGGAGGAATTCGATGAACCGGCGCTCCAGCGTGCCGACGGCCGCCGGGGCCAGCACAGCCGGGGCGTCCTCCCGGGCCAAGGGTGCGGCTGATTGCGTGCTCATTGGCCCGCACCTTCCTTCGCCATGTTGGACTGCACGACACCCATAGTGGCGCTCAGTTCCTCGGTGCGGGTGAACTCGGCCACCTCGGTGCCGGAGGTGACCAGCGGCAAGTGGCCGGGCGCGGCGTAGTAGAAGTCGCCGGTCACGAATTCTTCCTCGTGATCCGGATAGCGGTAGATCAGCTTCCCGGAGCGTACTTGTCCCCAGTGCTCGCACTGGCATCGGTCCTCCGGCAGCCCGCGGAACAGCGGTGCCGGGTCCGCATCGACGTGGAACGTCTCAAACGCGACGGTGAACGGTCCCAGTTCGGCATATCGGCCTTCGAGGGTGTCATCGTCGATCAGAGCCGGTGCCAGGTCTTTCTTGATTTTTGGCATTGCTGCCACCTCCTCATTTTTTGGCTAACACTCTTAAGGCGTGATTTTCCCGCTCACATTGTGAAGTGGACGGTCACGGGCCCGTGAATATCCGCTGCCGCGCCATCCGCGCTCATTGCACACCAAAGATGGGGCATCTGCCCCATGCCCTGCCATCCCTGCCGGCCGTACGCTCAGTGCACCAGCAGGGATCAGTGCACCAGCAGGGATCAGTGCACCAGCAGGGACCGGTGCACCAACACAGACCAGTGCATCAACAGGGAAGGGAGCCCGTCGTGGCAACCAAACAGCCCAGGTTCTATGCGGAATCGGATGAAGAGAAGCGGACCGGGGTCCAGGAGGATCCGGCCGAACATTTCTCCGGCTATGCGGTCATGGGGCAACCGTTCAGGTCCGGGTACTACCTGGCTTTCCGGCACTTCCGCCGCAGCTCCGTGGGGCCGGGTTACCGTGCCGTGTGGGTGCGGACGCCGTCCGGCGGTTGGACGATTTACGCGGATGCGGCTCCGGAGCTGAGCTGTGCCCGTTATTTCGGATCCGCGCTTGACGAAGCGGTCACCACCACCGTCGGCATCGAATGGGACGGCCCGGCGAGCGCCACGATCCGGGTTCCGGACCGGGTGGAATGGCATCTGGAGCTGGGTTCCTCCCTAGAGACCCGTGCGCTCACATCCATGGCGCTGCGGATGCCGCCGGCGCTCTGGCGCCGGAATTCCGTGCTCCGCGCCATGGGTGCAATGGCCGGGACCATGTTGGGGGCGGGCAGGATGTCCATCTGCGGGGTTGCACCCAACGGCCAGTCCTTCCAGGCGCAACCCCGGCGGCTGTGGCAAGTCCTTGAGTCGACCGCCGTCGTCGGCGGCCGCGACGCCGGCGGGCCCGGACCGCTGCGGGAACAGGATCGGCTCGGTGGCTTCTGGTTGCCCCAGCGCGGCCTGTTCGCCGCCGATCTGGGGGTCAGGTTCCCCTCCACGGTTCCGGCGGCGGTTGACGCGGTGGCCTATTGAAAGTGGGTCTTCGAGGGCATAATTGGACCGTGGCGCGCCCTCCGAGTCCCGGCGGTCCGGGTCCGGGATCAAGAGTCCCAGGATCCGCCTCCGCCTCCGCGCCCGGGTCCGCGCCCTCCGCGCCGGCGCCGGGCGCCGCCGTCGTCCTCCGCCGTTCCGAAATCCTCGCGGCCGTCTCGCTCGCCATCGACCTGGGGCTGGGCCAACCCATGGAACACATGCTGCGCTCGGCCCTGCTGGCGCTGCGGATCGCGGATCACCTGGGCCTGGACGAGACCCGCCGCGCCAACATCTATTACGCAAACCTGCTCGCCTGGATCGGCTGCCATGCCGACTCGTTCGAGCTGGCCCGGCTTTTCACCGACGACATTGGTTTCCGGGCGGACTACTACAAGGTGGACCAGCACGGACTGCCGATGTACAAGGCCTTCCTGAGCCACACCGCCGCCAGCCTTCCGCCCCTGCAGCGGACCGCCGGCCGCACCCGGTTCGCCCTCAACGGCCGGACCGCGGTCCGGAACCTGATCCGTTCGCACTGCGTCTCGGCGGGCACGCTCGCCGGCAGGATGGGGCTCGACGACGGCCTTGCGGTGCTGCTGGCCAACGTCTTTGAGCGCTGGGACGGCCACGGTCTTCCTGCCGGCAGGAGGGGAGCCGAAATACCGCTGGAAATGCGAGTCACCACCTTGGCGGAGACCGCAGAGGTTTTCCTGCGCAGCGGCGGGGTGGGCGGGGCCGTCGCCATGGCCAGGGCGCGGTCCGGAACCCAGTTCGACCCCGCCCTTTCCGCGCTCTTCGCCGACGAGGCGGAGGCGCTGACAGCAGGTCTCATGGAGGGCGACCCGTGGGAAGCTGCGCTGGAGGCGGATCCGGATGACGGGCAGCTCTCGGCTGGCGCTTTGGACGCGGTCCTGACAGCCATGGGCGATTTTGCCGACCTCAAGTCCCCGTACACGACCGGGCATTCCCGTGCCGTCGCAGCGCTCGCAGCCGCCGGGGGCCAGGAATGTGGCCTCGGGATTGGCGCGGTGGGGAGGCTCCGCCGGGCCGGCTGGGTGCACGATCTGGGCCGGATGGGAGTCTCCAATGAGGTCTGGGACAAGAGTGCGCCGCTGTCCCAGGCCGACCGCGAGCGCATCCAGATGCATCCCTATCTCGGGGAGCGGATCCTGGCACGGCTGCCGGGTATGAAGGATGTCGCGGAGCTGGCGGGTTCGCACCATGAACGGCTGGACGGCTCCGGCTACCCGCGTGGCGTATCCGGCGATGCCCTCGGCTCCAGCCATCGCATCCTGGCCGCGGCCGACGCTTTCCGGACCTACCTGGAACCCCGGCCCCACCGGCCGGCGCTGGGGACCGGCGAGGCGGCGGCTCGGTTGCGGGGCGAAGTTGCCGCGGGCCGGCTGGACCCGGACGCTGCGGAGGCGGTGCTGGTGGCGGCGGGAGAACGACGACGGCGGCGGCACCCGCCGCTGCCGGCCGGTCTGACGGCGCGAGAGGGCGAGGTTCTTGGCATGCTGTGCCACGGACGGAATACGGCCCAGATTGCGTCGGCACTGGTCATCTCGCCCAAAACCGTGCGCAATCACGTGGAACACATTTACCTGAAAATCGGGGCCAGCAACCGGGTCGGCGCCACTCTGTTCGCCCTGGAGCATGGACTCGTGGACCGGCTTGCGGGCGGCCCGAATCGCGACTAGTTCCGGATCCCCAAGTGGCGGCCCCGTCCTTCGGAACGGGGGCCGCCACCTGGAAAGCTCTTAGATCGAGGGGACCATGGCCGCGAGCTGCAGCCAGGTGTCTACGACTGTGTCCGGATTGAGCGAGATGGAATCGATGCCCTCGCCCACCAGCCACTGGGCCAGATCAAGGTGGTCGCTGGGGCCCTGTCCACAGATGCCGACGTATTTTCCTTTGGCCTTGCATGCCCGGATCGCCATGCTGAGCAGTTTCTTGACCGCGGCGTTCCGCTCGTCGAAGCTGGCCGCCACAATGGCGGAGTCCCGGTCCAAGCCGAGGGTCAGCTGGGTCAGGTCGTTGGACCCGATGGAGAAGCCGTCAAAAATCTCCAGGAACTCATCGGCCAAGAGGGCGTTGGATGGCAGCTCGCACATCATCACCACTTCCAGGCCATTTTCTCCGCGGCGGAGGCCATTTTGGGCCAGCAGGTCGATGACGCCCCGACCTTCCTCCAGGGTTCGGACGAAGGGGATCATCAGCTTGACGTTGGTCAGTCCCATCTCGTTGCGAACATAGGCCAGGGCCTGGCATTCCAGGTCAAAGCAGTCCCGGAACGACGGTTCCAGGTAGCGGGAGGCACCCCTGAAGCCGAGCATCGGGTTCTCCTCGTGCGGCTCGTAGGCCGGTCCGCCGACAAGGTTTGCGTACTCGTTGGATTTGAAGTCGGACATGCGCACAATCACGGGCTCCGGGGCGAATGCCGCAGCAATCGTGGCGACACCTTCGGCGAGACGCTTGACGTAGTAGTCCAGAGGGCCATCGTAGGCGGCGATCCGCTCATGGATGACCTCCGCGACGTCGGCGGGCTGGTCCGCCAGATTCAGCAGCGCCTTGGGGTGGATACCGATCTGCCGGTTGATGATGAACTCAAGCCTGGCGAGCCCCACACCATGGTTGGGCAGTTGGGCGAAAGTGAACGCCTGCTCGGGGGTTCCGACGTTCATCATGACCTTCACGGGCGCTTCCGGCAGGCTGTCCAGCTCTGTTTCCTCCACCCGGAAATCCAGCAACCCCGCGTAGATGAAGCCGGCCTCCCCTTCGGCGCAGGAGACAGTCACGTTGGTTCCCTCGGCCAGCGCCACGCTGGCATCTCCGGTGCCCACCACCGCCGGGATGCCCAGCTCCCGGGCGATAATCGCCGCGTGGCAGGTCCGCCCGCCGCGGTTGGTGACGATCGCGGCCGCGCGCTTCATGATCGGTTCCCAGTCAGGGTCCGTCATATCCGCCACCAAAACGTCGCCGGTTTCAAATTCAGCCATCTGGTCGATGGAGGCCAGGACGCGCACGCGTCCCGCACCGATCCGCTGGCCGATCGCCCGGCCCTCCGCTAGCACCTGCCCGGTTCCCTCCAGCCGGTAGCGCGAGAGCTTGCCCGCGGACTTGCGTGACTCTACCGTTTCGGGCCTGGCCTGCAGGATATACAGTTCACCGTCCAGGCCGTCCTTGCCCCACTCGATGTCCATCGGACGGCCGTAGTGTTCCTCGATCGCCAGGGCATGGCGCGCCAGTTGCTGGACGTCGTCGTCCGTGATGCTGAAACGGCCGCGCAGCTGCGGATCGGTGGCGACCAGCTCAATGGTGTGGCCCACTTCCTCACTTTCCGAGTAGACCATTGTCAACGCCTTGTCGCCCAAACCGCGTTTGAGGATGGCCGGCCGGCCTGCTTTGAGCGCCCGCTTGTAGACGTAGAACTCGTCCGGGTTCACAGCCCCCTGGACCACTGCCTCGCCCAGCCCGTAGGAGGACGTAACGAATACCGCACCCTGGAAGCCAGACTCGGTGTCCATGGTGAACATGACGCCTGATGCGCCTACGTCCGAGCGGACCATCCGCTGTATCCCCGCCGACAGAGCCACGTCCAGGTGTTCGAACTTGTGGTGCACACGGTAGGCGATGGCGCGATCGTTGTAGAGCGAGGCGAAAACGTCCTTGACCGCCGCCAGGATGTTTTCGATGCCGCGGACATTAAGGAAGGTCTCCTGCTGCCCGGCAAAGGATGCATCCGGCAGGTCTTCGGCGGTGGCACTGGAACGAACTGCCCAGGAAAGCTCGGCGGACCCGCCGTGCTTTGCCACGAGCTGGTCATACGCGGCACGCAGCTGTGCTTCCAGATCCGCCGGAAGCGGCGTTTCCACAATGGCGTTGCGGATGGCGGACCCGGCCTCGGCCAGGGCCCGGATGTCATCGGTGTCCAGCCCCGCCAGGATTCCGGCAATCTTCGCTTCAACGCCGGTCTCCCGCAGGAACCGCCGGTAGGCATCCGCCGTGGTGGCAAATCCGTCCGGAACCATTACCCCGGCACTGGTCAGGTTCCCGACCATTTCTCCGAGGGAAGCGTTTTTGCCGCCGACTCGGTCCAGGTCCTTGAGGCCAAGCTCGGAAAACCAGAGGATGTCTGTCGTCATTGTCAGTGCTCCTTGAAGTCAGGTCGTGGCTGTTGGCAGCCACGTCAGTCCATCGTCGCAGGGACGGGACAGGCTGGCTATGTTACCTACGTCACACTTCCGGGGTCCGGCTGCAGCTGCGGAAGCCGGGCTGGGCAAACCCACTAGTGCCGCAGTCCCATCCGCTCCAGAATCACCGCTGAGATCTCCTCCACGGACATGCTGGCCGAATTCACGTGCGGGATATCGTGCGCCTTATACAGGCGCTCCGCGCTGCGCAGCTCGATTCCGCATTGCCGCAGGGATGCATAGTCTGATCCGGGCCGACGCTCGGTCCGCACCTGGCTCAAGCGCATCGGGTTGGACGTCAGACCGAAACACTTCGCCTGGTAGGGCCGAAGGGGTGCCGGCAGCGTGTCGCCGGGAAAATCCTCGTCAACGAGCGGGAAATTGGCCGCGTAGACCCCGTGCTGAAGGGCCAAATACATGGTGCTGGGGGTCTTGCCGCAACGCGATGGTGCAATGAGGATCACCTCTGCCTTTTCCAGCGCACGCAGGCTTTGGCCGTCGTCGTGCTCCATCGCATACTCAACCGCCAGCATCCGCGACTGGTACCGCAAGGCGTTGCCCAGGCCGTGGGCCTGGCCAGCCTGGTGGCTGGCCTTGGTGTGAAGCGCCTCCTCCAGCAACTGAACATGCGCACCGATCAGATCCACCAAGACGCCGTTGCACTTGGCCAACTCGTTGCGGATTCCTTCATTCACAGCGGTGGAGAAGACCAGCGGCGGTTCTTCCCGCAGCGCGATCTGGTCGATCTCATTGACAATCGATCGGGCCTTGGCCGTGGTCGAGATGAACGGCACCGTGGTGCGGTAGAAGCGGCCTTGGGGAAACTGGGTCAACAGCGTGCTGCCCAGGGTTTCAGCGGTGATGCCTGTCCCATCCGAGAGAAAATATACGTGGCGAAGGGCCTCTGGCATGGTCACGCTCCTATACGGAAACTTGTGGTCATATCCTAGCCGTCCCTGGACACACGCGGATGTCCGCATCAGCACCGGCCGGAACAGGCTGTTCCGCAAGCGTCCGGACCCACGTAGGCTAAGGGGTGGAGGTGGTTTGCCATGAAGGCAGCTCAAGGGGACCGCATCATCATCCGGGGCAAGACGGTCGAGTCTCCCGACCGGCACGGCAAGATTATGGAAGTCCGGGGCGACAATGGTGCGCCGCCGTACTTTGTACATTTCGACGACGGCCACGAGACGGTCGTTTACCCGGGCGGGGATTTCGTCGTCGAACGCAGGGAATCTCCCTGACGCCTTCGCCGTCGAGCCGTGGGGCCCCGCCGTGCTGGCTCTTGCGCTGGGGATGGCCACTTACCGCTCCGGCCGCTCCGGCCCTTGCAGCGCGGCGCATCAACGCAGGAACATGAGGTAGGCGAGCCTCGAAAGCGCTGGATGTCACTGGAGGGCCAAGCATGACGAGTGGTGTTGACGCCACAGTGGGTCCCCGGAATCCCCGGAATCCCCGGAATCCCGGGAATCCCGGGGACGCCTGGGTCGGAGGCGACCGGGGAAGGTTCTGGGGGCGCTTTGGCGCGGCAGGAGTCCTGGTGCACGACGTCGGCCGAGGCATCCTGCTCCAGCACCGGGCAACGTGGAGCGACCAGGGAGGCACATGGGGGTTGCCGGGCGGGGCTCTCCATCAGGGCGAAGATGCCGTCACCGGGGCGCTGCGTGAAGCGCAGGAAGAGGCCGCGGTCCCGGCCGAGCGGATCCGTGTGCTCTTCACCTCTGTTTTCGACGTTGGCTACTGGTCTTACACCACCGTTGGCGCTCGGGTCATCCGGCCCTTCGAGCCCAGGATCACCGACCCGGAGAGCATTGAACTGCAATGGGTTCCGGCCGACGAGGTGGCCGCGAAACCCCTGCACCCGGGGTTCGCGACGGCCTGGCCGGGGCTGCGCCGGAAACTTAAGTCATTCCGCTGATGCCTGGCCGGTGCCGTCCAGCGGTGTCCACCAGATCGCCGGCGGGGTAACGGTGAAGCGTCTGCCGGTCAACGTCTCCGGAACAATCCGGATGAAATGGTCTTTGCGGCCGGCCTCCCACGGGAACAGCAGCAGACCCACGGTCTTGAGCAGCTCTTGCCCGCCGCGCACTTCCTCCGCCTTGCCCTTGGCCACGACGCTCCAGGCGACGCCGCTTTGCGCATCCACGCCGTCCGCTTCGAGGGCGACGGGCCCTCCGCCCACGGTCCCGGCGAGTTTTGTACCTGGTCCGGTGCGGAAGACCAGGCTCCCGTGATCCACCACGTAGTTCAACGGGAAGATGTGCGGCTGGCCGTCCGTCCAGACAGCCAGGCGCCCGACGGAGACCGTACGCAGCAGGCTCCAACATTCGTGGGTGCCGAGCTCCTCCGTCCGGGGAGTGGGCAGGTTCTCTGACATGAGGTGAGCGTACCGGGGGCAGCGGGTTGCGGCTAGGGCCGAAGGTCCCCCGGGGTATGGTGATCTCAGACGGGTTGAGCCTGCCAGGCTCCAAGTGGGGCTCCCAAACAATAACCGGCACGGCAACAACCGGCACAGCAACAACTGGCAGAGCAACAACCGGCACGGAGGCATGTGGATGGACGTGGAAATTCTGGGGGACCACGATGAGCCGGGCCAGATCCCGGCCCCGCCGCTGACCGCGGGGACCAGGATCGAGGATCTGTTGCGCGAGTTCGTCTCCCGGGCCGATGAACTGCTTCACACCCAGGAACGCATGCGGGGCCTGCTTGAAGCTGTTATGTCCATTGCCGAGGACCTCAGCCTGGAGGCCGTGCTGGACCGCGTGGTCAGGAGCGCCTGCCGGCTGTTGGGGGCCCGGTACGGTGCGCTCGGGGTGATTGGCGACGACGGTATGCTGAGCCATTTCATCACGGTAGGCATTGACGAGGATAGGGCCCGCCGGATCGGTGACCTGCCCACCGGACACGGGGTGCTCGGGCTGCTCATCCGGGAACCCCATCCCATCCGAATGCATGATCTGAGCCAGCATGCGGCCGCATTTGGGTTTCCGCCCAACCATCCGCCCATGGTTTCCTTCCTGGGGGTCCCTGTGCGGGTCCGGGACTCGGTCTTCGGAAATCTGTATCTGACCGAAAAGGACGGCGGTGGGGACTTCACGGCCGAGGATGAGGAGCTGGCGGTGGCGCTGGCTGCGGCGGCAGGCGTTGCGATCGAAAACGCGCGCCTGTTCGGAGAGGCCGGCCGGCGGCAGCTCTGGCGCGAGGCATCCATGGACGTCAGCGGAAAAATGATGGGAACAGGCCAGGACGCCCCTGCTGAAGGCCTGAACCTGATCGCGGAACGCGCCCTCCAGGTTACCGACGCCGCCGTGGCCATCATTGCTTTCCCGGATGAGGACGGCGCAGGCATGTATTGCGCCGCCACAGTGGGCCTGGGAGCAGCGAAACTTAAGGGCCGGGCGCTTCGATTGGGCTCACCCGCGATCGCTGAGGTGTTGCGCGGCGGGGCGTCGGCAACGGTCTGGGACAGCACGGAGATTCTTGGGAAGTCGGGTGGAGCCATGCTCGGCCCGGCACTGGTTGCCGCGCTGGGACCGAGCGGACCCAACCAGGGGCTCCTGATCCTGATCCGGCGGAAGGTGGGCGGAGGGTTCTCACCGACGGATGTGGAGATGAGCGCCGTCTTCGGATCGCACGTCGCACTGACCCTGGAACTGGCCCGGGCGCACCGGCTGCGGGAAGAACTCGCGGTCTTCAAGGACCGCGACCGCATTGCCAGAGACCTCCATGATGTGGTGATCCAGCGGCTCTTCGCCGCCGGGCTGAGCATGCAGAGCCTGCGCCGGTTCACGGCTGACCCTACCGCCCTGGAACGGATCAGCGCGGTGACCGGCGAGCTGGATGAGACGATCCGCGAGCTCCGCGCGACCATCTATTCGCTCCGGGGCGCAACGGGTGCAAAGGAGCTGCTCAGCAGCCGCATCCTGCGGACCATCCAGGATGGCGCCAAATCCATTCCATTTTCACCGCGGCTGCGTCTCTCCGGCGCCGTCGATTCCGGCGTTCCGCAGGCGGTCGGGGAGCACCTCCTTGCGGTGCTTTCGGAAGGACTCAGCAACGCCGTCCGTCACGCGGCCGCCAGCACGATTGAAATCTCCGTGACGGCGGAGCCGGGGCGCCTCGAGCTTTTGGTCTCCGACGACGGTCGCGGCTTCAGCAATCCGACGCTGCGCAGCGGTCTGGCGAACATGGAACACCGGGCTGAACTCCTGGCCGGTGTACTGGACATTGACAGTGCGCCGCAGTCCGGTACCCGCCTGCGGTGGTCCGTCCCGGTCGACTGACCCCAGCCTTGGTCAGCGCGATTGGTCAGCGCGGGCCGGGAAGGCCGGACGTTGTTCCTCCCGCCAGGAATACCGCGGCCTGGGTCCGCCGCTCGAAACCCAGCTTCCCCAGCAGCGAGGAGACGTAGTTTTTGATGGTCTTTTCCGCCAGGAACATCTCCTCGCCGATCTGCCGGTTGGTCAGACCCCGGCCGATCAGAGCCAGCACCCGCCGCTCCTGGGGACTGAGGGCGGCCGTCCGGGGATCGACCGGTTCCGGTTGGGTCAGGCCGGCGATGACCCGCGCCTCAACATCCGGGTCGAAGAGCGACTCGCCGTTGGCCGCGCGGCGGAGTGCTGTGACCAGATCGGTGCCGCGGATTTCCTTGAGCACGTAGCCGGCGGCACCGGCCAGAACGGCGCCGTGCAGGGCCTGATCGTCGTCGTAACTGGTGAGGATCAGGCACCGAAGCGACGGATCGACGGACCGGACGTCCCGGCAGACTTCTATCCCCGTTCCATCCGGAAGCCGGGCATCCAGGACCGCAACATCCGGGCGCAGGGCGGGAATGCGGCGGGTGGCCTCGACGGCGGATCCGGTCTCCCCGACGACGACGAAGCCCTCGCCCTCGAGGAGCTCCTGCAGGCCCCTGCGCACAAGTTCGTGGTCGTCCAGGATGAAGACGCGAAGGGGTGCCGGCAGTTGGCCGGTCGTGCCGTCATCGACCGGTTGCTGCTCCACGATGGCTCCTATCTAAGAGGCGGGTCGGCCCCTTGCGTTGCGGAAAACGGCTTGTAGGCAGCCGTCTATGATTCTCTCCCGTTGATGCCGGGTACAGCAATTCTCGCCGGAGCGCAGGAGGAGCACTAGGGCCGAAAGTCCGTCCCGCTCCGGATCCGGCGGGCGCTGCGGCATGACGTTCGGCCCTATCCGGCCACAGCGAATTCCGCAAAGCTGGCTGCAGGTGCTGATTGCAGCCCTGCCCGAGACGGGCCAAGGGGGACTGGAAATGGAAGAAGAGCCGTAGATGCAAGAGCTGGCCGAACAGCGTTCGATTGGCGCATCCGCCCAGCGCACCGGGGACCAGATCCTCCGCGATCTGGGCTCATCGCCGTCGGGCCTGACACAGCAGGAAGCCGGACGGCGCCTCGCCGAGGTGGGCCCCAACGCCGTGCGGACCCACAAGGCCAACGGCTGGGCGGTGCTGTTGCGGCAGTTGCGCAGTCCCATCCTGGTCCTGCTCTTCATCACCGCGGGCCTGTCACTGTTCGTGGGTGACGCCACCAACTCCATCGTGATCGGCGTGATCCTGATCGTCAGTGTGGGCCTGGGCTTCAGCAACGAGTTCCGGGCGGAACGCGCGGCGGAGGCCCTGCACTCGAGTGTGACGCACCGGGCAGTAGTTCTCCGCGACGGCACGCCGGAGCAGGTCAACGTCGTCGATCTGGTCCCCGGGGACATAGTCCAGCTGGCAATAGGCGCCATTATTCCGGCCGACATCCGGCTGCTGAGCAGCAGCAACCTGCTCTGCGACGAGGGCATCCTCACCGGCGAATCGCTGCCGGTGGCCAAGGACCCGGAGCCGACGCCTGCGGACGCCGCGCTGGGCGACCTGACCTCGTGCATCTTCATGGGCACGATCATCCAGTCCGGCAGCTGTACGGGTGTAGTTGTCGCCACCGGCGGAGCGGCAGAATTCGGCCGCATCGCGCTGGGCCTGGGAGCCGAACAGCCGCAGACCGAATTCCAGCGCGGGCTCCGGCGCTTTTCCGTGCTGCTGCTGCAGGTCGCGATCTCGCTGACCACGCTGATCTTCATAGCCAACCTGCTGCTGCGCCGGCCGCTGATCGAATCGCTGCTCTTCTCGCTGGCCATCGCCGTCGGTATTACGCCCCAGCTGCTGCCCGCCGTGGTCAGCGCCAGCCTGGCAACAGGCACCCGCCAGCTGGCCCGGCGGAAGGTGCTGGTCAAGCGCCTGGTCTGCATCGAGGACCTGGGCGACATGGACGTGCTGGTCACGGACAAGACCGGCACCCTGACTGAGGGCAGCATCAGTTTCTCGGGCGCCATCCCCGCGGGCCCGAAGACATCTGCGGCGGACGTCTGCGGGTTGGGACTGCTGTCCACTGAGGCCGACTACTCCGGGGCCACCGTTTCCACCGTGGGCCAGAACCCGCTGGATGCGGCGCTTTGGGACTCGCCGGACGCCGCCGCGTCCTTTGACCCGGCCCGCTATCAGCGTCTCGATGTGATTCCCTTCGACCACCAGCGCCGGATGACGAGTGTCCTGGTCCGCGGGAGGGACGGAGCGCGGCGCCTGGTCACCAAGGGATCCCCGGAAGACGTGCTGCGGCTATGCATCGGTACGCCGGCCCTGGCGCAGTCCCTGCTGGACGAGCAGTTCGCGGCCGGTGCCCGGGTGGTGGCGGTCGCGAGCCGGGCCGCCACCGGACTGGAATCCATCGGACCCGGGGATGAACACAGCCTGGCCCTTGACGGCTTCCTGGTCTTTCTGGACCGGCCAAAGGAGAGTGCCAAGGCTTCGCTGGAGCAGCTGGCCGGGCTGGGAATCACCGTCAAGATAGCGACCGGCGACAACGCCAAGGTGGCGGAAAAAGTATGCTCGGACCTGGGTCTGGCCTCGGCCCGCACCCTGACCGGCGTCGAAATCGACGCCCTCGCTGATCCGGAACTGGGCGCCGCCGCGCGGGAGGCCGGGATCTTTGCCCGCGTTTCGCCCGAACAGAAGGCGCGGGTCATCCGCTTGTTGCGCCAGGACGGACGGGCGGTCGGATTCCTCGGGGACGGCGTCAATGATGCGCTCGCCCTGCACCACGCTGACATCGGAATCTCGGTGGACAGCGCGACCGATGTGGCCAAGGACGCCGCGGACGTGGTGCTGATGGCCAAAGACCTGGGCGTTCTGGCCGAGGGCGTCATCGAGGGGCGGCGGATCTTCGCCAACACCATCAAATACGTGCTGATGGGGACGTCCAGCAACTTCGGCAATATGTTCAGCGCGGCTGTAGCCTCGGTGGTGCTGAGCTTCCTGCCGATGCTCCCCGGACAGATCCTGCTCAACAACCTTCTTTACGACACCGGCCAGCTGGCCATTCCCGGTGACCGGGTGGACAGGGAACAATTGCATGCCCCCTCGCACTGGGACATCGGGTTTATCCGGCGGTTCATGCTGCTCTTCGGTCCCATCAGCTCGCTGTTCGACTTCGCGACGTTCGCGCTGATGATCCTTGTGTTCCAGGCCGTGCCCGGCGAATTCAGGGCGGGCTGGTTCATCGAATCGATCGCCACGCAGACCCTGATCATTTTCGCGATCCGGACACGCCGCGTGCCCTTCCTGCGCAGCCGGCCTTCCACCGGACTCCTGGCGGCGTCCCTGGGGGTGGTAGCCGTGGGCGTCTATCTTCCGATGTCCCCGTTGGCGGGGGTTTTGGGGTTTGATCCGCTTCCGGTGGCGTTCTTCCTGGCGTTGCTGGCCATGGCGGTGGTCTACCTGGTCCTGGTGGAAATGGCGAAATCCTGGTTCTTTGCCCGGTCCGTCCCGCAACTGCCGGCTATCCGGCGCCGGGGTTCCGGCCACCACATAGCCCGGCGCGCGGCCCGGTTCAGCACCACGGAGCGGATTCCGGGCATCCCGCCTGTCGCAGCTGCTATTCGATCTGCAGTGCGTCGCTGATCGTGCGCCAGGTGCGTGCCCGGGGCTGGACATTGAAGCGACGCCCGGTGATCTCATCCGGGACAATCCGGACGAAGCGGTTCTTGGCCCCGGCCTGCCACGGGAACAGCGGGAGCATGGCGGCGGCCGCGGCGTCGTCAATGCCCTGCGGCCTCTCGGCCGTGCCCTTGATCACGGCACTCCACGCCCGGTTGGTGCCCCGGTCATAGCCATCCACCTCGAAGGCCAGGGGGTGGCCGGACAGCACGCCGTCCACCTTGCTGCCCTCGGCGCTGCGGAACACGACCGTCCCATGGTCGACGACGTAGGTCAGCGGGAAGATTTCCGGATGGTCATCGATAATGACGGCCAGCCGTCCGATGTCGGCGCTGCGAAAGGCATCCCAGCATTCCCGGGTGGAGAGGTGCTCAATGCCGGGAGCTTCGTCATTGGTGTCCATAGGGTCAGTGTAGTTCTCAGATGACGATCCGGAGCGGATCCTCCAGGTTGCGCTTAAGGTCGCGCAGGAACGCCGCGGCGGTGGCTCCGTCCAGGACGCGGTGGTCGGACGTCATGGTGACCTTCATGACCCGCCGGGTCTGCAATTCTCCGTCCTGGACAGACGGTTCATCCGTGGTCGCCCCGACGGCGAGGATGGCCGCTTCGGGCGGGTTGATGACGGCGGTGAAATTATCGATGCCAAACATTCCCAGGTTGCTGATGGTGAAGGTTCCGCCGCTGAATTCCTGCAGCGTCAGTGTTCCGGCGCGGGCCTTTTCCGCCAGGGACCGTGTTTCCGTGGCTATCCGGTCAAGGCTCTTGGCATCGGCACCGGTGACGACCGGGACAATCAGGCCGTCGTCCAGCGCGACGGCGACGCCGATGTTGATCCGGCGGTGCGCCAGGATCTTGTCCCCGGCCCAGGAGGAATTGACCTGCGGGTGCGCCCGCAGCGTGACGGCGCAGCCGCGCACCAGCAAGTCGGTGACGCTGACCTTGATGTTGCGGTCGGCGAAACGCTCATTGACCTCGCTGCGGAACGCGAAAAGCCGGTCGACCCGCACGATGACGGTCAGGTAGAAGTGCGGTGCGCCGGCGCTTTCGGTGAGCCGGCGGGCGGTCACCTTGCGCATCTGCGTCAGCGGGATTTCCAGCGAATCCCCGACCGGGACTGCGTCCGGAACCGCGGGAACCGCGGGGATGCGTGGGGTGATGTCCGACGGCGGTTGGGCCGCCGTTGCGCCCTGGCTCCCGGGTCCGGACTCCGCGGCTGCCACGGCTGCCTCCACATCCGCCCGGACGACGCGTCCTCCCGGTCCCGTCCCGGTGATCGTCGCCGGATCCAGACCATGTGCGGCGGCCACCCTGCGGGCAAGCGGTGAGCTCAGCACGCGCCAGGGCGCCGGTGCCGTCGCTGCCGCTCCCGGTGCCGTCGCTGCCGCTCCCGGTGCCGTCGCTGCCGCTCCCGCTGCCGGTTTCGCGCTCGCAGTGCCGCTGCCGCTTCCGTCGCCGATCACGGCAAGCGGCTGGCCGATGGCGACCGTGCTGCCCTCCGGAACCAGCAGCTTCTCCAGAATCCCGTCGTCAAAGCTTTCCAGCTCCATCGTGGCCTTGTCCGTGTCGATCTCGCCGATCACATCCCCCTGCCGGACCGCGTCCCCCTCCTTTTTGAGCCAGCGGCTGAGCACGCCCTCCTCCATCGTGTCGGACAGCCTGGGCATGATTACTTCGGGCATGGCATCCTTCTATCAGGTGGCGTTGGCTAGCGGCTGAAGCGGGTGGCATCGAGGACCTCGCGGATGACCTTGATCAGGTCGTTCGCATCCGGCAGCGCCGCGAGTTCCAGGGGTTTGGCATAGGGCAGCGGTACTTCCGCCGCGGCCACCCGGCGCACGGGAGCGTCCAGGTAGTCGAAGGCCCCCTCCATCAGGGTGGCGGAGATCTCGGCGCCGATCCCGTAGCTGAGCCAGTCGTCTTCGAGGACCACGGCCCGGCTGGTCTTGCGGACGGAGGCGCAGACCGTTTCCCGGTCCAGAGGGCGGAGGCTGCGCAGGTCCACGACTTCGATGGAGATACCTTCGTCCGCCAGCTGGCGCGCCACTTCCAGGGCCACCGTCGTCGCACGGGAGTAGGCAATCACCGTCAGATCGGTCCCTTCCCGTGCCACGGCAGCCTTGCCAAGCTCGGCCGCGTGTTCGCCGTCGGGCACCTGGCCCTTGGTGTTGTACAGGGACAGGTTCTCCAGGAAGATCACCGGATCGTTGTCCCGTATCGCCGCGAGCAGCAGCGCCTTGGCATCGGCCGGGGTGGAGGGAGCCACGACCTTCAAACCGGGGACGTGCGCAAACCAGACCTCAAGATTCTGTGAGTGCGTGGCGGCCAGCTGCTGGCCGCCGCCGCCGGGCATCCGGATCACCAGCGGGACGGGCGTCTGGCCGCCGAACATGCCATAGATTTTAGCCGCGTGGTTAACGATCTGGTCCATCGCAATCAGGCTGAAGTTCAGCGTCATGATTTCCACCACCGGACGCATCCCCAGCATTGCGGCGCCGATGGCGGCGCCAACGAAGCCTTCCTCGGCGATGGGCGTATCGCGTACCCGTTCGGGGCCGAATTCGGTCAGCAGGCCGGCGGTGATCTTGTAGGACCCCTCGAAGATCCCGATTTCCTCGCCGAGCAGGATCACGCTCTTGTCGCGGGTCAGCTCGGCACGGAGGGCGTCATTGAGGGCCTGCCGGTACGTGATGACGGGCATGGCGGCTCCTTCACTGGTCATGGGATCACCACCGCGGGGTCCCCGGGCAGAGCGTGGGCGGCGTTCGCCACCGGACTGGCATAGGCATAATCAAAAAGCTGGCCCGGTGTGGGATCCGGGCTGGAGTCGGCGAAGGCGACGGCGGCGGCAATCTTTTGGTCCGCCTCGGCCTCGATCCGCAGCGCCTGCGCCTCGTCGAGCAGTCCCGCCCCGATCAGGCGCTGGCGCATTGCCGGCACCGGATCGGCGGCCTGTGCCGTTTCGACGTCGGCCGCGGAGCGGTACCGCGCCGGGTCGACCACCGAGTGACCGCGCAACCGGTAGCTCATCACCTCCAGCAGCGCGGGCTCGCGCTCCAGGCGTGCCCGGTCCAGGGCCCGTAGGGCGGCTTCCCGCACCGCCACGGCATCCGTGCCATCCACACGTTCGCCGGGGATGCGGTAGGAACAGCCCCGTTTATAGAGGTCAGGTTCACCCGCGGCCGCCTCGACGGTGGTTCCCATGCCCAAACGGTTGTTGACGATCACGTAGACGATGGGCAGGTGCCAGACGGCAGCCAGGTTCAGTGACTCGTGGAAGGCTCCGATGTTGGTGGTGCCGTCGCCCATCTGGCACATTACGACCTCGGCCTCCGGTCCGGGCCGGCCGCGGTAGGTCAGGGCCAGGGCTGCGCCCGTGGCGGGAGGAATCTGGCCTCCGACGATGCCGTAACCGCCCATCAGCCGGGCTCCGGTGTCAAACATATGCATCGATCCGCCCCGGCCCTTGGACACGCCGGTTGATTTGCCGAACAGCTCCGCCATCACACGCCCCGGCTCCAGCCCGCGCATCAGGGCGTACCCGTGGTCGCGGTAGTTGGTGAACAAATAATCGGTGGGCCGCAGCGCTGCCATCAGCCCGACGACGGTGGCCTCCTCGCCCAGGTTCAGGTGGCAGTAGCCGCCGATCTTGGCGCGTTTGTACATCTGGTCCGCGCTCAGCTCGAATTTCCGGATCAGGACCATGTCCGTGTAGTAGCCGAGCAGCCGCTCGGGCGGTTCAGCACCAGGGAAGGACCCCGTGCCCTCCGCCGTCAGTGACGGCACGGCTTGCTCACCCGGCACGGCTTGCTCACCCGACACCGCTGCCGATTTCCGTCGATCTGCCATTTTCGCTCCTCCAAGACTCCTGGGTGCTGCGTTTGCGCCGGTGCTGGTATTCACGGCCCGGGAGGCTGCTCCTGCAGCGTGAATCCGGCGCTGCCGCCGCCGCACTTGGGACAGCTGGCCGGCGGACGCTCACCGCGGGCCGGTTCGCCGCAGACGCCGCATACCCACTCGGTGGCGAGCAGTGCCACCAGGTCGCCGCGGCTGATGATGCCGGCCAGGCGGCCGCCTGACAGTACCGGCAGCCGGCCGATGCGCTGGCTGACCAGCAGCTGGCGGACGTCGGAGATGGCCGTATCGGGGCTGACACTGATCACGGCCGTGGTCATGATCTCGGCTGCGGTGGCCCCGGTCTTGGCCAGCAGATCGTATTCGCTGACCAGCCCCAGCACATGGTCCTCCGGATCCACGACGGGAATGCCGCTGATCCGGTGCTTGTGTATCAGTCCGGCGATCTCCCCGACGTCCAGCCCGGGCGGAACGGTCACGACGGGGTGGCTCATGATCCCACCGGCCGTGGTGGCGATCCTTGTTTCCATGGTTCCTACTTTCCGGGAAAGGCGAGGCTCGCCCTGGTGCGGTCGCGCACGGCAACGAGCGTGAAGACGAGCGCCGCCAGGGCGGTCGCCGCTAACAGCAGCAGGCCGATCGAATAGCTGTTGGTCTCGGGGTTGTACGTCGCGCCCATGACCAGGGGAGGAAAATATCCGCCCAGTCCTCCGGCAGCGCTGACGATGCCGCTGATGCTGCCCACTTTGCCGGCCGGCGCCAGCACTCCGAGCCAGGCAAAGACGCCGCCGGTTCCCAGACCGAGCGCCGCTGCCATGGCCAGGAAGGTCAGCCCGGCGGGGATATCCCCGTTGGGTGTCAGGTTGACGATCCAGGCCAGGATGGCCACGGCGGCCAGCGAGACAACGACGACGGGCTTTGATCCGATCCGGTCCGCGATGATGCCGCCGATCGGCCGCGCCACTACCGCGGCGAGCGCGAAGCCCGCGGTACGGGCCCCGGCGGAGCTGGGATCGAAATGGTAGACGTCCCGCAGGT
The DNA here is from genome assembly GCA_030946705.1 of Actinomycetota bacterium. Lineage (GTDB taxonomy): Bacteria > Actinomycetota > Actinomycetes > Actinomycetales > Micrococcaceae > Arthrobacter_M. The sequence continues at coordinate 5,346 of JALYYI010000231.1, read as the reverse complement.
AGGTGGGAAGGTAGGTGGCAAAGGAGACAAACCCCCCGAAAACCACGGCGTAGAGAAAGCACATCTTCCATGTCACTGCCGTCCGGGCAGCGTCGGCCAGTTTGGGGGTCACGGGCGCCGTGTTCTTTGTCCAGCCGGGGGCCTCCCGCATGAAAAACCACACGAGCGCGGCCATGCCCAGCAGCAGCACGGCGATCAGCAGATGGGTGGGCACATAGCCGATCGAGGCGACCAACCGGGGGTTGAGGAAGGCCGCCAGCGCGGTTCCACCCATCCCCGCCCCGAAGACCCCGGTGGCGAAACCCCGTCTGGCCGGCTCGAACCAGGCGCTGACGAAGGGAATGCCGACGGCGAAAACGGTTCCCGCGACCCCCAGCAGCAGCCCCGCGATCAGCACCAGGACAAACGAGTTAAGGCTGCCTCCCAGGGCCACCAGCAGGACCGGCGGAACGGTGGCCAGCAGGACGAAGGTGAACATCACCCGGCCGCCGAAGCGGTCGGTCAGTGTCCCCACGACAATGCGGCCCAGCGAACCGACGAACACGGGCATGGCCACCAGCACGCCGGTGCTGGCAGGGTTCAGGTGCAGCTGCAGCGTATAGCGGGCGCCCAGCGTTGCCACGATGTTCCAGGCCCAGAAACAGACCACCGAGGTGGCTGTGGCCAGGACCAGGTTCAGCGTCCGCTGCGTGTTAATCGGCTCCTTGTTCATCGGTTGCGGGTGTCGCGGTCGCGGGTGCCGACGGCGGACCAGCCGCGCCGGACGGGGGCGGCGGAGACCCGGCCCTTGTCCCGGGACCGGTACACAATGTATGGGCGGAACAGGTAGTGCAGCGGCGCCGTGAACGCATGCACCAGGCGGGTGAAGGGCCAGATCGTGAACAGCAGCATGCCCACCAGGGTGTGCAGGTGGAAGGCGAAGGGGGCGCTGGCCATGGCCGCGATGTCCGGCTGGAAAATGAACAACGAACGGAACCAGGGTGCGACGGTCTCGCGGTAGTTGTGCCCCTCCCCACCCAGGAAAACGCTCGCCAGCGTGGTCCACAGTCCGAAGAGGATGGCGCCGGTCAGTACCACGTACATCATCTTGTCGTTGCGGGTGGTGGCCATGAAGACCGGACCCGTCGTCCGGCGCCGGTAGATCAGCAGCAGGATGCCGCCCAGCGTGCCGATACCGGCGATCCCTCCGACCAGCAGGGCATTGACGTGGTAGAACTCCTGGCTCATCCCGACCGCCTGGGTCCAGGACATCGGTATCACCAGGCCGAAGAAATGCCCGGCAATGACGGCGAGCAGGCCGAAGTGGAAGACCGGGGAGCCGATGCGGAGCAGCTTCGATTCGTACAGCTGGGAGGACCTGGTGGTCCAGCCGAACTGATCGTATTTGTACCGCCAGATCAGCCCGCCCACCAGGACGACCATCATGACGTAAGGCAGCACGCCCCAGAGCAGGATGTCCATCTCAGCTCCTTGCCAGCGGCAGCAGCCGCGGGTCGTAGGGTTCCAGCCCGACCGACTCGGTGGGTGGGCCGTAGCCGGCCATTTTCATGACCGCCTGCTGATCCGCCGGGGATTTTCCGGGCAGGGTGTCGCAGATGGCCTGCAGGATCCGGGTATGGGGCAGTTTGTCATCGAGCAGACCCAGCCGGAGCATTTCCAGGCTGGGCCGGTATGCGATCAGCAGGTCCCGGCCGGCGTCCAGATCCACGCAGGCGGCGAACTCAAGCACCATCGGGAGGTAGTCCGGCAGTTCGCCGTGCGTGTCCACCAGGAAGTCGCTGCGCCGGTAGACCTGCTTGAAGGCGCCCAGAACCTCGCCCCGGCGGCGCGTGTCACCGTCGGTCCAGTAGGACAGATGAAGGGCGTGGCGTTTGCCGAGGTCGAATTCCTGCACGTACCGGGCCTGCACCTCCATCGGGGGTTCGGAGCCCAGCTGCGCCAGCACCGGCTCGAAGTCCCCGGCCGCGCCCGGATGCTGTGCCAGCAGCGACCTGATCAGCGGCAGCCGGTCCAGGACCTCCCGGTCCGGGTAGGAAAGGCACCACGCTGCCGCCAGGTAGACCGCCCGGTCACGGGCGCTCCTGGCAACGGCTGCGGTGGCCTTTTTGCTGCCCGCCTTCTCACGCTTCGTCATGGTGCCCCCTGTGGGCGGGGGAGTCCGCGCTCATCTGCGGCTCGTCCCGCTTGTCCGGAAACAGTCCGCGGGGCGTCCCGTTGCCGTCCCAATTGAGCAGGTTGACCCGGCCGCGCAGGGATTCTTCGCCGGCGACGGAATCGGAGGTCTGCCGGTCGCGCAGGGCATTGAACGTCTCCACCGCCACCGGCACCGGCTTGCCGCTGGCCTCCCCGAAGGGGGAATCCTGCATGCCGGGACCGCCGTCGAAGTCCAGCGAGCAGCCCATTTCCTCCAGGTCATGTGCCTGTTCCATGTGGGCCTGGGGGATGACGTAGCGTTCCTCATATTTGGCAATGGCCATCAGGCGGTACATTTCGTACATCTCCTGGCCCTCCATGCCTACGGCTTCGGGGATGGCATCGTCGGGATCATTGCCCATGCTGATGCCCCGCATGTAGGAGCGCATGGCCGCCAGCTTTTTCAGCACGCCCGTGACCCGGTCCGCATCCCCGGCGGTGAAAAGTTCCGCCAGGTACTCGACCGGAATCCGCAGGGCATCGATGGCTCCGAACAGGTTTCCGTAGTCCTCCGCGTCGTGGCCCTGTTCCTTGAGCAGGTCGACCACGGGGGACAACGGCGGGACATACCAGACCATCGGCATGGTCCGGTATTCGGGGTGCAGCGGCAGCGCCACCTTATAAACCTTGGCCAGCGCGTACACCGGGGAGCGCTGCGCCGCGTCGATCCAGTCATCCTGGATACCCTGCTCCCGGGCCGCGGCCATCACCGCCGGGTCATGCGGATCAAGCAGCACGTCCATCTGCGCCTCGTAGAGTTCCTGCGGATCGGTCACCGATGCAGCCTCGGTGACCTTGTCGGCGTCGTACAGGAACAGTCCCAGGTAGCGCAGCCGTCCGACGCAGGTTTCCGAACACACCGTCGGCAGCCCGACCTCGATCCGGGGGTAGCAGAAGGTGCACTTTTCGGCCTTGCCGGTTTTGTGGTTGAAATACATTTTCTTGTAGGGACAGCCGGTGATGCACTGGCGCCAGCCGCGGCACTTGTCCTGGTCCACCAGCACGATGCCGTCCTCCACCCGCTTGTAGATGGCGCCGGAGGGGCAGGAGGCCATGCAGGAGGGGTTCAGGCAGTGCTCACAGATCCGCGGCAGGTAGAACATGAAGGTCTTCTCGAATTCGAGTTTGATGGTGTCCTCGGAGTCGCGGCGGAGCTTCTCGATGATCGGATCCAGGTGGCCCATTTCGGGGGAGCCGCCCAAATCGTCGTCCCAGTTGGCGGACCAGGTGATCTTCGTATCCTTGCCGGTGATCAGGGACTTGGGCCGGGCCACCGGGAAATCGTCGCCCAGGGGTGCATCGATGAGGGTTTTGTAGTCGTAGGTCCAGGGCTCGTAGTAGTCCTTGAGTTCGGGCTGGACCGGGCTGGCGAAAAGTCCGAACATCTTGCTGACGCGCCCGCCCGCCTTCAGGACCAGTTTCCCGCGCTTGTTCAGCTGCCAGCCGCCCTGCCACTTCTCCTGATCCTCGTACCGGCGCGGATACCCCTGCCCGGGCCGTGTCTCCACATTGTTGAACCAGACGTACTCGGTGCCGGCCCGGTTGGTCCAGGCCTGTTTGCAGGTGACCGAACAGGTGTGGCAGCCAATGCACTTGTCCAGATTCATAACCATGCCCATTTGAGCCATTACACGCATCAGTACTGCACCTCCTGGGAACGACGGCGGATGGTGGAAACGTTGTCCCGCTGGTTTCCGGTCGGGCCAAGGTAGTTGAAGGCGTAGGTCAGCTGGGCGTAGCCGCCGATGAGGTGCGAGGGTTTCACCAGCAGCCGCGTCAGCGAGTTGTGGATGCCGCCGCGGCGCCCGGTCGCCTCCGACTTGGGGACATCGATGGTGCGTTCCTGGGCGTGGTAGACGTACACCACGCCCTCCGGCATCCGGTGGCTGACCACGGCCCGCGCCACGTAGACACCGTTGAGGTTCACACATTCCACCCAGTCGTTGTCCTTGGCCTCGATGGAAGCCGCGTCCGCCGGGCTCATCCAGACGGTGGGTCCGCCGCGGGAGAGCGAAAGCATCAGCAGGTTGTCCTGGTATTCGGAGTGGATGGACCACTTCGAGTGCGGCGTCAGGTAGCGCACCACCACTTCCTTCGTCCCGTTCGGCCCCAGCTTCGGTTCCCCGAACAAACGCTGCATGTCCAGCGGCGGCCGGTAGATGGGCAGCGCCTCCCCGACGTCGCGGATCCAGTCGTGGTCGAGGAAGAAATGCATCCTGCCTGTTAGGGTGTGCCAGGGCTTGAGCCGCTCCACATTGATGGTGAACGGGGAGTACCGCCGGCCGCCGGATTCCGAGCCGGACCATTCCGGGGAGGTGATCACCGGGACGGGACCGGCCTGGGTCTGGGCGAAGGTAATGAATTTTTCCTCGGATCCTTCCGCAAGGTCCGCCAGTTTCCGGCCGGTCCGGATTTCCAAATCCTTGAACCCCTGCACCGCCAGCTGGCCGTTGGTGGTGCCGGAGAACGCCAGGATCGCCTCGGCCATCTTGGCATCGGTATCGATCGCCGGACGCCCGTTGGCCACGCCACCGAGCATCACGCCGTTGGCGTGGCTGAGCCGGTCCAGGGCGCCCGCAAGCTTGTAATTGACGTTCTTGACGGTGAAGCCCAGCGTGTCGGCCAGCGGGCCGACGGCGGCAAGCTTGTCGGCGATGGCCGTATAGTCCCGCTCGACGACGGAAAAGACGGGCATGTTCTGTCCCGGAACCGCCGGGACGCCTGGCTCCCGCCAGTCCCGGACGACCCCGCCGGGCTGGGCGATCTGGCCCGGAGTGTCGTGCTGGAGGGGCACGCTGACCAGATCGCGCCGGGTGCCCAAGTGGGTCTTGGCCTGCCGGGAAAATTCTTCCGCCAGCAGGTGGAAGGTCTCGAAGTCCGTCTTGGTTTCCCACGGCGGATCGATCGCGGGAGTGAAGGCGTGCACAAACGGGTGCATATCGGTGGATGAGAGGTCGTGCTTCTCATACCAGGTGGCCGCGGGGAAGACGATATCGGAGAGCAGCGTGGTGGAGGTCATCCGGAAATCGGCGGATACCAGCAGGTCGAGCTTGCCCTCCGGCGCCTGTTCATGCCATTTCACGTCCCGCGGCTTGAGCCCGTCGGCATGGTCTTCGCCCATCACATTGTTGTGGGTTCCGAGCAGGTTACGGA
>JALYYI010000226.1 GCA_030946705.1 Actinomycetota bacterium | reverse complement strand
TCCCGGAGGAGCGACCTGCCGGCCGGACGATGCAGCCGCTATGAAAGCGTCAGGCTACAACCCGGTGGTCGCTCCGACGCCGGTGTTGGCCGGTCCGGTAGGCCCACTCGCCGGGCCGGTGGCTCCGCCAGGAGTGGCTGCTCCAGGATTGGCGCCGGGAACCATGGACTGCAGGTGCTTGGCCAGCTGCTGGATCTGCTGCCCGTAGCCGCCGTCCAAGGCCGTGCTCTTGACCTTCTGGGCCTGGGTCGAGACGTCCGCGCCGGACGCGCCGGCCAATGCGGTCAGGTCCGTCTTGAGGTTGGCCGGGAGCCGGCCGAAGAACTGCTGGTTGGAAACGGCCTTCTTCGCCAGACGCTGCGCACTGTCGGCGGCCTGCTGGCCCTGGCCGGCGGCAGCCCGGAGATCGGAGAGCAGGGACTTACCGGACTGGTCGGTGGAGCCCTTGTCCTGGCCGAAGAGGTGCCCGGCCACGGTCCGTACCTGGTCACCGTACCCGCCGCTCAGGGCGGTCGTCCTGATCTTCTGGGCCTGCGTGGTGGCATCCTGCGTGGATGTCGAGCTGGCCAGCGCCTTCAGGTCCGTCTGCAGCGCAGCCGGGAACCGGGCGAAGAGCTCCTGGTTGTTCACCAGTCTGGTGGCCAGTTCCTTGGCCTTGGCCGCATCGACGTGGCCCGGGGCACTGCCCTGGGTACCGCCGTCGGCCGGGTTCGCGGAGAACGCGGCCCTGATGCCAGCCAGCAGGCCGGCGTTCTGGGCTCCGGCCTGGACGGTGGTGGACGCCGCCGGGGTGGCGGCATTCGCTCCCGCGACGCCGGCTCCGGTTAGGGCACCCACGGTGAGTACCGAGGCGGCGGCGATGGTGAGGGACTTGCGAACGGGAGAGGTGCGGTGTGACTTGGTGTACCGGGTCATGTAAAGAATTTCCTTTCGGTTGACTCTGGCGTACCCCTCCACGCTAAAAATGCTGCTTGACCGAAAACTGGCAGGAGCCTGATTCTTTGCTGGACGTGGGTTGGTTCCGCGGCGGCCATGCCGCTCCTCGCCGCGCGCTCGCGGTGATCGGCGGGGAAGCGGACTCGGCCAAAATAGTTCCCGACACACTTCCGTAACCGTCGGGAGCCTCGTCCCGCGATCCCGGCCCGACGCCGTCGTTGGCCCGGCCCCGGTCTGGCCCGGAATGCCGCGTGCCCCGGAATGCCGCGTGCCCCGGAATGCCGCGGCCCGGAAGGCTGTTGGAGAGCACATGAAACGTATCGGTTTTCTGTCCTTCGGCCATTGGGGGCCGGCGGAGGGCTCCCGCACCCGAACTGCGGCTGACGCGCTGGTCCAAAGCATCGAGCTGGCGGTTGCCGCGGAGGAATTGGGCATCGATGGGGCATTTTTCCGGGTGCATCACTTCGCCCGCCAGCTGGCCTCGCCGTTCCCGCTGCTGTCGGCGATCGCGGCGCGGACCAGCCGGATCGAAATGGGTACGGCGGTGATCGACATGCGCTACGAAAATCCGCTCTACATGGCGGAAGAGGCCGCCGCCACGGACCTGATCAGCGCCGGGCGGCTGCAACTGGGTATCAGCCGGGGTTCGCCCGAGCCCGCCCTGGACGGTCCGGCGGCGTTTGGGCACGTTCCGGCGCCGGGGGAGACCCCCGCGGAGATGGCGCGCCGGCACACGGAAGTGTTCCGGCGGGCGCTCACCGGTGCCGGCGTCGCCCGGGCGGACCCGCACTACCAGCTGGGCGGGGGCACCGGCCGGCTGCCGGTCCAGCCGTCGTCGTCGGGGCTGGCCGAGCGGATCTGGTGGGGAGCCGGCACCCGCAACACGGCCGTCTGGGCCGCGCGGCAGGGGATGAATCTGATGAGCTCCACGCTGCTCACCGAGGACACCGGGGTGCCCTTCGACCAGTTGCAGGCCGAGCAGATCCGTCTCTTCCACGAGACCTGGAAGGAGGCCGGGCATGCCCAACGGCCCCGGACCTCGGTCAGCCGCAGCGTGCTGCCCGTGGTCGACGATGAGGACCGCTACTACTTTGGGCTGCAGGCGCAGGCGGACGGCCGGGACCAGGTGGGGGTGATCGACGGCGCGGTGTCCCGCTTCGGCAAGAGCTACATCGGCGAGCCGGACGTGCTGGCCGGACAGCTGGCCGCCGACGCCGCGGTGCAGGCCGCGGATATGCTGCTGCTGACCGTGCCGAACCAGCTGGGCGTGGAGTACAACGTCAAGTTGCTGGCGAACGTCGCGCAATACATTGCCCCGGCGATCGGGTGGGGACCGCGGCTATGAAGGCAAGGGCGGCGCGGTCGGCGATAGCGATGACAAGGGCGACGAAGCGGACTGTTACCGACTTTTCGCGGTCCAACGGGAGCGGCTGCACCATTTGCCCAACCCTGTGGACTGCGGAGGGTCAGCTGACGTCAGCGGGTTCGGGTTTCGTGACCGCTTCTGCCGGAGGGCCGGGCCGGCGGTTCCCGCCCTCCTTGGGTCCCGGCGGGTACGCGGCGGCCCGGCCGGCGATCGTAATGACAAGGGCGACGGCGGCGGGAACGGCGGCTGCCAGCGGCACCAGCAGCGCACCCCCTGTCGTCAGGGCGGCGGCTCCGTAGACGGCGCCGATGGCGATGCCGATCTGGATGGTGAGCACGGTCAACCCGTTGGCGGCGTCCCGGTGGTCCGTGCCCGCGCGCAGGATGGCCGCCTGGTTGTAGATACCGATGGCGCCCAGGCCTGCACCCCAGACGGCCAGCAGCACGGCGGCGCCGATCAGCGTCCGGCCCACAAACGGCAGCAGCACGAAGGCGGCGATGACTGCGCTGGTGGTGATCAGCAGCGAACGCCGCGGCCTCGAGTCCACGGTCAGGCCGGCGATCCAGATCCCCACCAGGCCGGCAACTCCCAGGATGGTCAGGGAAGCGGTGACGGTGGAGTCGGGAAGTCCGGCTGCCCGGATGAACGGGGCTATATAGGTGAACAGGGCGAAGTGCGCCAGCAGCAGCAGCGGCCACGCGATGGCGACCGCCTTCACGCCGGGCAGGCCGATCGCCAGCCGCAGGGAGGGCCGACGCGCGTCCGGGATCCGGCGGACCTGCGGCAGCAGCCACCAGGCCAGCAGTCCCAAAAGCACGCTGGTCGCGGCGAGCAGCAGGAAGGATGAGCGCCAGCCCAGCAGCGCCCCCAGCGCCGTGCCGACCGGTGCACCGATGGCCAGGCCCAGGCTGTTGCCGCTGAAAACGACCGCCATCGCTTTCCCGACCTTGTGCGCGGGGACAATCCTGGCCACGAACGGCGCCATGGTGGACCAGAGCAGACCATGAGCAAAGCCGCCCACCAGCCGTGCCCCCAGCGCGGACGGGAAATTCGCGCCGATCCCGACCAGGACGTTGCTCAACGCGAAGGTGACCACCAGAGCGATCAGCAGGGTCTTGCGCGGCAGCCGCGCGAACAGCATCGTCGCCGGAATCACCGTGACAACGATGATCGCCGCGTAACCGGCGGTAAGGTAGCCGGCCTCGGCCTCCGTGACGCCCAGCCCGCTGCTGATCTGCGGCAGCAGCCCGGACGGCAGCAGCTCGGTGGTGATCGCGGTGAATCCGATCGCCGCCAGGATCACCAGGGCCGCCATCGGAAGACGGTCAGCCCGCGCAGACGGTGTTTTGGAAGACATGGCGGCAGGATCCATTCGGAAAAAGGGTGGGGTTGGCAGCCGACGACGGCGTCCAGGCTCCACTAAGAAGGCTACAAGACCGGCTGGGCACCGGTATAGCCAATTGGGTGGCCCTCCCGCTCAACTGACCCGCAGTAACTGCAGGCAAACCGGCGTTTGGGTGCACTTACGGCGGGGTAGTTGGGTAGGGGGACCGGCCGGGTCTCGACAGGCTCGACCACCGGGTTGCGCCGGCGAAGCCTCCTGCTTTACCCGCAGCCGCAGGAGCGGCGGATGATCAGCTCGGTCGGGAAGATCCGGTGCGGCGGCTGCTCGGTCCGGACGCCTCCGGTCACGGCCTCGACGGCGGCGGCGGCCATGGCGGTCAGCGGCTGTTGCACGGTGGTCAGCGCCGGCCAGGTGTATTCGGCTTCCGGGGAGCCGTCGAAGGAAACCACGGCGATGTCCTCCGGAATGCGGAGTCCGCCCTCGTGGAAGGCCCGCAGCACGCCCACGGCCTGGATATCGGAGCTGACAAAGACCGCAGTAGGTCGCTCGGCACCGGCCAGCAACCTCTTACCGGCCAGGTAGCCGCCCCCACGCCTGAACGGGGCCCGCGCAATCGGGCCCTCGGGTAATCCTTCAGCCGCCAGGGCATCCAGCCAGCCAAGTTCCCGGCCATCGGCCTCGTTCGCGACGTTGGTGCCCATGACCAGTCCTATATTTCGGTGCCCGTGCCAGATGAGGTGCCGGACCGCGTCCCGGGCGCCCTGCCGGAGGTCGACGCCGACGCCGGCGAAGCCGGGGGCGGGCTGACCCTGGTTCAGCAGCACCACGGGGATATCCGCCGAGATGACATCGCTCAGATCCGGCTCGAAGACCACGCTGGCGAGCAGCACGGCGGTCACCTGGCGGGAGAGGAAGTTGCGCAGATGGCGGCGTTCCTTGGTCAGCGAGCCGTCGGAATTGGCCATCAGCAAGGCGTAGCCCAGCCGGTCCGCGGCTTCCTCGACGGAATGGGCCAGCTGCGCGAAAAGGGGGTTGCTGTTTTCGGGAATGATCAGCCCGAGCATCTCCGATGACCCGAGTTTCAGGGCGCGGGCCGCCGCGTTGGGCCGGTAGCCCAGCACCCGGATCGCCTCCAGCACCCGGGCGGCGGTGGCGGGTGCCACGTTCTTGGGTCCGGAGTTGACCACGTAACTGACGACGGCGGTGCTCACCCCCGCGTACCGCGCCACATCCTTGCGCGTGACGATGGAACGCGGGGGCTGCACTGCCGGCTGGGTCATGGGATAAATGCTAGCTGGCCTTACTCCGGCGCCGGACCGAAGTCCGGGATCTGCAGGCGCTCGCCGCCGCGCAGGGCGGACTGGTGCGCAATGATGCCGGGCAGCGTGAACCGGGCGGCCACCCAGGCGTTGACCGGGGGCAGTGTTCCCTTGCTGGCGGCGGTGACAAAGTCGTCCACCAGGAAGTGGTGGCTTCCCTCATGGCCGTTCGGGGCGCCCTCGAATTCCTGCGGCAGCCGTCCGACGTCGTGCACCGCGGCATGACCGGAGACAAAGGCGGCGCGCAGGGCCGGCGCCACATTGGCCAGGGCCGGGTCATCGGCGGACATCGTGGCGTCGGTGGCCAGCTGGTCGGAGACGTCCGTGACGGTTTCCTTGTCCTGCCAGACGCTGACCTCGGCGAGCTGTTCAAAGCTGGCCTCGGTCCCGAAGTAGCGGAACCGCGATTCGCGGATGTGCGAGGGGTAGCCCACCCGGCGCATCTCGTTGATGCGCATGGCGCCGCCGTCGTTCAGCTCGAACAGCGCGGAGGCATTGGAGAAGTCGTTGTTGAACATGCTGACGTCCTTGTCGAAGACGCCGTCCCCGCGCTGATCACGGATGCCGATGCAGCTGACGCTGACCGCGTGGGCCGGCAGCGCGCCCAGGACGCCGCCCACCGAGTGCGTGGGGTAGAGCATGGGCGGGTAGCTGGCCGTGCTCTTCCAGGCCTCGCCGCCGCTGTACTGGTAGGCCTCGTAGAAACCCAGGTCCATGTCATGGACGTAGTCGCCCTCGGAGTAGAAAACGCGGCCGAAGGCGCCCGCGGCCTGCTTGCCCCGGGCGTAGACGGTGGCCGGGTTGTAGTAGCTGGTTTCACCCATCATGTAGGTCAGCCCGGTTTCGCGGACCGCCGTAATGATGTCGGCGATCTCCTCCTCGGAAATGGCCATCGGAACCGCGGAATACACGTGCTTGCCGGCTCGGAGCGCCTTGACCACCAGCGGGCCATGGGTCCAGCGCTGGGTGAAAATGGCGACGGCGTCCACATCCGAGGCGAGCAGGGCGTCAAAGTCGTCGACGACGCCGTCCAGGTTCTCCTGTTCCACCAGTGCGGCCGAGCGCTCAGGGAGCACATCCGTGACAACAATGCTGCCGACGCCGGGGTGCAGCCTGAAAAGCTTGGCAAACTGGCCGGCGAATTGGCCGGCTCCAACAAGGCCGAGGGAAATGGGCATCGAAAAGCCTTTCTGAGATAAGGGGATCGACGGAAGCCAGAAGTGCGGGTGTTCCAAGTCACGCCGGCGCCGTCCACTGAACTTTGCCAGCAATTTCTACTCGAGTCAATAGCAATGACCTGATCAATAAAAAGATGCCGAAAATCAGGCATCGTGGGTTGTATTGGAAAAGCTATACGTGTAGATTCGCCGTCAGATGTAGTCCACATCACATCCGGCGCCGGACGCCATGAACGCGTTCCTGCACATCCCCCTGACAGTCCACCGTGCGGTCCACTTGGGCACGGCTGGCCCGGAATTGAACCTACCTAAGGAATGACCATGAAGTCTCGATTGACTTGGCTGGCCGCCTCTGCGGTCATAGCTCTCTCACTCGCCGGCTGCGGCGCGGCGGCGGATGCCTCCAGCGGCGGCGGAAACGGCACCCTCGAAGTCCAGACCGGCCTCTCGGTCGACTCGAAACTCATGTCCACCCTCAAGGAGGTGGCCAGCGGCTTTGAAAAAGCCAACCCGGACGTCAAGCTCAACCTTGTCGCATCCTCGACGTCCTACGAGAAGGACATGAAGGTCCGGCTGGCCTCGGGCAACGTGCCGGATATCTGGTGGACCCACGGCTGGTCGCTGCAGCGCTACGGCCAGTTCCTGATGCCGCTGCAGAACGAAGCCTGGGCCAAGAACTTCAATCCGGCGCTGACCGCGGCCATGAAGGACAAGAACGGCACGTTCTCCGCGATGCCGATCGATACGGACATCGCCGGCATCATCTACAACAAGGATGTGCTGGCCGCCGCCGGCTTCAAGCCGGAAGACATCAAGACCTGGGACGACTTCGACAAGGCGGCCTCCGCCATCAAGGCCAAGGGGATCACCCCGATCACCGTCTCCGGCAAGGCCAGCGGGCCGGCCGGGAACCTGGCCGACTGGATCGCCCCGGGCGCGTTCAGCAAGGATGACCTGTCCAAGATGTCCTCGGGCACCTTCGTGGCGGACAAATACAAGACCGTCCTGGACCTGGTGGCCAAGTGGCGCGACGCGGGCTACTTCAACCAGGACTACGCCTCCGCCACCAGCACGGACATGGCGCAGGCCCTGGCCCAGGGCAAGGCGGCCTTTATCTTCAGCCAGAACAGCACCGCCAACAACGCTCTGCAGTACAACCCGAAGGCGAACCTGGGCTTCATGCCCATCCCCTCGGCCGACGGCGGCGCCAGCTACCTGGTGGGCGGCGAAATGAACGCCTACGGAATCTCCAAGACCACCAAGAATCCGGACGCCGCGAAGAAGTTCCTGGCCTACCTGGCCCAGCCGGAGAACGAGTCCAAGCTGGCCAAGGCCGCCGGCTCCGCCCCCGGCCTGACGAACGCCAGCTCCGACATGGGCACCCTGCAGGCCAGCTACGACCAGTGGATGACCAAGGACAAGACCACCCTGGTTCCCTACTTCGACCGCGTCTACCTGCCCAACGGCATGTGGAACACCATGGTCACCACCACGGATTCGGTGATCACCAAGCAGTCCTCCACCGCCGCGGCCCTGGGCCAGGTCCAGAGCGACTTCAAGAGCCTGTACGGGCAGGGCAAGTAACGCTCCCGAACTTGCGCCGGAAGGGGAGGAGTCCCTTCCCTTCCGGCGCAGCAATCACCACCCAGGAGACCAACCATGGCCATCACCCTCGCCCCCGAGACCCGCAGAACCGTCCGCACCCAGCCGGCCGGCCGCCGTCGTCCGCGCCGCCGCCGCCGTGGCGGACTGGTCAACCTGCTCTACATCCCCGCGGTGCTGCTCTTCGCGGTGTTCACCGTCTACCCGCTGATCAGCGGCATCGGGCTCTCCTTCACCAACTGGGATGGCTACTCTCCGGAGAAGGCCTTCGTGGGGCTGAAGAACTACCTCCGGCTCTTCGGGGACGATACCTTCCGGATGGTGCTGATCAACACCGTCATCTACGGCCTGGGCAGCACGGTGTTCCAGCAGATCTTCGGACTCAGCCTGGCCATGGCGCTGGACCGGCCGCTGCGCGGGCGCGGCGTTGCCCGCGCCATCATCTACCTGCCCGTGCTGGTTTCCCCCGTCATCATGGGCACCATGTACTACCTGCTCTTCGGCTACAACAACGGGGCCCTCAATGACATCATGACGTCTCTGGGGCTGGACCGGATCGCCTGGCTGAGCAACTCGGGCGCCTCGATCGCCATCATCGTCGGCGTCAACACGCTGCAGTTCGTCGGCATCTCGATGATCATCTACCTGGCCGGCCTGCAGTCCATCCCGACCGAATACTACGAGGCGTCCGTCCTGGACGGGGCCGGCGGCTGGAAGCAGTTCATCAACATCACCCTTCCGCTGCTGCAGCCAGCCTTCGCCACCAGCGTGGTGCTGAACCTGATCGGCGGCCTGAAGCTCTTCGACGTCATCAAGGTGCTGACCGGCGGCGGACCCGGCTATTCCACCAACTCCGTTTCCACCCTGATCGGCGTGGTCTACTTCGACAACCAGAGCGCCGGCTACGCCTCCGCCATGGGCGTGGTGCTTTTCATCCTCATCGTCCTGTTCACGCTGGTCCTCAACACCCTGCTCAACCGCCGTCGCCTGGAGGCATGATGCACCTGTCCAAAAACCGTCTCTTCAACGCCGCCGTCGGCGCCGCCCTGCTGCTGATGGCCCTCATCCAGCTGGTGCCGTTCTACGTCGCCGTGACCACCGCGCTGAAACCCAAGGACGACCTCTCCTCCCAGCTGGTGCCGCCCAGCGGGCTGTTCTGGGGCAACTTCACCACGGCCCTGACCGACGGCAACATCCTGCGCGCCGTGGGCAACAGCATCCTGGTCACCGTCATCTCCACCATCCTGGTCTGCGGGCTCGGCGCCATGGCGGCCTACCCGCTGGCCCGCCGGCTGACCCGGCTGAACAAGAGCGTCATGCTGATGATCGTCGGGCTGATCATGGTCCCGCCGCTGAGCATCCTGGTCCCGCTGTATTCGATGATGAACCAGCTGCACGCCATCAACAGCTACTGGGGGATCATCGCGGTCATGGTCACCGGGCAGCTGCCGCTGGCCATCTTCCTGTACGCCGCCTTCATGCGCTCGCTGCCCGAATCCATCGAGGAGGCCGCCACCGTGGACGGGGCCAACACCTTCCAGATCCTGTTCCGGATCGTCTTCCCGGTGCTCAAGCCCGTCACCGCTACCGTGGTGATCCTGGCCGGCGTGGCCATCTGGAACGACTACTCGATGTCCGTCTACCTGCTGGCCAAACCCAGCGTCCAGACCATCGCCCCCGCGATCGGCTCCTTCTTCTCCCAGCAGAGCAGCAACCTGGGCGCCGCCTCAGCCGCGTCGCTGATCGCCGTGGCGCCGGTCCTGGTGGCGTATTTGTTCCTGCAGAAGTACTTCATCAAGGGGATGGTGGCGGGGGCGGAGAAGTAGGGACGTTTTCCCGCCGCGATCATCGTGTTGTCCGCATCGGCGAGGCCGTACCGCGGTGCTTCGGCCGGCCGAGCTCAGGGTAGAACAGCAACGCCGCGCTGCTTGGCCGCCATCGCCAGAGCGTCGTCGAACGTCGCGAGGGATGCATTATTGCTGATGGCTGTGTCCAGAACGCAGCAGTCCGGCAGTTTGAGCCCGCTCGTCGCCCGCAGCTCCGCAAGGCGAAGGGGTTCCTGTTCGTCGTGGGCCGCCAGCTGGACCCCCGCAGCGTGAAGGTCGGCGTGCATCTGCGCCCCACGGCCGACTTTTACGCCACCAACGAGAACCTCGGCCAGCGTAATGGTGTGGACGAGCAGCGCCCCGGACGAAGCGCCTAAGAGGAATTGAGTTGCCGCGTCGTGATGGATGTCGACGGGATTGAGATGGGCGATCAGGACGCTGGCATCCAAGACGATCATGCCGGCCAGTCTTGGCGCAGCTCGTCCAAATAGTTCGGCCCGAAGGCGTCAGGATACTTGCCGCTGCTGGCCATCACGGCCTCGCGTCGGACCTCGGTGACCTGGTGGTCAATCTGCTCGAGGGCGCCCCTCCCGGCGTCCACCAAACGCAGGAGAAGTTTCGACCGCGGTTCTCCCGGCCACCGCTGTGCCGCCAGGTCGATCGCGCGGGCGACCGCTGGCGTCTCGGTGATCTGGTGTCGGGGGCGGGCGGTCGGCATGCCGTCAGTGTACCACTTGGACCGTCAGGTGACCCACTGGAGGTTTTTAAGGCGGGGCGACGGCGGTCGGCGCCGCTGCGCGTCCCAGACCCCGCGGGACGTCCACGGATCAGCCGCAGCAAACCGTGGCTAGTTGCAGACGACATTCTGGGTCGGGTCAAAGTCGTTTTCGAGCCACTTGCCGTAAGTCCCGGCCGAAGCGATCGCTGCGCACACGTCGGCCTGATTCTTGCCAACGGTGGAGTAAACAACGTAGATGAAATTGCCAAGACTGTTGTCGGCGGAAGGTCTCCGGAAGCTGCCGCACGAAAGATCTGTACGCAGGTATTTGGAACCGGGATGGGCGGTAAGCAGATCCCGTACCTCGGATCGATAGTTGGCCGGCAGATAGCTTGTACCAAAAATCACGATTCCAGTCTTGTCACAGGCCGGATATGAGATCGGATCCGGCAACCCGAGATCTCCGGGAAGCTGGTCGGGCCTGGTAGCCGGTGACCACCAGGCGATAATGGGTTGTGCGGCCAGCTCTCCGGACGTGTTGGAGACGCGGAGAAGCTGCGGCGTTATCTCGTAGGTTGTCGGATCGGTGGAGTTATAGGCGCTATAGCCGGCAGTTGTCTTCGTAGCCGGAAGCCGAATAGTCAGGCCGCTCGTCTTGTCGGCACCGTAATAAGTCAGACCAGCTTCTTCATTGCAAATCACGATAGTGAATCCGCTCGACTCGGCTATCTGGACCAGATAGCCGCGGGTCTGGCAATACGCTTGGTCCTGATTTGTATAGCTATCCGCCGGAGCGGCTGAAGCGCTGAGCTCAGATGTCGCCTCGGATGTCGGGGTGTTGGGCGGCGAAGGGGCGGCCACTGCGGGTAATACTACGGCGCTTGGGGTAGTTCTTGAATCAGCGCCGCTGATCGCTCGGCTGGACGGAGACTTCAGAGCGAGACTGGCGATCAGCACAACCGCGCCAACCAGAATCACCGAACCGGCGACGAGCATCGCGATTTTGAAAGGGGACCATCGCATGTCTGCTCGGATTGGAACTATCCGCGGTAGGGCATGGATAGGTGCTGGATTTACATTTTCTATCGATGTAAAAGCTTCGAGGTCGCACTTGTCGCAGGATCCTGCCCCTACCGCGAGTTTCCGCCCGCACAAGGGGCACCATATATCTGACATTTACGATCCCATACCTCAGGCTGATATCGCCCCGAATGCTGTCCGGAGCGATGGGAACAGCTTAACCAGGCGGTCGGAAAAAATTTATCCGGGATGGGTAAATATATCCGGGATCAATGATCCGGAACACGCCTGGCGGCATATTTGCCGCTGGATTTGAAGCGGGCAGTTGATATCGGCGGAGGGTAAGCTGTGTCACAGGCTTGTTATGAAGGGCACGTCGGCTAGTATTGCCGCTAGTACCGACCGGTGGCGCCACTTATGGCGGCCGGCACCCGCGTACGGGGGCTGTTGAGACATTGCCGTGATTTCAGTTCACAAAAGTACGGGGGCGCAGCAACATGTCCAATGGCGGTAATCCATTCGACTTCAGTGCATACACGGGCGCGGCAGCACAACAGCCCCTCTCGAGCCCGCCATCCAACTTGCCTCCCGCCTCGCCTAACCCTTCCAGTCCGGACCAGCGCGCACCAGCGTGGTCGGCTGCGGCTGGTTCCGTCTCAAACGGTGGAACTGCGACGGAAGGTGCCGCTGTCCAAGCACCCAAGCTTTGGCTATTTCTTGCCATGGGCTGTGCAGCAGTCGCTCTGGCATTAGCTGCTTCCTTGGGCGCAAGCCCAGGCGCGGCTATATCGGCGTGGATAATGGGCGGCCCTGTGGCCATCGCTCTTTTGGCCGTGTTTTCGCTGCGCGATACTTATGCGCGGACATTCACCATGTATTCCACCCAACCACTTGTCCCCTGGATTTATCGATTCGCACTTTTCCTGAGCGTGATTGCAGTCATTGTGAGTGCGCTCCGGATTGCGAACTGGATGGGACGGCTCTAATGCGGCGGTTATTGGCCCTGCTGGCGGCTCTGGCGGTCTGCCTCCCAGCCGCCGCGATATCAGCATTGCCGGCCTCTGGCGCCGAACCCGTTCCCACCCGTGTCGACAGCTTTCGCGCCTGCATCGCCGGTGGCGGCACTACCGACCTGCTACTCCTAATCGACGAATCCTCAAGCCTCCGCGGGAGCGATCCTGACAACGCCAGGGTTACGTCGGCCGCGTACCTGATCGAACAGCTGACGAAATCGGCCAATGCTTCGAAAGCCAAAGTAAATGTAGCGATCAGCGCCTTTGCCAACAGCTACAACGTTGTCGAAGGCTGGACAGCCCTCAGCTCGGCTACTCTTCCGCAGCTTCAGGGAAGCATTGGATCTCTGAAGGACCGGGTCAACGGGATGGAAACCGACTATTGGACTGCTCTGGATGGGGCCCGCAAGTCCCTGGCCGCACAGAGCGCATCACGACCGAACGGACAGAGCTGCCAAGCGGTAGTTTGGTTCACGGACGGGGGCATCAGCTATACGGTGCGACAGAACGACGCAGACAAGGCGGCGTTCGGCTCCGAAAAGCCTTTTGCCCCTGGCATTCAGATCTCCAATGAAGCAGCTGCCGAACAGGTCAGACAAGCCGCCATGGGTGACATCTGTCGCTCTGGTGGCGTCGCCGACCAGCTCCGGTCCTCAGGAATCGCATTATTCGGAATCGGGTTACAGGGTGGTAGCGGCGATCCCAGCGATTTTTCGTTCCTTCAATCTGTGGTCACCGCCAAATCCGCCGCGCAGGGGCCCGACTGCGGGACCCTGACTGTGCCCGTTCCCGGCGAGTTCCACCTCGCGACTGACATCGACAGCTTGTTGCTTGCGTTCGACGGAATCAGTTCTCCGGGAAGCCGGCCGATCGCCCAGGAAACGGGCATTTGCCAGGTTTCCCGTTGCCTCGATCAGGCCCACCGATTTGTGCTCGACCAGTCCACTCCGAGTGTTCGTGTCCTAGCCACTGCAGACGGGACCGGTCTCCAGGCTTCAGTCATGTCTCCGTCCGGCCGCATCATTGAACTCCCACGGGCGGCACTCGGCGTCGAGTCCACCGTCACCTCAGATGCAAATGTCCTAAAATACAGTTGGATTTCTGAAAAAACCCTCACG
>JALYYI010000223.1 GCA_030946705.1 Actinomycetota bacterium | reverse complement strand
TTCCTAGGCATTGCCCACCGCTATATGAAGGCTGAGGTTAAGAGAGGAGACGCAAGGTTCTACAATACGGCAAACCTCACCCCTTTGTCCAGAGCGCGCAATACCACACACCCGCGCCGGGCTGCCGAAGGCCCACCGGGATGGAAGCGGGACGAAATACAACGGCAGGGCAAACTGTTAGATTCTATTAGAGCGCGTGGGTCAAAGATGACCCGCGCGGCGAACCAGGGAAAGAGAAGCAGATTTCAATGACCGCAAATCCCCATGATGTTGTCATCCTCGCCGGGGCCCGCACGCCGCAGGGCCGGCTGAACGGCCAGCTGGCCGGCTTCACCGCCGTCGAGCTTGGCTCCAAGGCCATTGCCGCGGCGCTCGAGCGCTCAGGCGTGGCCGCCTCCGAGGTGGACCACGTCATCATGGGCCAGGTCCTGCAGGCCGGCGCGGGCCAGAACCCCGCACGACAGAGCGCCATCGGCGCCGGGATCGGCTGGGATGTCCCGACCGTGACCATCAACAAAGTGTGCCTCTCGGGACTGACCGCAGTGATCGACGCCGCACGCATGATCCGCAGCGGCGATGCCGCCATCGTGGTGGCCGGCGGCCAGGAGTCCATGACGCGTGCCCCGCACATCCTGCCCGGTTCGCGCCAGGGCTGGACCTACGGCGCCATCCAGGCCTTGGACGTGGCCGCCCGGGATGGTCTCACCGACGCCTTCGACGGCGATTCCATGGGACTGTCAACGGAGCGCAAGAACGGCGTGCTGGGCATCGACCGGCTCTCCCAGGACATTGTCGCGGAAGCCTCCCACCGGCGTGCCGCAGCCGCCGCGGAAGCCGGACTTTTTGACGCGGAGATAGTGCCGGTCTCGGTCCCGCAGCGCAAGGGTGATCCTCTGCTGCTGACCGCGGACGAGGGTATCCGGCCGCAGACCACGGTGGACACGCTGGCCCCGCTGAAGCCGGCCTTTTCGGAGGGGGGCACCATCACGGCCGGCAACTCCTCGCCGCTGAGCGACGGCGCCGCCGCCCTGGTCCTTACCAGCCGCGGGTATGCCCAGGAGCACGGACTGCCCTGGCTGGCCGTCGTCGGCTCCCCCGGCCAGGTCGCCGGACCGGACAACTCGCTGCATTCGCAGCCGTCCCACGCCATCCGGAGTGCCCTGGCCAAGGCGGGCTGGAGCACAACGGACTTGGACTTCATCGAGATCAATGAGGCCTTCGGATCGGTTGCGGTACAGTCCCTGAAGGACCTGGACATGAAACTGGAGCAATGCAACCTGCACGGCGGTGCCATCGCCCTGGGCCATCCGATCGGAGCCTCCGGCGCGCGGCTGGCGCTGCACGCCGCGACCGAACTCAACCGGCGGGGCAAGGGCAAGGCCGCCGTTTCGCTGTGCGGCGGCGGCGGCCAGGGCGAGGCGCTGCTGCTGTACAGGGACTGAGCATGGCGGCTGAGCGGGTCCGCGCGGCGGCCGCGGAGCTGAAGCTGGCCGTCGAGATTTTTGCCCGTAAACCGGCCGGCTCGCTGGCGGAGGCCGCCGCGGTGCTGGGCATCAGGCCGGCGGACATCGTCAAATCCCTGGTGCTCAAGCGCCCGGATGACACCTTCCTTTTCGCGCTGATCCCCGGCGACAGGCAGATCTCGTGGCCCAAGCTGCGCACCGCCGTCGGGGTTAACCGGCTGTCCATGCCGTCGCCGCACGTCGCCCTGCATGCGACCGGCTATGAGCGCGGCACCATCACACCGCTGGGAAGCACGACGGCGTGGCCCGTCTTCGCGGACGCCGCAATGCTGGGGCAGCGCGTGGCCATGGGCGCCGGCGAGCACGGTTTCAGCCTGTTCGTCCAGGCCGACGAGCTGGTGGCGGCGCTGGAGGCCACCGTGCTGGACATCTCCGAGCCCTCTTAGCGCCCTCCCCGTTGAGTTGGCACTTCGCGCCCATGTTTTCGATCCACAGGGGCGCGAAGTGACAACTGAACGGGTGTGCAGGCAACGGATTAAGCAGCGAAGCCCCGCACCAATCGGTGCGGGGCTTCCCTGAAACTGAAGCGCTGTTTACTTGAGGGTAACCCGTGCGCCGGCCTCTTCGAGCTGAGCCTTTGCCTTCTCGGCAGCTTCCTTGGTGACGCCTTCGAGGACTGCCTTCGGGGCGGCGTCGACGACGTCCTTGGCTTCCTTCAGTCCGAGGGAGGTCAGGGCGCGCACCTCCTTGATGACGGCAATCTTCTTGTCGCCAGCGGCTTCGAGGACAACGTCGAAGGAATCCTTCTCCACCTCTTCAGCAGCCTCGCCGCCGGCGGGGCCTGCGACTGCGACAGCAGCAGCGGTGACCTCGAAGGTCTCCTCGAACTGCTTAACGAACTCGGAGAGCTCGATGATGGTCAGTTCCTTGAAAGCTTCAATGAGCTCGTCGTTGGTGAGCTTAGCCATGTGTGGCGCTCCTTCTGTTCTTGGCCGTCAGGCCGGGTCTTAAACCTGAGTCCTCATGGAGTTCAGGGTGGAACCAGGAATAGGTTCCTGTGAGGACTAGGCCTCGGTGGTCTCAGCTTCAGCTGGCGCAGCAGCCTCGTCGGCAGCAGTTGCTTCCGGGGCAGCGGGTGCCTCTTCAGCGGCCGGAGCCTCGGTGCCTTCAGCAAGCTTGAGGCGCAGCGCCTCAATCGTGCGGGCGGCGGCGGCCATCGGAGCCTTAAGGATTCCGGCGACGCGGGCCAGCTGCAGTTCACGCGACTCAAGGGCAGCCAAGGCTGCAACCTCGACGGCGTTCATTGACTTGCCCTCGAAGATGCCGGTCTTGATAACCAGCGCCTTGTTGGTCTTAGCAAAATCCGTCAGGCTCTTTGCTGCTGCAACAGAGTCACCTCTGATGAACGCAATCGCGGTAGGACCGGCCAGCTGACCGTCAAACGCGTCAACACCCGCTTCCTTGGCCGCGATGGCGGTCAGGGTGTTCTTGACGACCGAGAACTTGGTCTCGCGGCCGAGAGAAACACGCAGCTCCTTGAGCTGTGCAACAGTGAGCCCACGGTATTCGGTTAGGACTGCGGCGGTGGATTCCTTGAAATCGTTGGTGATTTCCTCCACGGCTGCCACCTTGTTCGGCGTTGCCATAACCCTCCTTCCGGGAAATTAATGCCGGTCAGTTCGGGTCCCGCCCATAGAACGGCACTATTTTCACAGCACCAGCTAGATGGGCACTCAACTAAATGAGTACCAACTAAAAACGCCCCGCGCAGATGCACGGGGCTTCGGCTCAACATGGTCTTCCGAACAGTGTTCGGCTCCCACGGAGACTTGCTTCGTTCACCTGCGCCGGCCGCCCTTGGAGGGGACTTTCGGATGAAAGCCCACTCGGTTCTCCGCACACGGCCGCATGATTCAGCAACGCCCGGAGGAGTGGATTTCCATCGACCGACGGTCTTTGGTAGTCCAAGCCTACGGGACCGCCCTCCGTTTGGCCAAATCAGCCAGGGTCTTACCAGCGCGACCAATCCAGGGCGACCCGTTCCGGGTCAGCCGAAGACATCCAGGTTCTTCTGCCACCGTCCCGTGACCCCCGCATGCACGAAGCCGAGTTTCCCGTTGACCTCCAGCATGTAGGTGTTCTCCGACGCATTCCAGGTGTAGATGGTCCTCGCCAGCGGAAAATGCTCAGCCAGCATCTCCATGTTCGCGACCTTGATAAGCAGGCCAAGCTCAATGCCCCGGTGTTCGGGAAGCACCACCGTGTCGTCCTGGAAGACCACGTCCGATCTGTGGCCAAGGACGGAGATCGAGGTGAAGCCGACCAGCGTGCCGCTGGCGCTCTCTTCCACCGCCGTAACCAGCGTCCGGCGGCCGCGGGCAAGCGCCAGCGCCTCGGCCTCGCGCAGCCGCTCCCCGGTCCAGGGTTCGTCGGCATCGTCGCCCGCTTCCTCGACGACGCCGTCGTCGGCCGGCCCTGCAACGCTTCCGCCCGCGGCCCCCATCACCGATTCCAGCCGGGCTATCTCCTCAAGCCACGCCTCGGGGCAGCTGTCCAGCCATTGGTGGAGGGCATACCTGCCGCCCTGGACGGCGCTGGCCCCCGCCTTCAACGCCGCCACCAGCGCCTTGTCGAGCGGAATCCGGCAGGCACTGAACTGCTCAACCTGCTGCAGCTCGTAGTCGGCCTTCTGCGCGAAGATCACCTCGCGGCTGCTCAGCGGCAGGAAGCCGACGCCATTGGCGGCGCCCAGCCGCTCCTCATCGCGCAGCGGACGGGTGGGGGCGGGGTGGCTGGTTTCCACCATCACGACCCGCCGGTTTTCGCCCCGGACAAACTGCTCCGCCGCTGCCAGCAGCTCCCGCCCGATCCCCTGCCCCTGGGCGGACGGCAGGATGTCCAGCGTCACATAGGCCAGGTGGGTGGCGTCTGTCAGCGGAAACGCAATTCCGGTCCGACCCACGATCTTGCCGGCAACCCTGGCCAGCAACACCACGTACCGTTCGTACGGATCGTTGAAGGCCTGCAGCATTTCATCAGCGGTGTACGCCAGATCATCATTGCCCCAGGTGTGCATGCGGACCTGGCGGCAGACTTCGACGGAGGCCAGGAAATCCGCCGCATCCGGTTTCCCGAGCGAATCCGGCACCCATAATTGGTCGATCTGCACGGTGCTCATGACAGGCCGCTCATGACAGGCCGCTCACGAGGCGGGCCCGGTCAGGTCCGTCGTGCTCCGCGCCGGGAAGGTCTTCTGCCAGATACCCGTACAGCCAGCCGGCACGAAACCCATGCCGATGTTGATGGCCAACATGTGGCCGTTTTCCGCGGCGTTAAAAGTGTAGATCCGTTTGGCTGCGGGCCAGTCGGCAACCAGCCGTTCAAGGTTCCTCAGCTTCAGCCGCAGCCCCAGCCTGTGGCCCCGGTGCCCGGGAAGGACCAGCGTATCGTCCTGGAACACGACCTCCGGATGCTCCGGGTGGTACTCCAGGACCGTGTGGCCCACCAGCGCCCCGCTGGCGGCATGGCGGACGGCCGTCACCAGCAGGAGGCCTCCCGTGCGGGCGTATTTGGACTCGTCCTGGCGGATGCGTGGCACGGTCCACGTTTCCTCCCGCAGGTCCAAACCGCCCAGCGGAACTTCCGTGCTCATGCGCTGCCGCAGTTGAGCATAGCCAGCGGCGAATTCATTCGGGCAATGACCGCCCCAACTGATGAGCTCGTAGCCGTCGGCCCGGCCGCCGCCGGCCGCCAGCGCCTGCAGCCGCTCGGCGTCCGCGGGCAGGCTGAGCACGCTCATGCGTTCCACCTGCTCAAGGCCAAACCCCAGACCCAGCGAGAACGCCACCGCGCCGGCTTCCAGCGGGACCTCCCCGGCCCCGGTGCTCGGCCTCAGGATGCCACCGTTGCCGGGGGCCTCCTCTGAATTCGGTTCCGCGGGATGGTCGCTCCAACCGGCAATCGTGTTCCGTCCCGCTGCCGTCAGGCGTTCGACGGCGGCGGCGTACAGGGCGGTTGCTACACCCCGGCGGCGGAAGTCCGGGTGCACCTGGAGGACAACGTTGCCCAGATGCAGATTGTCCTTCAGCTGCACCTCGATGCCGGCGAGGCCGATGATACGGCGGCCGGACCGGGCGAGCAGGACGGTTTGCTCCTGGTAGCCATCCGGCTGCGCCCGGACCAGTCGGACCTGCGGGCTGGTCCGGAAATCGCTGTTTCCCTGGTCTAGTTCCTCCACCAGATTGGCAAGCTCGGCCGCTTCCAGGAAGTCGCCGGCATCCGGAGCGTCCAGGGATTGCGGCGCGTGCAACACTTCGATACTGAGGTCAGACTTCATCCTTGAAGCTTCTTTCTCAAAGGTAGTCAAATACTAGGCCGAGGGATCAAAGAATGTAACCGCCCGTTCGAGCACGAAGTCGAGTTCCAGGCGGCTCCCCAGCCGGAACGATTTGGTCCCCACCCTGCGGAAACCGCTCTTCTCGTAGAAGCGTAGCGCGCGGGCATTTTCGTTGTTGACGCCCAGCCAGACGCCGGCCGCGCCATCCACTGCGGCGCGGCTAACGGAAGCCTCCATCAGCCTCCGGGCCAGGCCCGCGCCATGTTCGTCCGGATGCACGTAGCACTTGCTCAGCTCCACGGAGGGCATGATGGTCAGGGCGGCGGCCACCTGTGGGTCCGACGGGGCCAGCGCTACCAACATGCTGTAGCCCAGCAGCTGGTCACCGGCATGGGCCAGCAGAACGATCCGCTGCGGGTCGCCGATGTAGGTGGCAAAGCTGTCCGGACCAAGATTGACCCGGATGAATTCAGCAATATCATCCGCTCCGGCCGCCGGCGGGCAGGCCAGCGGAAACGTCACGGCTGCCAGGGCCACCAAGGCGGGGACATCCGCCGCCGTTGCTTCACGGATCGCTGCTGTCATGTTATCTCCCTGGATGCTGGGCAATTTCGAGTCGTTACCGTCCGCCGCGCCCCGGACACGCGCTCCGGCCCCGGACGCAGAAATGGGGCCCGTGCAGCCGCAGCTGCACAGGCCCCATTTGCCGAAGGCTCACCACCGGTCAGGCCAACCCA
>JALYYI010000216.1 GCA_030946705.1 Actinomycetota bacterium | reverse complement strand
TCCAGCGCGGCCTTGGTTTCGGCGCCGACGACGGCGGCCTCGTACCGTCCGCGGGCGGCCTGCAGGGCTGCCGGATCCCGCGGATCCGCCTCCGCCAGGTCCAGCTGGAGCACACCCTCCTTTTCGCCGCGAAGCAGGGCCAGCACCCGGTGGCTGGGCAACGTGTTCAGCGGCTGGGCAAAGTCGAAATAGTCCTTGAACTTGGCGCCGGCGGCCTCCTGTCCGGCCTTGACCTGTGCGCGCATCCGGCCCTGCGTCCAGAGCCGCTCCCGCAGCTCGGCCACCAGCGGCGCGTCCAGCCCGGCCCGCTCGGTCAGGATCGCCCGCGCACCGGCGAGCGCCTCCGCCGGATCCGCGATGCCGTGCTCCGCGTTGAGGTATCCGGCCGCCTCCCGCGCGGGATCCCGGTTCGGATCCCCGAGCAGGGCGTCCGCCAGCGGCTCCAGCCCGGCCTCGCGCGCCATCTGCGCCCTGGTCCGCCGCTTGGACTTGAACGGCAGGTACAGATCCTCCAGCGCGGCCTTGGTTTCGGCGCCGACGACGGCGGCCTTCAGTTCCGCGGTCAGCTTGCCCTGCGCCTCTATGGCCTCCAGAACACCCCGGCGGCGGTCCTCCAGCTCCCGGAGGTAGCGCAGCCGCTCTTCCAGCTCACGCAACTGCGTATCGTCCAGCGTTCCGGTGGCCTCCTTGCGGTACCGGGCCACGAACGGCACCGTCGCCCCGCCGTCCAGAAGTTCCACGGCGGCCTTCACCTGCCACAGCTGCACGCCCAGCTCCGCGGCGATGGTGGCATAGATCTTGGTGTTCAGGTTTGCTGGTGTTTCAGTCATCCAAACTATTTTGCCTTACCCGACTGGGCGTTCGTGCAGCGGCCTGTTCCAGCCCGTTAGCGGGGAGCTTTGCCGCCGTCGTCCGCCGACCTCAGAACGACGCCGCCACCAAGCGAATGCCCCTTCCGGCGTTGCCCACCGGAACGCCGGCGGCGGGTTGCCCGCACGCAGGATCGGGCAGCGGCAGTGCAGCGGGAGGCTGGCGGGGGATGTTCGTGGCATTCCTAACAGCGGCGGCGCTGGCATCAGCGACTAGTCCTGGCTCGTGGATATTCACAATCATTCCCTTCCTACGGAGTAGCCATCGCGACGGTTCACCCGGGAAGGACGGCAGCGGCGAATAAGCCACCGGGCCCGTGAGGGCTCAGATTCCATCGGTCATCTCCTGCGGCACCGCAATGACATCCACCATGGCGCCCGAGCGGAGAACGGTGATCGGCAACGGCACGCCGATGGCGTCGAGGAACAGCAGTTTTTGCAGGCTCTCGGCGCTGGAGACGGGTCGCCGGCCGGCGCTGAGCACCAGATCGCCGGGCTTCAGGCCGGCAAGATCTGCGGGAGAGCCAGCGATGACATCCACGACGCGCAGTGCCTCTCGCTGCCCGGTCCGGAGCGCAACGGTCTCATTCAGCGGGATCGGGGAGCTGACCAGGCCAAGGTAGGCGCGGCGGACGCGACCGTCGGTCAGCAGGGCGGAGATAATCCGGCGGGTCGTGGCGTTGATGGGAACGGCAAGACCCAGTCCGGCTCCGGCAACCGCGGTGTTAATGCCCACAATCCGGCCTCTGGTATCGGCCAGCGCGCCGCCGGAACTGCCCGGGTTGAGGGCGGCGTCGGTTTGAATGACGTCCTCAATCACGCGCCGGTTCCGTCCGGACGAGGTGGGGATGGAGCGGCCCAGGCCACTGACCACGCCGGCCGTGACGGATCCGGCAAGGCCCAGCGGGTTGCCGACCGCTATGACCAGCTGGCCCACCCGCAGCAGCTCGGCGTCGCCCAGCTCGGCCGGCCTCGGGGTCGGCGACAGGCCGCGGATAACGGCCAGGTCGGACAGCGCGTCCGCTCCGATGATGTGCAGCTCGGTGCCGGTACCGTCAGCGAAAACGGCGCGTCCGGCCGTGGCCCCGGCCACCACATGGGCGTTCGTGAGCATGTAGCCGTCCTCGGTGAACACCACGGCAGAGCCCGCGCCGATGCGGAACGGTCCGTTGCGGCCGCTGCCCGTCATCTCGATTGCGGCCACGTGCGGAGTGACCGTCTCGGCGACTCTGATGACGGTTTGGGAATAGCTGTCAAGCGGATCTTTCGCCTCGCGGGAACCGGCAGGGCGGTCCGGAATCGTGCTCACCGCGCACCTCCTTGAGGTGGTCGTTGTCTATATAGAACGACCCGGCCTGCAAGGCTAATCCGGTGGGCTGTACGCCCTGAGTGAACGTCGCACTGACGACGGCGGTCCCGGGCAACTGGCACGGGCCATCCCAGCCGAGCGTCCGGCGATCCCGCGGAAAGCGGCTCCACTCAGGCCCGGCGGGCTGGCTAACGGTTCAGCGCGGCAAGGCCCGTCCTGGCCATGGCATCGGCATAGGCCACGTGCATTTCCTCCAGCCCCTGCTCCTGCCGGGCCACTGACCCGCCAAGACCGCGGCTGTCCGCAGCGCGGACCTTGTAGGTCTTGAAGCTGCGCCGGTAGATCATCCGGTTTTCTGTCTTCAGGAATGCCGCCGCGAGCCTGTGGGCTTCGGTTCCGTGCGCCACGATGGCCGACGCCCGCGGAACCAGGGCCAGGAACTTCAGCAGCGGCTTGACTCCCTCGGCTATCTGCTCCTTGGTGAGCCGTCCGTTCGGCTCGCCGGGAACGAACCACGGGTAGGCGTTCCAGGGCATAACGTATTCCGGCTTCAGGCCGACCTGCCAGTACACGCCCAGCATGCGCGTCGCCGCGTCGTCGTCGCCGGCCGAAATATAGCCCGAATCGGCGGCTGTGCCGACGCTCGAGTAGAGGCTGATGATTCTGCACTCGCCGACGTCGTGCATGGGATCAACGTAGGGCACGCTGCTGCCTGGCTTGAGTTCCTTCAAGGAGTCGCACAGCTGGTTGATGTCTGCGACATTCGGATCGAAGCGTCGGTTCCAGAGCTGCTCGCGTTGTATTTCAAGTTCCAGGCTTGGCATTTAGTGGTGTGTCTCCTACGGATCGTGTTGATCGAATACTTCGGATTAATGCAAGGCCAGACGAAGACCTGCAACGCCATTGCGTTTGTTAATTTCGGCATGAGGTGCGGATCACATCTGGGGTGCGCAGGATCAGGCTGCCTTCTGCAGCGGCTGTCCCAACCCG